>JAYYFR010000029.1:0-124174 GCA_036158635.1 Bacteroidota bacterium | reverse complement strand
TTTAATTTCTCTTCTAGAGCTTCATATTCACCAGATCTAATGTTAGCAAGATTCTTTCGCTCAGGTTTTGTCGCAGCATCTTCGTACAAATAAACAGGTATCTTTAATTCTTCACCAACACGTTTTCCAAGTTTTTTTGCGTAGCTAACAGTTTCTTCCATACTAATTCCTGAAATAGGTATAAGAGGGCATACGTCAGTAGCTCCCATTCTAGGATGTTCACCAGTTTGTTTGCTCATATCTATTAGCTCAGAAGCTTTTTTTATTGCTTGAAATGCCGCTTCAATAACTTTTTCAGGTTCACCTACCAAAGTAACTACAGTTCTATTTGTAGCCTCTCCAGGTTCAACACTTAATAATTTTACTCCTTCAACTAATTTAATTTGATTTGTGATGTCATCAATAACAGATTTGTCTCTTCCATTTGAAAAATTAGGAACACACTCAATAATTTTTTTTTCCATGATTAATCTTCTCTAAAAATAGATACGGCACCAGACTTTACTTTGATTTTATTTTGGTCAGTGAATTCATTTAAGATAAATTCAAGTCTGTAGAAATAAACTCCTTCTTTACAATCAGCATTACTTTTTCTTCTTTTTCCGTTCCAAGGTTGGTTATATCCTTCTGATTTATAAACAGTTCTTCCAATTCTATCATATACTCTTAACAAGTATTTGGTTGCACTACAATTGATATTTGTTTCCAATGTTCTTTCTAAATCACCTTCTGGAAATAAATCGTTTACTCCGTCTCCGTCAGGAGTAAATACATTGGGAATAGTAAACTCACAATTACATTCGTTAATTGTGATAGATACTTCATCAGATTGTTCTGTTCCACAGGAATTTGTTACTTCAACGAAATAATAATTTTCATCATTTAAATTATATTCTGTTTGTAAAACATTAATTTGTGATGTTGTGATTCCAGTTGAAATTCCATTTAAAAACCATTCATATGTATCTGAGGAGTTTTGTGTAGTTGCGTTAAGTGTAATGTCCTCATCAGTAACGCACATTGTGACTTTGTCATTAGAGTAGTTTTCTATATCTATTTGGGCAATGGGAAAATCTAAGTATACTATTTGAATTGTATCATAAAATAAATTAGTTCCATCTGTTCCTTCCCAAGCAATATAATCAACATCAGCCCAAACACTGTTAATATCTACAGTTAGTGTACCTGTGGTATGAATTAATGGATTTTCTTCTGGAATAAAAGGTAATTCGTACCAAAAAATAACGTCATAACCCTCAGGGGTACTTAATTCTATAGATTCCTCTCCACACAATTCATAAACAGCTTCAAAAGGATATTCATCTACAATTTGAGCAGATAAAATTGATGATATTAAAACAAAAACAAAAAGGGAATTTTTTTTCATAATTCAATTTAATCGATTCAAAGATACAAAGTTTAATTATTTTGTGTTGTAATCATTGTATAATTTTCCTTGTATTATTACCTTTTTTATTAAAGATTTACCAAAAGAATAGGGAATAAATGCGTTTGAAGGAAGTTTTTCTGTTATAATTAGGTTGGCTATTTTACCTTTTTCAATACTCCCGAGCTCATTTTGAACTTCCATTGCATGTGCACCATTTATTGTTAACGCATTAATTGCTTCCTCTGGAGTCATTTTTAATTTTATACATGCAAGGGATAAAATGAACTCAATATTACCTGATGGAGACGATCCAGGGTTGTAATCACTTGCCAATGTAATTGGTAATCCAGAATCAATCATTTTTCTTGCTGGAGGATAAATTAAGCCAAGAAAAAAAGCAGTACTTGGTAATAGGGTGGGTATAGTTTTAGAATCTTTTAAACATTTTATTTCTTCGTCGGAGGTGAATTCTAAATGGTCTACAGAAATTGCTCCCATTTTAACTCCAACTTGTATACCTCCTGAAAAATCTAATTCATTGGCATGGATTTTTCCTTTTAAACCATAATCTAAACCTGCTTTTAATATTTTTTCTGTTTGTTCAGCTGTAAAAAAACCTTTATCACAAAATACATCTATATAATCTGCTAATTTTTCATTAGCTATTTCAGGAATCATTTCATTAATTATTTTTTGAACATATTGATCAGAATTCTCTTTATAACTATTTGGAATTGCATGAGCGCCTAAAAAGGTTGATTTAATTGTAATAGGGCTTGTTTCTTTGATTTTTTTTATAACTCTCAACATCTTAATTTCTTGTTCAGTATCAAGACCGTATCCACTTTTAATCTCAATTGCACCTGTTCCACCTTTTATAACTTCATCAATTCTTTTCATGGATTGATTATATAAATCTTGTTCAGATGTGGTTTTTAAAACTAACGAAGAATTTAATATTCCTCCCCCTTTTTTAGCTATTTCTTCGTAAGACAAGCCATTTATTTTATCTACAAATTCTTGTTCTCTACTACCGGCGTATACAATATGAGAGTGACTATCGCACCATGATGGTAGTACTGTTCCTTCTTCTGCATCTATTATATTAAATTCATTCCAATCATCAATCCCTTCCCAATTATCCATTCCTCCAAAATCTAAAATTCTATTATCCTTTATTTTTAACCAAGCATTTTTTATGAAAGGTAATTCTTTCATTTCACTACCTTTTTTTAACTCTGAATTAGAGCTAACAGTAATTAATGAACCGATATTTTTAATTAATGTTTTTTTCATGTTTTGAAATATATTACAAGATAAAAAATACAATTGATATATTTGTTTGTCATATGTCTAATACTTTTGGTTCAATATTACGGATAATTACTTTTGGAGAATCTCATGGTGTTTCTATTGGGGGAGTGATTGATGGTTTTCCTGCAGGTTTTAAAATTAATATTAGTGATGTTCAAAAAAAACTTAATTTTAGAAGGCCAGGCTTTTCTAATATTTCTACTGAGAGAAAAGAAGACGATAATGTGGAGTTCTCATCTGGACTAGTTGATGGAGTGACAACAGGAGCTCCAATTGCATTTATGATAAAAAATAACAACCAAAACCATAAAGATTACTCTAATTTAAAAAATATTTACAGGCCTTCACACGCTGATTTTACATATGAAAAAAAATATGGAATAAGAGATTTTTTAGGGGGAGGAAGGTCATCTGCTAGAGAAACAGCGTGTAGAGTTGTTGCTGGAGAGATCGCTTCACAATTTTTAAAAACAAAAAAAATCTATATATATTCTTTTGTTTCTAGTGTTAACTCTTTGAAATTAGAAAAAAATTATAATGAATTAGATTTATCAAAAATTTATGAAAATGATATTCGTTGTCCAGATTTTGATTTAGCTAGAAAAATGAAAAAGTTTATTGAAAAAACCAAAGAGGAGGGGGACAGTTTGGGTGGTTGTATTAGTACTGTTGTTAAAGGTGTTCCTGTTGGTCTAGGAGAGCCTTTATATAATAAATTAAATGCAAGCTTATCCTTTTCTATTATGAGTATTAATGCTGTAAAAGGAATTGAATTTGGTTTAGGTTTTAGTTCCTGTCAATTAAAAGGTTCTGAGTATAATGATATCTTTATTAAAAAAGATAATAAAGTTGAAACAAGTTCAAATAATTCTGGGGGAATACAGGGCGGGATTAGTAATGGTCAAGATATTTACTTTAAAGTTGCGTTCAAGCCAACTTCAAGCATAAAAAAAAGACAAAATACTGTAAATAACAAAGGTGAAGAGGTTTCCTTTCTCAATTCAGGTAGGCATGACCCTTGTGTGTTGCCTAGAGCCGTACCAGTAGTTGAGGCTATGACTGCTATTTGTTTAATGGATATGTACTTATTAAATTTTTCATCTAAAATTGATAACTTAAAAAAAACTTAAAATATGGCTTTACATTGGAAAATACTAATTGCTATGATTACAGGCGTTATATGGGCTCTTATCTCTGAAAATTTACTTTTATTAAATTCTTTTAACACTAATTGGCTTGCTCCTTTTGGTGATATATTCATGAGATTATTAAAACTCATAGCGGTTCCACTTGTTCTTTTTTCAATTATAAAAGGAGTTTCTAATCTATCAAGTATTTCAGAGCTAGGAAGAATGGGTTCTAAAACAATTCTTTTGTATTTAACAACCACTTGTTTTTCTGTTTTGATCGGTCTTTTTTTAGTTAATCAAATTGGTCCCGGAAAAGGTTTTGATATTATTGATTTTAAAGAAAATAAAAAAGTAAGTGCTATTCAAGAGCAAGTTGAAATTAACTCCGATGAAAGTCCATTACAGTTTATAGTTGATATGGTTCCAAACAATATTTTTTACGCTCTTGGGGATAATAAAGCTATGCTCCAAATTATATTTTTTGCTATATTTTTTGGTTCAGTATTAATTCTTATTGATAAGAGAAAAAAAGACCAGTTAGATTTATTAGTAGACTCTCTTAATGATGTTTTCTTAAAAATGGTAGATATTGTTATTAATTATTCTCCTTTTTTTATTTTTTGTTTATTGGCTGGTACGTTGTCTAATCTTTCCTCAGGAAATGATGGTGGTTTAATACAAATTATTATGGGATTGGGTTTGTATTCCCTTGTTGTTTTAATAGGTTTAGTAATTATGGCCCTTGTTATATATCCATTATTGATGAGGTTTTTTATTAGAGATTTTTCATATCGTAAATTCTTTAAATCTATTTCTCCAGCTCAAATATTAGCATTTTCTACTTCCTCTAGTGCAGCGACTTTACCAGTAACTATGGATTGTGTAAATAACAATTTAAAAGTACCAAACAAAGTTTCTAGCTTTGTTCTTCCAATTGGTGCTACAGTTAATATGGACGGAACAAGTCTTTATCAATGTGTTGCGGTTGTTTTTTTAGCTCAGATATTAGGTATAGATTTGTCCCTATCAGATCAGTTATTAATAGCAATGACGGCAGTTTTGGCTTCTATAGGCTCCGCTGCAGTACCAAGTGCTGGATTATTTATGTTAGTTGTAGTTCTAGGTGTTACAGAAATTGATCCAGTTTATATAGCAGTTATACTTCCTGTTGATAGAATATTAGATATGTGTAGAACTGTTATTAATGTAACAGGTGATGCTTCAGTATGCTCAATTGTAAATTCTTGGGTAGAGAAGAAATAATTTATCTTTTCTTTTGTTTAATTCTAGCGCTTTTTCCGAATCTATCTCTCATGTAGAATATTCTAGCTCTCCTAACTTTCCCTTCTTTTTCTACGTTGATTTTCTCAATAACAGGGGAGTTAGTTGGAAAAATTCTTTCAACACCTACTCCATTAGAAACTTTTCTAATTGTAAATGTTTCTGTACTTTTTTCCCCTTTTCTTTGAAGTACAACTCCCTTAAAAAACTGAGTTCTTTCTTTCTTTCCCTCTTTTACTTTATAATAGACAGTTATTTCATCTCCTGCCTTAAAAGAAGGGTGTTGTTTTCTTTCAATTAATTCGTTGCTTATTTCTTGTATTAAACTCATTTTTAATTTGTGTTGTGCGGGCAAAAGTACAAATTAGTTTTATAAAACAAAAAAAAAAATATTTAAGATTTTTCTTTTTTTTCTCTATTTTCAGTTAAAGTTATTGACTTTTGTTCTCTCCATTTTGTAATTTCCTTCTCATTACCCGATAATAATACTTCTGGAACTTTATTTCCTTCCCAGTTAGCAGGTCTTGTGTAAACAGGGGGGGCTAATAAATTATCTTGAAATGAATCAAATAGAGCGGATGTTTCATTATTCATCACGCCGGGGATTAATCTTATTATTGAATCACAAAGGATTGCGGCGGGTAGCTCTCCTCCGGAAATAACATATTCTCCTATTGATAATTCCAAGTCTACAAATAAATCCCGTATTCTTTGATCAATTCCTTTGTACCTCCCACAAATAATAATTAGATTTTTTAATTGTGATAATTTATTTGATATTTTTTGATTTAGTTGTTTGCCGTCAGGACTCATGAATATCACTTTATTGTATTTCCTTTCTTTTTTAAGAGCTCTTATACATTTTGCTAAAGGTTCTGGTTTTAAAACCATTCCTGCGCCACCCCCAAATGCGTAGTCATCAATTTTTTTTTGTTTGTGGTTTGAGTAGTTTCTTAAGTCGTGAATTTCAACTTTTACAATGCCAGCTTTTATTCCTCTACTCAAAATAGATGTTTCAAAAACTCCTTTGAAAATAGAAGGTAAGGCGGAGATAATATCAATCCTCATAAATTATTTTTTTTCAAATTTAAAAAAAAGATTTTTAATGATTTAGGTGTTAAAATTTAATATTGACAAAATGTCATATTAACGTTATAAACTAATAATAACCAGCATTTTATATAAATTTATATAAATAAAAGATATAATACAATTAAAGTAAATTAATTATCAGTAGTTTATGTTTTAAATTAGAATTTATTTGACTTATTTAACAATCATTTTATTAAAATAAATGATTGTTTTTTAATTTTTTAATTTCAAATAGTTAAGTTAGTTTTCAAATTTTTGAAAATGAAATTGTTTTTATTTCTATGTATTTTTTTTAATGGTTTTTCTTTTTCACAGACTTATGATTCTTTCGACAATCATTTTTCTAAAAGTGAAAAAAAAATTGCTAATACTGCATCTAAATTCACTTACTTAACTAAGACAGAAAAAGAAGTTTTTTTTTATCTTAATTTAGCAAGAATTAATCCTAAATTATTTGCTAAAACTTTTTTAATCAACAATAAGGAAAAAATTGATTGTGAAAAAGATTATAATTCATTGTATAAAACTTTAACAAAAATGGATCCTTTAGGTCCATTATATTTTAATCACGATTTTTATTTATTTGCAAAATGTCATGCAATTCAATCTGGCAAAAGAGATTATGTTGGCCATGAAAGGAAAAGGGGGAGTGGTTGTAAACCTATAATTTCCTCTAAATCATGGGGGGAATGTTGTTATTATGGTGAAGAGGACGCATTAGCAATTGTATTAGATTTACTTGTTGATTGTAATTATCGTGGTTTAGGTCATAGAAAAATTATGCTGTCAGAACAATTTAAATCTATGGGGGTATATATAGCTCCCCATAAATCATATAATTTTAATGCTGTTTTAGATTTTACAAGTGAATAACTTCATCATATGCGTCAGCAACTGCTTCCATTATTGCTTCACTCATAGTTGGATGTGGGTGAATAGCTTTTAAAATTTCATTTCCGGTAGTTTCTAATTTTCTTGCAACAATTATTTCAGCAATCATTTCTGTTACATTATATCCAATCATATGACAGCCCAATAATTCCCCATATTTTGCATCAAAAATAACTTTAACAAATCCATTTTTATGTCCAGATGCAGATGCTTTTCCAGAAGCGGAAAATGGAAATTTACCAATTTTTAAATCATATCCCTTTTCTTTTGCTTTAGCTTCAGTATAACCTACAGAGGAAATCTCAGGAGAGCAATAAGTGCAATTTGGTATATTATTATAATCAATTAAATCTGGATTGTGACCAGCAATTTTTTCAACACATAAAATTCCTTCAGCTGAAGCTACGTGAGCTAATGCTTGATTTGGTAAAATATCACCAATTGCATAATATCCTTCAATATTTGTTCTATAAAATTCATCAACAAGAACCTTGTCTTTATCTGTTTTTATACCAACATCTTCTAATCCAATTCCTTCAATATTCGCTTGAATTCCAACAGCAGATAAAACAATATCAGTTTCAATAATTTCTATACCCTTATCAGTTTTGATATTGACTTTGCAAACATCATTTTTTATATCAACTTTTTCAACAGTTGAACTTGTCATTACATTGATTCCATGTTTCTTGAAAGATCTTTTTAATTCTTTAGAAATGTCAATATCTTCTAGAGGAACTATATTTTCCATAAACTCAACAATTGTAACATCAACTCCCATTGATCTATAAAAATATGCAAATTCAACACCAATAGCACCTGAACCAACAATGACCATTTTTTTTGGCATTTTATTTAGAGTCATAGCCTCTCTGTATCCAATAATTTTTTTACCATCTTGTTTAAGATTTGGTAATTCTCTTGATCTTCCACCAGTTGCAAGGATAATATGTTCTCCAGAAATTTCTTTTATTTCACTTCCGTTAACTATAACTACTTTTTTATTTTTTTTGATTTTACCAAAACCTTTAATTACGGTGATTTTATTTTTTTTCATTAAAAAATCAACTCCTTTACTCATTCCATTTGCAACACTTCTACTTCTTTTGATTACTGATTTAAAGTTAGCATTAGCTTTAGTTATTTCAATCCCATAATCCGCAGCATGATTTATGTAGTCAAAAACTTGAGCGCTTTTCAATAAAGCTTTTGTTGGAATACATCCCCAGTTTAAACAAACTCCACCTAAGCTTTCTTTTTCTACTATTGCTGTATTAAAACCTAATTGTGATGCTCTAATTGCAGTAACATATCCTCCAGGTCCGCTACCAAGTATAATAATATCAAAATTCATTTTTTTATTTTTTTCAAATATAATTATTTACTAATTGCAATTGCTGATATTTCCAAATTAACATTTTTTGGCAATTTACTTACTTCTATAGTTTCTCTGGCAGGGTAAGGTTCAGAAAAATATTTACTATATATTTTATTAACGTCATCAAATAAATTTAAGTCAGATAAAAAAATACTACATTTTACAACATTTTTGAAAGAACAATTACATTTTTCTAAAATATATTTTAAGTTTTCCATAACCATTTTTGTTTCATCTAAGATATTATTTGAGATTATTTTATTTGTTTCTCTATTTATTGCAATTTGACCTGAAATAAATATTAAATTACCATGTTTTATACATTGACTATATGGACCAATTGGTTCTGGAGCTTTATTTGAGTATATTTCTTGTTTCATTTTGTTTATGAATTTATTAATAATTGATGTTTTTGATTCTTTTACTTATAATTTAATGCATATATGTGAAAAATATGTAAAAAAAGTTGAAGTAATTAGAGTTGACAAAATTAATATTGATTCAATACAAATTTATGATAAATTAATTTTTTCACCTGGTCCTGGATTGCCTTCAGATTACCCTGTATTATTTCAAATACTTCAAAATTATTATCAGTCAAAAGATATTCTTGGGATTTGTTTAGGTTGTCAAGCTATTGCCAACTACTTAGGAGTAAATTTATTAAATCTAAAATATGTCATGCATGGTAAAAAAACCCTAGTAAAACATTTTAATAATGACAAAAAACTTTATAAAAATATACCCAACGAATTTAATGTAGGTAGATATCATTCATGGGTGGTAAATAATAAAAAAACAAAAGAGTTAATTGTAACCTCAGTTGATAAGTCTAATAATATTATGTCATTCAAACATAAAAAATATAAATTAAGAGGAGTTCAGTATCATCCCGAGTCAATATTGACAGATCATGGGAAGGAAATAATCAAAAATTGGATAAATAATTAGAATCAAATATATTTTTTTTCTTCTCAATTTTTAAGTCTTTCAAAACATCAGATTTTACTCTTATTACAAAATTGTAACTTTTTCTATTACCAAAAGGAATCCAGTTAAATAACATTTCCCAACAATGAAGATCTCTATATAGATCAAAAGAAGTGAAAGTAAAATCTTTATTTTTTAAATCATAACCAGATCTAAATTTTAAATTCCATTTTTTAGATAAACCAATTTCACCATCAAAATTCAACGATTGAATTATTTCACTTTGAGTTGTGGGCTTTCTGTAGCTTACATTATAATACAAATTTATATTCCATGGAACATGGAATTTGTGTTTTTTGCTTTTTTCAAGATTAGTGAATTTCATATTTAAGTTGAAGTTACTACTTGTGACTCTTCCTATTTTTCCATCTTCAAAATATAACTTATTAATTCTGACCCCATTTTCACTAACTTTGTATGGATCTAATATTGTGTTCATTTGAAAATCAAAATTTTTTGAAATTTTATTTCTTATATTGACATAAATAGGACTTAAATTAAGTGAGTCAACAGCTAAGTTATAGTTTCCGTTAATTGAAAAATCTTCAATAATTTTTATTTTTTTATTTTCTTTATTCTTTAATTTCATTTCAAGATTATTTCTTAAAGAAAATGAAATATTTCCAAATTTCCCTGCTCTAGGAAAGCCATAAATTGAGCCATCATAGTGTGAATAAATTTCTTGATTGCCGATTGAGTCGTTTTGTACATTGGAATATATATTCCAGAATTCATTTGAAAAATCTGGATGGTAACTAAAAGAAATTGAAGGAGTAATTACATGCCTAAAGGTTTTTTTTCTGAAATCAAGAATTCCATATAATTTAGTGCTAGCATTAATTGATAAATTAAAATCTCTTAACTGATAAAAACCTGTTAAGGTATCAGAGTAAATTTCATTCAAATCATCATTCCAATTTTGTATATTTTTTTTAAAATACCATCTCTCTGTATAGTTTAATGATGGAGATATATTAAAATAATTAAATAGATTAAATGAAGTAGAAATTGGGATAGAATGTTTTACCCCTGATTTAATGTTTTCATTAACATTATTAAATAATAGACTGTCAGGTCTACTAAGTTGTGTTTTCGAATTAACACTATAACTAAATCCTAAATTTGATAAAAGTGATGTTTTATTTGATTTATTGAATAATTTTTGTCTACCTGTAGTAAAATTCATTTCAGGAATTGTCAAATCAATTCGTTTGGTAAGAGTATTTTGTGAGTGCCTCATTGTTAATGAGAGATTGAAAGGTTTTCCTTCCCATTTTTTTCTCCAATTAATGTTTGAGGATAAACTATTTTGTAGATAATCATTAGAGTATAAATTATTTTGAGAGTAACTACTTGATGCTATATTAACTGAGGCAGAGAATCTAGAATTAGGTCTTAATTTTGGATCTTCTTGGTGATTCCACTTAATACTAAAATCATTATTTTGACTAAAATCATTTCTATATTTTTCCCCTAATTTAGTTTTAGAAAAGTTAATATTTATTCCACCATTATATTTATATCTTTTTTTATAATTAGAATTAACTCCAAATCTAAAACTTCCTCTAGTAAATAAATCTGCAGTTAACTTTAAATCTACGTAATCATTTATTCCAAAATAGTAACCTAATTCTTTTAGATTATATCCTAGAGCAGTAGAATTCCCATAGCTTGGTAATAAAACTCCTGATGATCTTTTATTAGAGATTGGAAAAATAGCAAAGGGTAAAAATATTGGAGTCGGTATATTTTCAATAACAAGGTTAGCAGGTCCTGAAATTATTTTTTCTCCCTCTATGAATTTTACTTTATTTGCCTTTATATAAAAATGTGGCTTTTCATGATTGCATGTGGTATATAGTCCTTTTGACAAATATTGTGTTTTATCTTCAACTTTTTTAACAATATTTCCATGTAAATAACTTTCTCCCTCATTAGTTAGAAGGTTAGTTATTATCCCTTTTTTAGTTTTGAAATTGTATTTAATTGTTTTGGACTTATATTCTTTACCATTTTCAATAAATATTGGATTTTGAATTAAAATATTATTTGTATCAATTTTTCCTTGTGCAAATAAAGTATTTTCTTTAAAATTAATTGTGATAAAGTAAGCTTCAAGATTTATTTTATTATATATGACTTTAGCTTTATTATATAATTTAATAACATTATGTTCTAAATCATAAATTATTGAGTCATTAGCAAAATATTTAATTTTTTCATCTAATTCTTTTTTTGGTATTGAGTCGGATTCAAATTCAATATTATTCTTGCTCAAAATAATACCGTTAAGTATTATACAGAAAAATGTTAGTAATATTTTTTTGTAACTCAAAATTTATTAATCTTATTAATTATCTTAAAATTTTGTAAAAATAAAATAATATTCTCTTGAAACGATTGGTTTTTATAATTCTTGTATTTTATTTAATTAATTTTCCCTCAAAACTGTGCTCTCAAGAAAATGATTATTTTAATTTAAAAACAGTTGTTATAGACCCAGGGCATGGTGGAAGAGATCCTGGTAGTATAGGAACTGGAAGATATAAGATTTATGAGAAAGATATTTCGCTTGATATTTCATTGAAATTAGGAAGATATATTAAAAGTCGTTTTCCAGAAATTAATGTAATATATACAAGAGAAAATGATGAGTTTGTTAAATTATCTAAAAGAACTCAAATAGCTAATAAAAACAATGCTGATTTATTTATCTCAATTCATTGTGATGCATTTACTAATGAAAACGCTTCTGGATCATCCACATATGTAATGGGTCCTCATAAGTCTGATAGTAATCTTCAAATTGCAATGAGAGAAAATTCATCAATTTTGATGGAGGAAGATTTTGAGTTGGACTACGCAGGATTTAACCCCAATGAACCAGAATCTTACATTGCTTTAAATATGTATCAATCTAAATATATTGGATATGCTTTAGATTTTGCATCTAAAGTACAGAATGAATTTTCAAAATCATCTAACAGAAAAAATCGAGGAGTTAAACAAGCAGGTTTTTTAGTTTTAAGTAAAACAACAATGCCTAGCGTTCTAATTGAGGTTGGTTTTATAACAAATAAAATTGAAGAAGACTATTTAATTTCTTTTGATGGTAAAGAAGAAGTAGCAAAAGCAATTTTTGAGGCATTCTGTAGTTATAAAAAGCAAATTGATTTTTTAACAGTGAATAGTAACAATAATTTGTTTTTAAATGATTCAATTAAAACTAATTCCCTCATCATTAATGATAATGCAGATAGCTTTGATAACATAGATACCTTTTTAACTGTTCAATTTTTTGCATCAAGTGATTCAATTCAATTCAATAACAATGAATTGAATAATGATTTAATTTTTTGTATTAGAGAAAATTCTCTTTATAAATATTTTTATGGTAAATCAAGCTCATATAATCAAATTAAAAATCTTCAAAATAAATTGAAAAAATATGGCTTTTTTGATAGTTTCATTGTGGGATTTTTTAACAAAAATAAAGCAGAATTGAGCAAAGTTTTGTCTATTTTAGATAAAGAAAATGACTAAGCATGCATAACAAAGAATTTTTTTTAGGAATCATATGTGTTGTAGCAGGAATTGCATTGTTTTTTGGAATTAAATTTTTATCTGGAGATAGTAATCCACTGTTTAATAATAACAAATTTTATGTTAAATATGATAATATTGATGGTTTAGAAAAATCTAATGATATAACAATCAATGGTGGAGTAATTGGTCAAGTAACTGATTTGATTTTAATTCCATCTAATAATTCATGGTTAGTTGAGTTAACTATTGATGAACCAAAAGTATTAGGTCAATTAACTAAACAATCTTTATTTGAAATTCAAGACGATGGGTTTTTAGGAACTAAAATAATTCTTTTGAAGTTAGCACCTGGCGATAAAGTTTTTCCAGGAGACACTTTAAATGGCTCATCAAATGGTTTAATATCACAATTCTCTCGTCAGTTTGATGGATTTGATATTCAGCAAGTAGTTTCTCCAATTTTAGAACTATTAGAGAAAATTACCACTTTAACAAGTGATATTGATAGAATTATAGTTAGTAATGAAAAAAATGTTAACGGAATAATTTCAAATTCTGAAAATATTGTAAAAAGTTTATCAAAAAATGCTAAAAACTTTAATAATTTAATCAATAATTTATCGGATTTTAGTAACGAATTATCATCTTTATCATTACCTGAAATTTCTGTTAACCTGAATAATGATTTAAAAAAACTTAATTCTATTTTAAATAAAATTGATCAGGGAAATGGTTCTGTAGCCAAAGTAATCAATAGTGATGACTTAATAGAAGAATTTGAAGCAACTTTAAAAAGTATTAAATCTTTGGTTGAAGATTTTGAAAAAAATCCAAAAAAATATTTTAAAGAAATTAAACTCTTGAGAAAATAGGTTAAATATTATGGAGTACTTAATTAAATATAAATTTCAAATTTTATTTTTTTTAATTTTAACAGGAAACCTGTTTCTTTTTTATAGAAATTTTAAAAAAATTTTCAGAAATATTAATCTTGGGAAAAAAAATGTTTCATCAGATAATAAAAAAGAAAGATGGAAAAGAGTTTTATTTATTGCTTTTGGTCAGTCAAAAATGTTTGATAAACCCTTAGTAGCTATTTTACATTTAATTGTTTACTTAGGCTTCATCATTATTAACATTGAATTAATTGAAATAATAATTGATGGTTTATTTGGTACCCACAGAGTTTTATCTTTTTTAGGTTCCTTCTATAATTTTTTGATAGCTAGTTTTGAAATACTTGCTTTTCTTGTTTTAATATGCGTTGTAATTTTTTTAATAAGAAGAAATATAATAAAAGTTAAGAGATTTTTAAGTTCGGAAATGAAGGGTTGGCCAACATTAGATGGTAATTTAATTTTAATTTTTGAAATTTTATTAATGCTTGCTTTTCTTACAATGAATGCAGCTGATTCAATTTTACAAGTTTATTATCCAGAAAAATATATAAATGTTGGTTTATTTCCAATCAGTAATTTTTTAATAGTCCCTTTAATAGAAAATTTAAGTAGTCAAACATTAATTTTTGTAGAGCGATTTTGTTGGTGGTTCCATATTATTGGAATTTTAGGTTTTTTAAACTATTTAGCTATTTCTAAACATCTTCATATTCTTTTAGCATTTCCAAGTACCTATTATTCTAAATTATCTCCCAATGGTCAGTTTAATAATATGAGCTCAGTCACTAAAGAAGTTGAAATTATGTTGAATCCTAATACTGACCAGTTTTCTCAATCTTCACCAGAACAAATAGAAACTTTTGGTGCTAAAGACGTTAAAGATTTAAATTGGCTTCAACTTTTAAATTCTTATTCGTGTACAGAATGTGGTCGATGTACCGCTGAATGCCCTGCGAATGTCACTGGGAAAAAATTATCTCCCAGAAAAATTATGATGGATGTTCGAGACAGGCTTGAAGAGGTAGGAAAAGGAATTGATAAAAATGGTTCTGATTATAAAGATGGTAAAACATTATTAAATGATTATATAACTCATGAAGAATTATGGGCATGTACTTCTTGTAATGCTTGCGTTGAAGCATGTCCAATAAATATTGATCCTCTTTCTATAATTATGGATCTTAGAAGATATGCTGTTATGGAAGAATCTTCTGCCCCCACAGATTTAAATACCGTGTTTTCAAATATTGAAAATAATGGCGCACCTTGGCCTTTTCCTTCCTCTGATAGATTAAAATGGACAGAAGATGAATAAAATAAAACTGATTGACAAAGCAATTGATGGTAATAATATTAGCCCTGTTTTACCTAAAAAAATTAAAAATTATTTAATTGATATTGATGGTACAATTTGTGATGATATCCCAAATGAAGAGCCTGAACGAATGGAAGACGCAAAAGTATATCCTGAAGCCTTAATAACACTCAATAAGTGGTTTAAGGAAGGTCATATAATTACTTTTTTTACTTCAAGATTAGAAATTCATAGGCAGGTTACGGAAAATTGGCTAAATAAACATGGTTTTAAATACCATGCTTTACTAATGAATAAACCAAGAGGAGGTAACTATCATTGGATTGATAATCATATGGTTAGAGCTACTCGATATCAAGGGAAATTTACAGATTTAGTTGAAAAAAATATAAAAATTCAAGTATTCAAAGAAGATGAAAATTAAAGTAAAAACCATGTCTGAATGGCAACAAGAAGGGAAAGAGCCAGAAATCTTATTTTGGGTAGGTTCTGCAGGAAGTTTTGATGAAAGAGCAAAAAAAATTACAAGAGAATTTGTTAATATTTTAAATTTTTGCCGTATTAACTTTGGAGTATTAGGAACTGAAGAGTCAGCAAGTGGTGATGTAGCTAAACGTTCAGGAAATGAATTTCTATTTCAAATGCAAGCATTAATGAATATTCAAGTTTTGAATAGTTATAAAATTAATCGTATTGTAACGACTTGTCCTCATGATTATAATACTATAAAAAATGAATATAAATCTTTAGGTGGTGTTTATGAAGTTTATCACCACACTGAATTTATTTCAGAATTAATAAAAAATAATAAATTAAATCTAAAAGAAATTTACAATGACGTAATAATTACTTATCATGACCCATGTTATTTGGGTAGAGGAAATAATATTTATAAATCTCCAAGAGAATTATTGCGAAATTCAGGAGCTAAAATTAGTGAAATGAAAAGATTTAAAAATAAATCTTTTTGTTGTGGTGCTGGTGGTGCTCAAATGTTTAAGGAACCTGAAAAAGGTAATCATGACATAAATATTAATCGAACTAAAGAAGCTTTAGATACTCTAGGTTTTAATTTAAATAAATCAGATTTCAAATTTCAAAAAAAGAGAAAAATTATTGCAACTGGTTGCCCATTCTGTAACACAATGTTAACAGATGGTATAAAAAATCAAAATAAAGAATCCGAAGTGGAAGTTTTAGACATTGTTGAAATTATTTCAAAAGCCAAAAAAGATTTTTCATGAAAGATTTCATTAGTGAAAAGATAAATTCTTATAATTCTAATTCTAGATTATGGATCTTTCAATCTTTATCTTTATTAACAAATTATGAAAAAGAAATTATCTCTAATAAATTAAATAACTTTTTTTCTAATTGGGATGCTCATGGAAAAAGTTTAAAAAGTTCAAGTTTTTTTGTTTATTCTAATTTCTTAATTGTTTTAGTTGATTCAAACGAAGTAAGCGCTACTGGTTGCGCAATTGATAAGCTCTTTAATAAAATTGAAGACATAGGAATTAAACTAAATAAAAGTTTAATTAATAATAATTTTATTGCCTATAAATTTAATGATTCAGAATCTATATATTTTTTAAACTTATTTGATTTTAGAAAACATATAAAAGATAAACTATTATCAGATTGTGTTATTTTTGATAATTCAATTTCGACTATTGAACAATTAAAAAATTCTTGGGTAATAAGTATTGAAGAATGGAAAAAAAAATATATTAAAAATTAAATCAAAAAAAAAGGACTCATAATGAGTCCCTTTTTTTTTTGATCTCTTTAGTTTATTTCTCTAAAAGAATAAGCTAAAGTTTACACCAGCGATGAAGCTAGAACCAGATAAGTCAACAGACTCATTTCCAGTACTTACTCTTTCACCATCAACAATTAAGTCAAGTGCAACGTAAGGCTCTATAGCAATGTGCTCTCTCATTACAAGTGTGTAACCCATACCAAAACCAACGTGAGTTGATTGAGATCTAGATTGCATAACTCCTTCAGTTTGTACTAATGATATATTACCACCAGCATCAACATCGAAAGAACTCATAGTTCCCCATTCTTCAGATTGAGTTGTGCTACTTGACATATTTACTTCCATAAATAAGTTTCTAGCAGCATAGTATCTCCCAAATACACCGAATGTTCTAGAGTTGTTTGTAAGAGTATATTCATCGTGAGCACCAATAATTTCAGTAGCACCAGTTACTGCATTAGGTACAGCAATACCATCATAAGATGGGAAGTACTGATCATCAGTGTTAAAATGAATCATTGCTCCTAAAGCTAAACCATCTTGGATAAAATATCCAATTTTTGGAGTGATAGCTAAATCAGTCCATGATGTTTCGCTTAATTGAGATCCCGCACCTAAAAGGATAGTACCTTTTTTAGTTTGTGCGTTAGTAGAGAATAACATAACAGTTACCGCTACAAAAGTTAAAATAATTCTTTTCATAATTAATATTAATTTAAATTAACAGACCAAAGCTAATAAAAAAATCTTATCAAATAAGTTTTTTTTATTTTTTTTTATTTTTTTTTAGATATGCTAATCATATAAATTGGATATTAGTACCATAAAAAATCATAATATTAGAACCTTTTTTCATCAAATCTATTAATGAAACCATCTAAAATAAGTGATTCGTTATTAATTAAATTTTTAGGAGTATATATGGCTTCTGGTAATGATAAGAATGAAATATTTTTTATTTCACTGTCTTTGAAATTGATTGAAATACTACTGCACAAAATATCATTTACACCACTAATATTGTCTTTCAAGTCAGTCTCAAAGTATTTTAACTTAGTATTCCCTAGTAAAGTAATTTTGTAAAGATTACCCTCTTTAAACTTTCCATATAATTTTGTTCCTTTTATTTGATCAAAATAATTATCCAATGTTTTGGAAGTAATAAAGCTATTATTAGGAATATAAATACTATCTAGAGTTTCATTTTTTGTAAAAAGAAAAATAGTATCACCACTTATTTGACTTTCTTTTGTCCAAATTACAGGATTTTCCATCAAACAAATAGTTTTTTCTTTGAAATTAAATATGGAATTTTTACATTTTGCCTGAATTGAATCACTTGTTATATATGTTTTGTTGATTATGTGTAATAAAGAGTCATCATCATTAAGTTTCATTCTTTCACCCTCAACTATAATTTCTGAACTATTTTCTGATTTAAATTTTATTTTTGGTTTTCCTGTAAATTCAGAAATTCCATTAAACTCATTAAGAGTTTCACAAAATATTTGCATGTTATTCTCTTGTTCTATTTCAATATTACCAAACAAACTTGTTTTTTTATCTCCATCATAAAAGATGCTATCACAGTTAACGACTCTTTGTTCAGTTTTAATAAATCCATTTCCCCACACACTTAAAATTTCTTCTTTTTTATCATAAACACCCAAGTTTCCCATTATAAACATATTATCAAAAGATATTTTAGATCTACTATTTAAGAATATAATTTCATTTTTATTATCTATGTCTAAATTATCTGATTCAATTATATACTTACTTGTTTTCATATTTACATTTTCACTAAATTGTCCAAACTCATCTTTTGAGTGAAATTTAGCTATTTTACTTGTTATGGTATTTTCATCGTCAGTTAATTTTCCTCCGTTGTTGTAGTAAACTATTTTTTTATCAGGATTATAGCTTAAATAATCTGTAGTGATTCTATTTTTATTTTTAGTGAAAACAACTTCTTGAGAAAAATTAATTAAAGTATCATTTTTCAAAAATTCAATTTTTTTTGATTCAATTTTTGATCCTTTTTCATCTATTATTTTAGAACTTTTTATACTATTGACTTTCACGTATTTACCGTCATTTGAAATATATATTGTATCACAGTATAATTTGTGTTTCTTAAATTGAGCGATTACATCACCACAAAACATGTCAAATTCGGTATTATTTATTTTGATGTTTTGCAAAAAATTAGATTGAAGAATATTTATCTCTTTCTGGGAAAATGAACTGAAAAAAATAAGTATGAATACAAAAAAAATATCGTGTTTTTTTTTGAACATTGTTTATCTGTATATGGTTTCATTTCTATCTGGTCCAACAGAAATAATTTTTATTGGAATGTTAATTTCTTTTTCTAAATATTTTATATAATTTTTTAAATTAAGCGGAAGATGTTCAAAGTTTGAAATTTTTGTTATGTCTTTTTCCCAGCCTTTAAATTCTTTGTAGATTGGTTTTATTTCTTTTGGATCAAGATCATAGGGGAGGTGGTTAATTTTTTTTCCAAAGTATTTATAATGGGTACAAACCTTTATTTTTTCTAAACTAGATAACACATCAATTTTTGTAATAACTAATTCAGTAATTCCATTGATCATAGTTGCATATTTTAATGCCGGAAGATCTAGCCATCCACACCTCCTTGATCTTCCAGTTGTTGAGCCAAATTCATGACCAATTTTTTGTATTTCTTTTCCTATATTATCATGTAATTCAGTTGTAAAAGGTCCAGACCCAACTCTAGTGCAATAAGCTTTGAAAATTCCTATAACTTTCTTTATTTTATTTGGAGGTATTCCCAATCCTGTACATGCACCTGCAGCAACTGTATTTGAAGATGTTACATATGGGTAGCTTCCATAATCAATATCTAATAATGTCCCTTGAGCTCCCTCAGCAAGAATTCTTTTTATTTCTTTATTGTTGACAAAATATTCACCATCAACTATATTTAATTTTTTTAATTCTTTAACGCATTGTAACCAAATTTTTTCATCTTCTAATTGGTTAGGTGCCTTATAATTATAAAGTTTTAACAAAATTTCGTTATGTTTTTTTGTCAATGTCTTAAATTTTTTAATAAAGTTTTTAGATTCAATGTCACCGACTCTTAATCCATTCCTTCCAGTTTTATCCATATAAGTAGGGCCGATTCCTTTGAGGGTAGATCCAACTTTTTTCTTTCCTTTAGCAAGTTCCGATGCTGCATCTAAATATCTGTGAGTAGGTAAAATTAAATGAGCTTTTCTTGAAATAAAAAGATTGTTTTTGTAGAAAATTTTATTTTTTTTTAGTTTTTCAAGTTCATTAAAAAAAATAATTGGATCAATAACAACACCATTTCCAATTAAATTTTTTGTTTTTTTTTGAAAAATACCTGACGGAATAGTGTGTAAAACGTTTGTTAATCCATTAAATTTTATTGTGTGTCCAGCATTAGGTCCACCTTGAAACCTCCCAATTAAATTATATTTTTTTCCTAAAAAATCAACAATTTTTCCCTTTCCTTCATCCCCCCACTGTAGTCCTAATAGAATATCTACTTTCATTTTATTTATTTTCACAATTATTATTTAAGCAATGACCATAAAAATTCAAAGAGTGTTTTGATATTTTAAAATTTAAAATTTCTTCAGCAGATTTCATAATTTTTTGTAACCTTGGATCGCAGAATTCTTGAATTTTATTACAGTTAACACAAATTAAATGATTGTGTTGTTTTTTATTTAAAGTCTTTTCATACAAAACTCTGTTATCAAATGAATGCTTGGTAATTAATTCTAGTTTCTGAAACAGTTCTATAGCATTGTAAACAGTTGCTTTGCTTATTTTATTTTTTTTTGAAATTTTTATAAACAGTTCTTCTATATCAAAATGTGTATTTAGTTTATATATCTCTTCTAAAATAATATTTCTTTCTGGTGTTTTTCTGAGCTTTTGTTTTTCTAAATAGTGATTTAATATATCAATTGGATTTCTATTATCTTTTTTTATCATTTCTTGAAAAATTACATTGACAATTTATTAACTATTTTTTTATGATTTTAATTTTCTTTCAACTTTTTTTACCCCATCAATTTTCTTTAACCTTTCAATTAATTTCTTAATGTGTATTTTATTTTTTACCATAATATCCACTTTTCCAGAAAAATAACCATCTACACTTTTGAAATTGATTGATTCCATTTCTACAGACATATCATTTGAAATTATTTTAGTTATCTGATTGACAATACCTGTAGAATCAATACCTTTAATTTCTAAAATTGCAGAAAAATCTAAATCCTCAATATTCATCCAATGTGCCTCTATTGTCCTGTAGTTAAAATTTGTTTTTAATCTTATCGAATTAGGACAATTATATGAGTGTACTTTTATTCCCTCTTCAATTGTTATAAATCCAAAGACATCGTCTCCAGGAATTGGATTGCAGCAAGAGGCAATTTTATATTCTAATTCATCTTTTCCATCTCCAAATCTTAATATTTTTTTATTTTTTTTAGCGACTTTGAGAAATTCTTTATTTTGCCCTTGATTTTTTCTTCTTGTTAACTTTGATCTAAGATATGTGTACCAGCTTTCTCTACTTTCAATATATTTTTTTAAGTCTGAGTTATTAATATTCCCTGTACCAATTTTAAAGAATAATTCCTGACTATCTTGTAATTTAAAAAAAGCTTGAAGTTCATTGATCCTTTTTTCTGAAAAAGTAATTTTCAAGTGCTTTAATTTTCGTTTTAAAATTTCTTTACCCTCTTCAGCTATAATTTTTTTTCCTTCATTTAAAGAGCTTTTTATTTTATTTTTTGCTTTAGATGTGATTACAAAATCTAACCAACTTTCTTTTGGTCTTTGCTTTTCAGAAGATATGATTTCTATTTGATCACCACTTTTTAATTTGTGACTTATAGGAACTAATTTTCCGTTAACTTTAGTACCTAAACATCTCTTTCCAAGATCGGTATGGATGCTAAAAGCAAAATCTAGAGCTGTAGAATTTTTAGGAAGTGTTATAAGTTCTCCATTGGGAGTAAATACAAATATTTCTTTTGAGTAAAGATTTAGTTTAAACTCATTTAAAAAATCAACGGCATTTTCTTCGGGACTCTCTAATAAGTCTCTAATATTATTTATCCATTTATTTAAGTTATCAGCTTTTTTTGAATTTTTATTATTTTTTTTATATATCCAATGAGCGGCAAGTCCTTTTTCTGCAATTTGATCCATTCTTTCACTTCTTATTTGGACTTCAACCCAATGACCATCCGGTCCCATTACTGTGGTGTGTAGTGATTCATAACCATTAGTTTTTGGTGTTGAAATCCAGTCTCTCAATCTGTCTGGATTTGGTTTATAAAAATCAGTAACTATTGAGTATATTTTCCAACAGTCAGACTTTTCATCAGACTCTTTTGAATTTGTTATAATTCTTATTGCAAATTTATCAAATACCTCCTCAAAATTAATTTCTTGTTTAGCCATTTTTTTCCTTATTGAAAAAATAGATTTTGGTCTTCCCTTAATTGATACTTTAAATCCTTCTTTTTTTACATTTAATTTTATTGGTTTTAAAAACTTTTTAATATAATTTTCTCTTTCAACTTTAGTTTCATTTAATTTTTTTGATATTTCAAAATATTTTTCAGGTTCTGTATATTTTAATGCTAAATCTTCAAGTTCAGTCTTGATTGAATATAATCCTAATCTATGAGCTAATGGGGCATATATGTAAAGAGTTTCGAAAGCAATTTTTTTTCTTTTACTATTTTTTAAAGAACCTAAGGTTCTCATATTATCTAATCTGTCAGCTAATTTTATTAAAATAACATTTACATCGTCTGATAATGTCAATAACATTTTTCTAAAATTTTCAGCTTGAATAGAGCTTGCACTATCAATCACTACAGATATTTTTGTCAGTCCATCTATTATATTTGATACTTTTTTTCCAAATTTTTTCTCAATTTCATTCAATTTTATTTCACTGTCTTCAACTACATCATGTAATAATGCGCATGTTATAGCTAATTTTCCCAAGCCAATTTCTTTTGCAACAATTTTAGCAACAGATAAAGGATGAAAAATATATGCTTCTCCAGATTTTCTTTTTACATTTTTATGGGCTGTATATGCTACTTCAAAAGCTTTTTTTATATCTTTTTTTTCTTCATTATTGATTTTTGTCCCCAAGGACCTAATAAGAGATTTGTACTTAGTTAATATTTCTGAAGGGATTAATTTTTCAGACATTTTTATTTTATTATAGTATTTGATAATTCACCAAAACCAATTCTTAAATTCTCCTTAATCCCATATCCTCTCATGATGACAGTATCACCGTTTTCTAGAAATTTTCTTTTTTCTCCATTTTCTAAATTAATACTTTTAGAACCTGCCCAAGATAATTCAAGCATGGATCCAAATTCATTTTTTTCTGGTCCAGAAATAGTTCCTGATGCAAGTAAATCTCCCGCCTTAATGTTGCAACCATTAATAGTATGATGAGCAAGTTGTTGTGCCATATTCCAGTACATATATTTGAAGTTTGACTTAGTGACTAGAGAAGGTTTTGATTTTTGAGATTTAATAAGTACTTCAAGATTTATGTCGAAGTTTTTTTTGCCTTCAAATTTTAAATATTCCTGAACTTCTGGAATTTGTTTTTCTCCAAAAACTCTGAATGGTTCCAGAGCATCAAGTGTAACTATCCATGGTGAAATGCTTGAATTAAAACTTTTTCCCAGAAATGGTCCCAATGGCACATATTCCCATTTTTGAATGTCTCTAGCTGACCAATCATTAAAAAGACACAGTCCAAAAATATAGTCTTCCGCATTTTCGATATTTATATTTTCTCCTAATTCATTTCCTTTTCCTGTAATAAATCCCATTTCTAATTCAAAATCTAATAGTTTTGAATCTGAAAAGATTGGATTGTCTTCACCTTTTGGAAGAACTTGTCCTTTTGGTCTTTTTACATCTGTTCCTGAAATTACTATTGAAGATGCTCTTCCATGGTACCCCACTGGAATATGTAACCAATTAGGAAGTAAAGCATTTTTCGGGTCTCTAAACATTTTTCCAACATTAGAAGCGTGGTCTTTACTGGAGTAGAAGTCTGTATAATCTCCAATTTTCACTGGCATTACCATTTCAACATCTTTCTTTTGAAATAAAATACTTTTTTCAATGAATTCTTTTTCAAATATCTTGTTTTTAATATCAAATAAATCGCCAATTTTACTTCTTACAGACCTCCAAGAATTTTTTTTTTGTTCCAAAAAATTATTTAAATCTTTACCCTGAAAAGTTTCATTTTTTAAAACAACGTTATTAAAGTAGTCATGTTTTTCTAAATTTTTAAGGCTTATCAAAGTTTCACCAATTATTGATCCTGCATGAAATTCATTATTTTTTGTTTTAAATACACCGAAAGGAATATTTTGAATTGGAAAATCACAATTTTTGTCATATTTAATCCAGGATTTTCTTTTTAAATTGTTTGCTGATTTCATAGGTTGATTTTTTGAAAATAAATAATATCTTTAAATATATAATTTAAAACATTTATTGTGAATAAAGACGATATAATTTTTTCATTAATTGAAAAAGAAAATAAAAGACAAATTAATGGTATTGAGTTAATTGCTTCTGAAAATTATGTAAGTGATCAAGTTTTAAAAGTAGCAGGATCTTGTTTAACAAATAAATATGCTGAGGGTTACCCCAATAAAAGATATTATGGAGGATGTAAATATGTAGATGAAATTGAACAATTGGCAATTAATAGAGCAAAAAAAATATTTGATGTAGATTATGTTAATGTTCAACCACATTCTGGTTCACAAGCTAATTTAGCAGTTTTTATGGCCTGTTTGAAACCTGGAGACCAAATACTTGGTTTTGATTTATCTCACGGAGGACATTTAACTCATGGTTCCCCAGTTAATTTTTCTGGTAAGTTATACAAAACATCTTTTTATGGAGTATCTAAAGAAACTGGATTGATTGATTATGAAGCTATGGAGAATACTGCTCTTGAAAAAAAACCTAAAATGATTATTTGTGGAGCATCTGCATATTCAAGGGACTGGGATTATTCAAGATTTAGAAAGGTAGCAAATGAAATTGGAGCAATATTATTAGCTGACATTTCTCATCCTGCTGGTTTAATTTCAAAGGGCTTACTAAATAATCCCTTTGATTATTGTCATATTGTTACATCTACGACTCATAAAACTCTAAGAGGTCCGAGAGGGGGAATAATTATGATTGGTAATGATTTTGAAAATCCATTTGGTGAAACCACTAAAAAAGGAGAATTAAAAAAAATGTCCACCCTAATCAATTCAGCTGTTTTTCCTGGTTGTCAAGGTGGTCCCCTTGAACACTTGATTGGAGCAAAAGCGGTCGCTTTTTCTGAAATAATGGATGAAAGTTTTTTAGATTATGTCAATCAGGTGAAAAAAAATGCATTTGTTATGGCAGAATCATTAACTTCACTGGGTTATGATATAATTTCTTCCGGTACAGATAATCATTGTATTTTAATTGACTTAAGATCAAAGGGTATTACAGGAAAAGATGCTGAATATGCTCTTGGTCTAGCCGACATAACCGTAAACAAAAATATGGTGCCATTTGACGATAAATCTCCATTTATAACGTCAGGAATTAGAATTGGAACACCTGCAATTACAACTAGGGGAGTGAAAGAAAATGAAGTTAAAAAAATTGTTGAATTTATTGATAAAGCAATTTTTAATTATCAAAATAATAATAAAATGGTGGGACTTTGTGAAGAAATAAATAAAATGATGTCACAATATCCTATTTTTGCATACTAAATTATAAATATGAAATGTGGAATAGTAGGATTACCTAACGTTGGAAAGTCAACTTTATTTAACTGTTTATCAAGGTCAAAAGCTCTAGCTGCAAATTATCCTTTTGCTACTATTGACCCGAATGTTGGTATAATACCTGTTCCTGATTCTAGATTGAATCAATTATCAGAATTATTTAAACCTCAAAATACTTTTCCAGCTACAGTAGAAATTGTTGATATTGCTGGGCTTGTAAAAGGAGCTAGCAAAGGAGAAGGGTTAGGCAATAAATTTTTGTCGAATATAAAAGAAACAAATGCAATTATGCATGTTTTAAGATGTTTCGATGATAATAATATTACACATGTAGATGGTTCTGTAAACCCAATTAGAGATAAAGAAATAATTGATTATGAACTAATGGTAAAAGACATTGAGATTATTGAAAAAAAAATCAATAGTTTATCAAGATTAGCTAACATCGGAGATAAAACTGCACTTAATCAAGTTGATATTTTAAATAAATACAAGGATAAATTATCTCAAGGTTTTCCCGCTAGATCCTATAGTTTTGACAACGATGACTTTATTAATGAATTACATTTATTGACAAAAAAGCCAGTTCTATATGTATGTAATGTAGATCAAAATTCACTAAATGGAAACCAATATACAGAATCTGTCTCCAATAAAATTAAGAATGAAGATTCAAATATGATCATTATTGCAGCAGGCATTGAGTCTGAAATTAATGAATTAGATAATATTCAAGACAGAAATGATTTTTTAAATGATATAGGTTTAAATGAACCAGGTGTAAATAAAATTATAAGATCTGTATATTCTTTGTTGGGGCTTCAAACTTTTTTTACTGCAGGAGAAAAAGAAGTCAAGGCTTGGACTATCAAAGAAGGATCTCTTGCCCCGAAAGCTGCTGGAAAAATCCACACAGATTTTGAAAAAGGATTCATAAGAGCTGAGGTTATTGCGTTCGATGATATGATTAAATATGGAAGTGAGTTAACTTGTCGAGAGAATGGTAAAATTTTTATAGAAGGGAAAAATTATTTAGTGAAAGATGGTGATATAATACATTTTAGATTTAATGTATAGTTATTAGCTTTTAATTATTGTTAATAAGTTCTTATCATTTTAAACTTTAATTATTCTTTTTTTATAGTTTGATTATTAATTTTAGTATCGTTTAATTTTTATGAGCCAAAATAATTACACTGAAGAAAATATAAAGTCTCTTGACTGGAAGGAGCATATAAGAATGCGTCCTGGTATGTATATTGGTAAAAAAGGAGACGGTTCTTCCCCAGATGATGGTATATATGTTTTGTTAAAAGAGATAATGGACAATTGTATGGATGAGTTCGTAATGGGTTTTGGTAAAACAATTGAAATAAGTGTTAAAAATCAAAAGGTTATAATTAGAGATTATGGAAGAGGTATTCCACTGGGAAAAGTTATTGATTGTGTTTCTAAAATTAATACTGGGGGTAAATATGATACTAAAGCATTTAAAAAGGCTGTGGGTTTAAACGGAGTTGGTACTAAAGCAGTTAATGCTTTGTCTGAACATTTTAGAGTACAAAGTATTCGTGATGGTAAAACAAAAATTGTTGAATTTAACAGGGGAGTTATAACTTTTGATGATGAAGTTAAAGAGTCATCCCAAAGAAATGGAACTAGAATTATGTTTATTCCAGATTCTGAAATTTTCTCCAATTTTAATTTTTTGGACCATCATATTTCTACTATGATATGGAATTATGTGTACTTAAATCCAGGTTTAACAATCATTTACAATAATGAAAAGTTTTTTTCAGAAAATGGATTAAAAGACTTATTAAGTTCAAAATTAGAAACATCTCTGACATATCCAATTATTCATTTGAAGGGAGATGATATAGAAATTGCCTTATCTCACTCAAGATCTAAATATGGAGAAACATACTTTTCATTTGTAAATGGCCAACACACGACACAAGGTGGCACACATCAATCTTCATTTAGAGAAGCAATTGCAAAAACATTCAAAGAATTTTATAATAAAAATTTTGAAGCATCAGATATTAGACAATCTATAGTTGCAGCGGTTAGTATAAAGGTTATGGAGCCTGTTTTTGAATCTCAAACAAAAACAAAACTGGGATCAACTGAAATGGGAGATAAACTTCCAACAATAAGAACTTACATAAATGATTTTGTTAAAAGAAAACTAGATAATTTTTTACATAAAAATCCAGAAATAAGTGAAGTTATTCTTAAAAAAATACAACAAGCAGAGAAAGAGAGAAAAGAACTAGCTGGAATTAAAAAATTAAGTAGAGAAAGATCAAAAAAATCAAGTTTGCATAATAAAAAATTAAGGGATTGTAAGATTCATTATAATGATTTAAAAAAGGAAAGAAGATTAGAAACAACTTTATTTATTACGGAGGGGGATTCTGCTAGTGGATCTATAACTAAAGCTCGAGATGTCAATACTCAAGCTGTATTTAGTTTAAAAGGAAAGCCTTTGAATTGTTTTGGTTTAACAAAAAAAATTGTTTATGAAAATGAGGAGTTTAACTTATTACAAAGTGCTCTAAATATTGAAAATGAATTAGAAAATTTGAGATATAATAATATAGTAATTGCTACTGATGCCGATATTGATGGAATGCACATTCGATTATTAATTATTACTTTTTTCCTTCAATTTTTTCCTGATCTAGTTAAAGAAGGTCATTTATATATTTTACAGACTCCTCTTTTTAGAGTCAGAAATAAAAAGGAAACTATTTATTGTTATGATAATAATGAAAAATTAGAGGCTGAGAATAAACTAAATGGAAAATTAGAAATTACCAGATTTAAAGGTCTAGGAGAAATTTCTCCTCACGAATTTAAAAACTTCATTGGTTCTAACATTAAATTAGAACCTGTTCTTTTAAAAAATGACTCTGAAATAGAATCTTTATTGACTTTCTATATGGGAAAGAATACCCAAGAACGTCAAGCTTTTATTATTGATAACTTAAGAGTTGAAAAAGATATAGTTGATTAGTATTATGAGCGAAAACACTATAGAAAATAATGAAGAATTAAATGAGGTAACAAAGGTTATTCCAGTCACAGGCATGTATAAAGACTGGTTTTTAGACTATGCTTCATATGTTATACTAGAAAGAGCAGTCCCCTATATTTTAGATGGTTTAAAACCTGTACAAAGAAGAATTCTTCATTCATTAAAAGAAATGGATGATGGAAGATATCATAAGGTTGCTAATTTAATAGGAAATACAATGAAGTATCATCCACACGGTGATTCATCAATCGGAGACGCTTTAGTTAAATTAGGTCAAAAAGGACTTTTAATTGATATGCAGGGAAATTGGGGTAATGTATCTACTGGAGACAAGGCTGCAGCAGCAAGATACATTGAAGCTAGACTAACTCAATTTTCTCTTGATGTGTGCTTTAGTCCAAAAGTAACTAGTTGGAAAAACTCTTACGATGGTAGAGCAAACGAACCAGAATGGCTACCGATTAAATTTCCTTTATTATTATTTCAAGGAGTTGAAGGTATTGCTGTTGGTTTATCTACGAAAATATTACCTCACAATTTTAATGAATTAATAGACGCCTCAATTTCAATTTTGAGAGGAAGAAATAAAAAAATTTTACCTGACTTTCAATCTGGAGGTTTAGCTGATTTTAGTAATTATAACGATGGAAAAAAAGGAGGCAAAGTTAGAGTTAGAGCTAAGATTGAAGAAATAGATAAAAAAACTCTTCAAATAACTGAGTTGCCTTACAATGTTACAACTACTTCATTGATTGATTCAATATTGAGAGCAAATGAAAAAGGAAAAATAAAGATTAAAAATATTCAAAATAACACCGCTGATATAGTAGATATAATTATCACAATAACAAATGATGTATCAATTGATAAAACTATTGATGCCCTGTATGCTTTTACAGATTGTGAAATAACTATATATCCTACGACATGTGTTATTCAAAATGATTCCCCCATTTTTACTGACGTATCTACCATCCTTAAAATTTCAACCGAAAACACTAAATTAATTTTAACTCAAGAACTACAAATAAAATTAAATGAACTCAACGAGAAATGGCACAGCGCTACTTTAGAACGAATTTTTATAGAAGAAAAAATATATAGAGATATAGAAGATGTAGATAGTTGGGAAGGAATAATTGAAGTTATCTTTAAAGGATTAAAACCTTTTGTTAAAAATTTAAAAAGAGAAGTTACAGTTGATGATGTAACAAAATTAACTGAAATTAAAATTAAAAGAATTAGTAAATATGATCTTGACAGAGAAAATGAGAAAGTAAAACAGATTGAAGTATCCATAGAAAATGAACAAAAAAATTTAGATAACATCACAGATTTTTCAATACAATATTTTAAAAAAATCAAAGAAAAATATGGAAAAGGTAGAGAAAGGAAAACAAAGGAAAGACTTTTTGATACAATTGTAGCTTCTAAAGTTGCTTTAGCTAATAAAAAATTATATGCAAACAAATTGGAAGGTTTTATTGGTACATCCATGAGAAGGGATGAGTTTATTTTAGAATGCTCTGATATTGATGACATAATTGTCTTTAAGAAAGATGGAAGTATGTTAATAACAAAAGTTTCATCCAAAGTATTTGTTGGGAAAGACATTATTCACATTGGTATTTTCAAAAAAAATGACAATAGAACTACATATAATATGATTTACAGAGACAAATCTTCAAATAAAGCATATTTAAAGCGTTTTCCAGTTAAAGGAATAACAAGAAATAAAGACTATAATTTGGGTAGTAAAAATGGTTCTGATGTGATTTATTTTTCTGCCAATCCAAACGGAGAAGCTGAGTTGGTTAGTGTTATTTTAAGAGCAAAGGCAAGAATTAAAAAAATAAAATTTGATATAGATTTTTCTGAATATGATATTAAAAGTAGAGGGGTTCGAGGAAATATGATATGCAAACACTATGTAAGAAAAATTGAATTAAAAAATAAAGGAGTTTCAACTTTAGCTGCCAAGAAAATTTGGTATGACTCCTCTGTTAATAGATTAAATGACTTGGGTCATGGAGAATTATTGGGGGATTTCTCAGGTGACGACAAAATTATTCTAGTTTCTGAACTAGGATTTTTTTATTTAACATCTTATGATTTATCTAATCATTTTCCAGAAAATATTAAAATAATTGAAAAGTATAATCCTTCAAGTGTATTAACGTGTATTTATTATAACTCAAAAAACAAACTACACTACATTAAAAGATTTAAACCAAAAGAAATTTCTAAAAAACAGTACTATTTACAGGAAAATAAAGGTTTTAATTTAAAATTTATTTTTTTTGGTAGTAAAATAATTAAGTTAAATTTTCATAATACAAAAACTGGAAAAATTAGAGAGTCGATTGAATTTGTTTCTTCTGACTTTATCTCTGTTAAAGGATATGAAGCAATTGGTAAGCAAATTTCACAATATAAGCTTAAGTCTATTGAATTAATTGAAAGCCAAAATATTGAAAACAATGATAAAGATTTAATAGAAAATGAAGATATTAGTAGAAATTCTGGTCAGATAAAGTTAGATTTTAATTAATAGATTTTTTTTTAATGCCTTTTTGTTGATAGATTTGTAAAATCGGACACACTTATGAAGTACAACAAATTATTTTTTTTTCTCATTTGTTTATTAGGTAACTTTGTTTATTCACAACAACTACCTTTAAACAGTCAGTATATATATAATCCACTAGTTATTAATCCTGCATTTTCTGGAATAACTGAATCTTCTTCAATAATTTTAATGAATAGAAACCAATGGACTGGTTTAGTAGATGAACCTATAAGAACTACTTCCATCTCTGCTCATCATGCTTTAAACAATCAAAAACATGGATTAGGCTCTCTACTTTTTTCAGATAGAACAGGGGCAATAAACATTCATGGATTGGATTTAATGTACTCATTTAAATTTCCAATTTTTTTGAACTATAATTTATCTTTAGGTATTTCAGGTAATATATATCAGTACGTTTTTGATGATTCTAATTTAAATACTGCCACATTTGATCCAATAGTGAATGGTGAAATTCAAAAAAAAATAAATTTTGATTCCAACTTTGGTTTTCTTGTTTATGATGATTTTTTATTTTTTGGAGCTTCTATTGTTAATTTGATTCAATCAAAGGTATTGACACAAGATATTAATGAGCCCAATCAGTTCGCTAGAAATTATTATTTTTTTGGTGGATATAATTTTACTGATGAAACAACAAAAATTGGTTTTGAACAGAGCTTTTTATTAAAAAAGACAGAGTTTACAGATTTTCAATATGACATAAATTTAAAAGCTATTTTTAATAATATTTTTTGGCTAGGTGCTGGATATAGAAGCAATGATGAATTGATTGCTCTTTTTGGCTTTAACTACGACAAATTTTCTTTAATTTATTCGATTGATTATAATTATGGAGAAATAGGTAATTACTCTGGAGCTTCTCATGAATTTTCACTAGTTTTTTACTTCAGAAAAGGTTCTAATATCAACTGGGAAAATAATAGAATTTTATTTGAAAATTTTTAAATTTTATATCTGCAATCAGGACTTATTTGGATATTTGAAAATTCTTTTTTTCTAAATTTATAATAACCTGATAAGGCAATCATAGCAGCATTATCCGTTGAGTACTCTATTTTTGGAAAATATGATTTTATTTTTAATTCATTTTCAAGTTTTTTAATCTCTGATCTAAAGTATTTATTAGAGGCGACTCCACCTGCAATAGCAACATTTTTGACATTATTCATTATAATTGCTCTTTTTAACTTATTAACGAGAGTAGTTACTATTATTTTTTGTATTGATGCACAAAGATGATGTATATTTTCTTTAATGAAATTTTTATTTTTTCCCATTTCTTTTTTTAAAAACATAAATATTTGAGTTTTTAATCCACTAAAACTAAAATTTAAATTATCAACATTAGGTTCCGTAAAAATAAATTTATTACAATCTCCTCCAATTGATTTTTTTTCAATTAATGGTCCGCCGGGATAACCTAATCCTAATAATTTTGCTGATTTATCAAATGCTTCTCCAGCTGAATCATCTAGAGTTTGACCAATAACACTCATATCTTCTATACTTTTTACTGATACTATTTGAGTATGTCCTCCTGATACTGTCAAGCATAGAAAAGGAAAACTTGGGGGATTAAAATTTTTGTTTTCAATAAAATTAGCAATAACATGGGCCCTCATGTGATTGATTTCAATTAGAGGAATTTTTAAACTTAAAGATAAACTTTTTGCAAATGAACATCCTACTAATAATGAGCCCAATAATCCAGGTCCCCTAGTAAAAGCGATTGCATTTAGTTGATTTTTTTTAATATTTGCTATCTTTAAAGCTAAAGAGGTAACAGGTACTATATTTTTTTGATGAGATCTGGATGCAAGTTCAGGGACAACGCCTCCATATTTTTGGTGAATTTTTTGACTTGATACAATATTTGATAGTACTTTTCTGTTATTAGTGATAGCAACTGATGTATCATCACAAGATGATTCAATCCCAAGTATGTATATGTCTTTTTTCATTTATGAATATAAAGTTATAAATATTGATTATTAGACAAAATATAAAAAAAATTGTTTTTTTGCTTATTATACTATTTAGTATCTTAACAACTCTATTTGGTATAATTAATTCGTCTTTATTTCAAAAAAAAATATTTAATTTATTCTCTAAAAATATAAATGAAAATCACTCTATTTTTTTAGAATCAAATAATTTTTACTACAATATTTTTTCTAATAAAATTTCTTGCAATTTTTTGATATTAGATCATTTTCAAAATCCAATGATAAATATTCCTAATATTTCAATTGGTTTTAATAATAACATCATTTTTTCAAAATCTGATATAAAAATTAATAATGTTAATATTGAAAACGTAGATTTTTTCATTAAAAAATATGAATCTGATTCTATTACTAATTTTGAATTATTTATAAATAAGATTTCAAATAAAAATTCTACTAATTTAGACTCACTTTATATTGAAAATATTAATTTATCTATTTCTAATTTTATCTTCCAGAATCAATTGGATACTATTAAATTGAATGATTTTTCTTTTGATTTAAATAAAATTAATTACTCTAATAATAATGGTTGCAATATTGAAAATATTTTTTTCCAGAAAAATAATTCGTTTTTTGCTTCTTCTTTAAACCAAGATAAATCAAACAACAAATTTTTCGTAGATATTATTGATAGTAAGTTTTACTTAAAAGATTTTATTAATCAAAAATTAAATAATAATGAATTCATCAATTTTTCCTCCATCCTTTCATTTGATAAAAATATTTTTAATTTAGAAAAGCTTAATATAAATTACAATCAATCATTTTTGGATGGTATTTTCTCTTATGATAGTAGTCTAGATTTATATTTTCTTCAGATTAATAATTCAATTATTAAAAAACAAGATCTTTTATCATTTTCAATGAAGAATAAAATAGATTTCCCTTCTCTATTCCTAGATTTAGGAGATATTAAATATATAGGAAAAACTGTATTATATAACAGAAATTTAGATATCGAAAGTAATATAAATTCAGATTACGGTTTTTCTAATCTAAATATAAAATTTCACTTCCCCGACAGTTTAAATAATCCATCTTTTGATGGAACTATTGATTTTAACAAATTTAATTTAGGGAGTTTACTTAATTTTAAAAATTTAGGCGAAGTTAATTTTAAGACTAAAATTAATGGTTCAGGTTTAGACAAGGATAACTTTTTTGCAAACATAAGCTTTCAAGACGCCAAAATATTTTTTGATAATTATTATTATAATAATTTGTCATTAAATGCAGATTTAAGTTACAATTTATTTAGAGGAGATTTAAGGATTAATGATAGGAACTGTAAAGTTCAATTAGATGGTGAATTAGATTTTTCAGACAACAATAAAATAATCAATGTTTCTTCAAAAGTAAAAAAAATCAATTTAGATAAAATTAAATTACTAACAGGTCAACCTATTAAACAATTTTCTGGAAATATTATAGCAAATTTAAAGGGTAATTCAATTGATAATCTAATTGGCTCAATAGAAGCTAATAAATTATCTTATTATAGAGGAAAAAAATACAATTTAAATAATTTAAAGATTGATTTTAATAATTCATCAGTTAACAAGTCTTTATTGTTTAAATCTGATATAGGTTCTGCATTTATTACAGGGGACTTTAAATATTTAGATTTAAAAAAAGACTTTAAGAATATATTTTTATCTTTTTTAAAGAATGAAAAAAAAATATTCAAAAGTGATTATAATTTAGATTTAGATTTAGATTTTAATAATTCATCATTTATTACAGACTTTTTTTTAGATAATTTTTCTCTTGAAAATTTTAAATTAAAAATAAATAAAAAGAAATTAGGCTCTAATTTATTTATAAATGGAGATTTAGAGAGTTTATCTTTCAACAATAAATTTTTTGATAATTTAAATTTTGATTTAGAAGTTAATGATCAGGATAAATTAAATTTTCATTTTCTTACTAATAACTTTATAAACACAGAAAATAATTTAAATATTGATTCATTAGTTTTTACTTCTAATTCTAGGTCTGATCAAATTGAATATAATTTACTTTTAAAAAATATTAATAAAAATGAATCTTTTGATGCTTCTTTTTTTGGCAATATCTCCAGAGGAGAAGAAAATTTAATTTCATTTAGTAATTCATTTGTTAATTTTCCTGATCAGGTATGGAGTCTATCACCTAATAGTTTAATAAAAATTTCTAATTTCGATGAAGTTAATTTTTCTAATTTTTCACTAAGTTCAGGTTCTCAATTAATTGATGTTTCAGTTGAAAATTCTAATTCATTAAAATTATTTTTTGATCTTAAAAATGTTGATTTAGAATTAATTAATTTTCTTAGAAAAAAAGATGCTTCTAGGTTAGCAGGCTTAGCTGATGGTACTTTTTGGTATAGCTCTGTAAGTAAACCAGTGGGAGGCTATTTGAAAGTGAAAGACTTTTCTATTAATGACGTTCTTTTAGGAGATTTAATATTAAATACACAGTCAAACAATAAAAGAAAATTTTTAGTTTTAGATGGTTATGTGAAACCTTCAAAAAAATCTAAAACTATTGAATTTAATGGTACTGTTTCTTTGGACAAAAAAAATAGTATGAACATGTTTTTAAATTTTAACGGACAAGATTGTAATATTCTAAATCCGTACATCAGTAGCATCTCAAATAATAAAGGAAATATTTATGGTAATTTAAATTTATATGGTCCCTATGATAATTATTTTATTGATGGTTCTTTAACTTTAAATAACTTTTCATTTAAAATACCATATTTAAACACTGCTTATTTACTAAAAAACGATTATAGTGTTTCATTTAAAAAAGATAATATTCAATTAGATTCAGTTTTAATTCATGATAAAAAATTTAATACAAATGGATTATTTTATGGTGAAGCTACTCATGCTAATGCACTAAAAGAAATATCTTATAACTTATTTGTAAGTTCTGATAATTTATATTGTTTAAATACCAAAATAGAAAATAATGATATTTATTACGGAGAAGTTTTTGTTGATGGTAATATTATTATTGATGGTGAGCCAAATAAAGTTTATCTTGAAATTGATGCTGAGACTAAAAAAGGCACTAAGTTTAATATACCTTTATCTACTTCAATGGAAATTTCTGAAGAAAATAACTTGGAGTTATTTAATTCTTTAAAATCCTCTTCATCCATTAATATTTTCAATGATAAAGAAAAAAATAACAAAGATTTTAAAATGAATTTTGATTTATCGTTAACACCAAATGCTCAAGTTCAAATCATTTATGATGAAAAAATAGGAGACATTATTAAGGGATCTGGAGAGGGTGATTTAAAATTAGAAATAGATGATAACGGAAATTTTAATATGTACGGTGAAATTTTAATAAACCAAGGAGAATATTTGTATACTATGCAAAATGTTCTTAATAAAAACTTTATTCTTGAAAAAGGAGGAAGTCTATTTTGGAATGGTAGCCCATATGATATAAATATTGATTTTTTTGCTATTTATGAACTCAAAACTTCACTTAATCTCCTAGATGCAGATTATAATTCTAGTACTAAAGTTCCAGTTTTTTGTAAAATGCATATGACAAATAATTTATTAAATCCATCAGTTGATTTCATAATTGATATCCCATCAGCATCTGATGTTGCATTAACTAAACTATATCAGTTAACAGATACTGAAGAAAAAAAATTGCAACAGTTTTTATTTTTAATTGGAGCAAATAGTTTTTTAATACAAGAAAGTACTGAAAATTATTTAAATAGTAGTTTAACAACAACAGGGACAGAGTTATTATCAAATCAAATTTCTAATTGGTTATCTCAAATTACAGATGATTTTGATTTAGGATTTAGGTGGACGCCAGGTTCAACTGACTCATTAACTACAGATGAAATTCAACTTGCTCTTTCAATGAAGCTATTAAATGATAAGTTGACTATTAACGGTAATGCAAGTAACCCAAGTACTCCTCAAGCTCAAGATAATACTGACATTGTAGGTGAATTGGATATACAATATGAATTATCTGATAATTTTAAATTAAAAGCATTCAATAGGACAGATGAATATGATCCGATAAGTGGTGATGAGTTTAGATATGAACAAGGTGTTTCTATATTTTTTGAGAAAGAATTCGATAATTTTTTTGATATATTCAAGAAAAAGAAAAAAAGAAAAAAAAATTAAAAATCGTGCCCCATTTTATTTTTTTTGGTTAATATATAATTTTTATTATGTTTATTAGGTTTTGTTTTAATTGGTACATTTTCAACTATTTCCAAACCATATCCAACCAGCCCTGCTCTTTTTTTTGGATTATTTGTTAATAGTTTAATTTTTGTAATGTTTAAATCTCTCAATATTTGTGCTCCTATTCCATAGTCTCTTTCATCTTCTTTAAATCCCAATTTAAGATTTGCTTCTACAGTATCAATTCCTTCCTCTTGTAATTTATATGCATGTAATTTATTTCCTAAACCAATCCCTCTTCCTTCTTGATTCATGTATAATATTAATCCTTTTTTTTCTTTTTCAATCATTTTTATTGAATCTGTTAATTGGTCCCCGCAGTCACATCTCAATGAACCTAAAATGTCTCCAGTAAAACAAGAGGAGTGTACCCTAACTAAAATAGGTTCATTTTTTTTCCATTCACCTTTTACCATAGCTAAATGTTCATGATTTGAATTTATTTCTTTGAAAGAAATAAGTTTAAAATGACCGTATTTTGTTGGCATATTAACTTCAACTTCTTTTTTAATGGAAGATTCTGTTTTTAGTCTGTATTTAATTAAATCTTCAATAGAAATAATTTTCAAGTTGAATTTTTTTGAAATTTTAATTAGTTCAGGTAACCTGGCCATCGAACCATCATCATTCATTATTTCTACAATTATTCCAGCTGGTTTTAAATTTGCCAGTTTACATAAATCAACCGCCGCTTCAGTATGTCCACTTCTCCTCAATACACCACCATCCATTGCTTTGAGAGGAAAAATATGTCCTGGTCTTGCTAAATCTTCTTCTTTAGTTTTAGGATTTGCTAATGCTTTAATTGTTTCAGAACGATCACTTGCGGAAATTCCAGTGGTACAATTTTTTCCTATCTTATCTACTGAAATTGTAAATTGTGTTTTAAGAGGATCTGTATTTTTTCCTACCATTAAATCTAATTTTAATTCTTCACATCTTTTTGATGTTAAAGGAGCGCATAACAAACCTCTTCCAAATTTAATCATGAAATTAACAAGCTCAGGAGTAACCTTTTCAGCTGCAGCTATGAAATCACCTTCATTTTCTCTGTTTTCATCATCGACAACTATAACTATTTTTCCTTTACGTATATCTTCAATTGCTTCTTCTATAGAATTTAATTTCATTTTTTAATTATTTTATTAATAACATTTGTTGACTTTTCCCAACTATATTTAGATTTAACGAATTTATATCCATTTTCAATTAATTTCAAAGTTTTTTGATTATTATTAAATAGTTCTATACAACTATTGGCAAACTCAATTTCATTATTAGCAATTTTAATTTCATTTTTAGTTGCATTTAAAGAATTGTTTGCGATATCAGTAGTTATACATGGAACCTTCATTGCCATAGCTTCTAATAGTTTATTTTGAAGCCCTGACCCTATAAACATTGGGGCAATAAATACTGTTCCATTTTCGTAAGCAGTTCTTATATCAGAAATGAAACCGGTTACATTAATGTTTTTGTTAAGTTTAGATAATTTTTTGACCTCATTAGTTGGTGATGATCCAGCAATAATTACCTTCGTATTTTTAATTTTATTTTCTACTAATGGAAGTATTTTTTCACATATAAATTTTGCAGCTAAAACATTTGGTTTATAACTCATATTGCCTACGAAAACAATTGTTTTTTTTTTGTAGTTATTAGATTTTCTATTAAAATAATTAAGGTCAATTCCATTTTTTACAATTACAATTTGATTTTTATTTTCATGATTTATATTTTTTTTATCGAATTCAGAAATAATTGTTTTGTAGTTAAAATAATCGAAAATCTTTGTTTCATATTTTTTTACTCTGTTATATTCAATATCAACTATTTTTTTAAAAAAAATACTTGATTTTTTTATTCTTCTTTTTAAACCGAGTGAAAAACAATCCATATAATCAATAATTTTTACTTCTTTACGGTATTTAACAAATTCAGATGTTCTTATTAATTGACAATAAATTAATTTAGGCTCAATATTGGAAATTATTTTATCAATTTTTGACTTACTTTTCTTGGAAAAGTAATAAGAAACCTGGAATGGTAATTTTTTAAAAATAGAGTAATAAAATAAATTAAAAATTCGATTTAATTTAGTCGAAGAAATGACATGAAAACTTTTTATGTATTGTTTTAGTTCTGGGTTAACTTTTCTTTTTTTAGAGGTGCTTAATGATATTAAATGAATTTCATTTGAAGTTGATAAAAATTTAATTTGATGAAAAATTCTCAATTTATCACCTTTGTCTAATATCTCAGGAACTCTCGGTGTTAATATTACAATCTTCATTTATTAAATTTTTCCAATTTTTTATGACTATTTCTTTTGAAAAGTGATTTTTAATTAATTTTTTTCCACCGTTACTAATTTTCAAAAATAATGTTTTATTTTTTTGTAGTGATTTTATTGCTTTTTCAAATTCTAATTCAGACTTACAAATTAATATGTTTTCATTATCAATATAATCAATTCCTTGCGCCCCTTTTGGGGTGCTTAAAATAGGAATTCCCATTGACATTCCTTCCAGTATTTTAATTCTTATGCCACTACCTGAAAATATTGGAACAATCATTATATTTTTATTTTTCATATAATCTTCAGCACTTTCTATTACTCCTTCAACGATTAATGAATTATTTGCCATATTTTTAATTGTTTTAGGCATTTTTTTTCCCGCCAGATAAAGTTTCAATTTGGAATCTTTTTGTAAATTTTTGAACCATACGTTTTTTAAGAACCAGTTTACTCCTTCAATATTAGGTTTCCAGTCCATTGCACCAAGATGGAATATAGAAAAGTTTTGAGTTATTTTATTTTGTTTTAATTCAAAGGAAACTGGAAGTAATTTAGTTTCTTTATTTAATTTTTTATTAAAGTAAAATTGATCATTTTTTGAAATACAAAATAAAAAATCACATTTAGAACAAATATAATCTTCCCATTTCTTCATTTGTTTTTTTAAAAATGTATAAATCAACATTTTTAAAATATTTTTACTATTACTTGCTAAATTTTCCCAAATTTCATGTTCTACATTGTGAGTTCTAATAATGGTTTTACAGTTGCAATTTGATTTAATATCGTTTAAATAAACGGATGGAAAAACTCCCTCAAAAAGAACATATTCATATTTTTTTTTTTTAATTAATTTTATAATATCATTAGAAATTTTCTTATTGTAGAATCTATTTATTTGATAACATTGTTTGTTAAAAAAACTTTTAAAAAGTTTTTTAAAATTAAAATTTGTATTGACGTCAAATAACTCTTGATAATTTTTATTTTTATTAAAATTTTTATTTTTTAATTTATTTGATTTCAAGCAAATTAAATCAACACTGTTAAATTCACTCCTCAAATCCATAAAAATTTTTTTAGTCGCTAGACTTCCACCGTCAAGAGTTGGGAAAACAGGTTTATGAGATAAAATTAAAATTTTCATTTTACAACTTTTCTTTTTGCATGCTTACAAATAATAAAATTCCTAGTGTAAAGAAAAGAAAAATTGGCCCCCACATACCATAGCTAACTTCTAAAACATCTTTTTTAACTAATTTTTCACCTGTAATCGAGATAATATGATAAATTAAAAAAGAAAAAATTGAGATAATTACTGGTAACCCAAAACCACCTTTTTTAATAATTCCACCCAAAGGAACCCCAATTAAGAACATTATCATGCATGCAAATGAATAAGTATATTTTTTATTAAGCTCAACTTTTAATTTATTTAAATATTGATTTTTTCTTTTCAATTCTCGATTTAAATTGTTTAATGCATATATTTTATTTTTGGTATTACTTAAAACTTTTTTATTTATTAATTTATTATTCACTTCTATATTATTCTTTTTTAAATTATTTTTTAATTTAAACTGATGATTAATATTTTGTAATCTAAATTTATTTTCAAAATTATCTTTTTGATGAGAAATATTTTTTTGAATTGAATCAATAATTGTTTTAAGTTGACTAATGTTCATAGTTTTAGCTTTATTAGAAAATCTATCTGAACTCCCTCTGTTTAATTTAAATGATGAGAGATCAAGTTTTAAACTAAATAAATCAAATTTAGAAGTAATTTGACAATTTGATTTACTTTCTTCAAAACAATCAGTATCTGAGAAACTGTTTCCATTGAATAAATTAATATTTAAATAATTTTCGCTTTCACTCATTTTCATATTTGCTTTCTCAGCAATAAAAGTTTTTTGAATATTTTTACCTGTGTGGTCTAAAATAATTACATCTGAAAAATTATTATCGTCAATTTTTTTGTCAACTTTTAGACTATATCCTTCAATTTCATTGAAAAAGACTCTTTCTTCTAAAGAAAAAGCTAACTTTTTATGGATTATATCATACATTAAATTTGTATTCTTTAGATTAACATAAGGTATAATACGATTTGAAAAAAAGAATGAGAATATCACAACAATGCTAACAAAAAAGAAAAGAGGCTTTGTGATTTGAAAAAAAGATATTCCAGATGACTTTAAAGCAATAAACTCAGATTTTTCTGACAGATTACCTAATGTCATTATCGAAGATAACAAAACTGCAAGTGGTAAAGCAAGAGGAACTAATGTGCAAGAAGCGTATATTAATAGCTCAAAGATTAAATATAAATCTAACCCTTTTCCTATTAAATCATCAATATACTTCCATAAAAACTGCATTAACAGTATAAAGATGATTATTGAAAAAGTATAAAAAAATGGTTTTATAAAAGCAATTAATATTGATTTATTTAATCTTTTCAAAATTAACTTATCAAATCATTATGAACCTATACTTTTCATCAATGCTTGCACTTGAGTGTTCCACAGATTAACTTCGTGTTCTTTTTCATCATCATCATCAGCGAAGTCAGTTATAATTAGAATAACATCATTAGTTATTGAATCAATATCAATTTTTAATTCAAAATAACTATCATCATCAGTGTCAACCCATTTAAATCTAACTAAAAAATTGTTAATTTTTTTAATTAGTTCAGCTTCCTGTTCTCCATCGTCCCAAATAAATGTGTAAGTATTGCCGTTCCAATTAACATCATTAGCAAACCACTCTGATAGACCAGTAGGAGTTGAAATTGCATTGAAAAGAATTTTAACTGACGATTTGATTGGAAACTCTAAACTATATTTTATCATTTTTTTAAATTGTTTTTCAATATAGATAAATATTTTATTTTTCAAAGATTAATTATTCAATTTATTTAAATTTAATTTATTAAAATATTATAATCATGAATAGAACATTCATAACTGTAGTAATTATTTTTTTTTCTTATAATGTATTTTGTCAAAATTTGACTATTAAACCAAAAAATGAAACATTATTTATTGATGGGCACATAAATAACGAATTAATTGTTGTTAAAAATGATACATCATTACATTTAATTCCAGGTTTGTATAATGTTTATAGTGATTCTATTGATTTTGCGATTTTAATTAAAACCAATACAAATCATACACTTTCACTTAAAAATAATATAGTTTTTTATGATGGTTCTGATGATGATGAGTTTAAATTTTTAAATGATTTTTTTTCATTATATAAATCATTAATAAATGAAATATCAATTGATAAGTCTAATCCAGACTCATTCGAAATATCAATGTATGATATAAAAAAAAAACTAAATGATTTTTTAAATAAAATAAAAGATTTAAACTCTAATTTGAATGATAAATACATTTTCTCTTTTGTTAAAAATTATATTGATCTTATTTACTATAATAGTTTATGTGATTTTACTCTTAAAGAAAGTAAATCGAAAGGTAATTTTAACTACAAATTAATTCCTTATTTTTTAGATGAATCATTTTATTTTGACTCAATAAATAAGGATTTTGATTTTGTTCTATTTAAAAAATATATTTATAATATGACTTTACTACTTTCTTCAAAAGATAGTCAAAATTATAATGAAAAATCAATAAGATTATTTTTCTCATCCTTTTATCAATTTGCAAAACAGAACTTAAATCAAAAGTTAATTAATTCATGCTTAATTCAATTTGTTTTAGATTATGCAACTTTAATTAATAGATCTTTTTACAATGACATCTTAAAGTTAATTAATAATATTTCTGACCAAGAAAAACTTTTTCTTGAAACACAGTATGATTTTAAAACAAAAAATATTGACAATTATATTGAAAATTTTTATTCATCTAATAAATTTGATTTTTATATGGAAAATATTTATGGTGAAAATATTCAATTAGATGATTTCATAGGAAAAGTACTTTATATTGACATATGGGCAAGTTGGTGTGGTCCTTGTAGAAAACTTTTTCCATTTTCAACTGCACTCAAAAAAAAATTCAAGAAAAAACAGTTGAAAAAAATAAATTTTTTATATGTCTCTATTGATACTGATTATAAAAAATGGAAAAAATCTTTAGACCAACTAAAAATTGATGGAATAAACTTTATATCACCAGCTGATAAAAATAATAGTATTGGTAATTTTTTTCAAGTATCTAGTATACCTAGATATATTTTAATTGACAAGTCAGGAAATGTTATTGAGGACAACGCTAAAAGACCAAATGATGAAACTCTATATAATGATTTATTAAAACTAATTGATGAGTGAGTTTGAAAAAAGTAGCGAGGGGGAGATTTGAACTCCCGACCTCAGGGTTATGAATCCTGCGCTCTAACCAACTGAGCTACCTCGCCAAAACAAAACAAATATATATTATTTATTTTTGAATTAAACATGAAAAAAATTAAAATACGATTTCCTCTATTATTTACTTTAATTGTTTTATTCAACTCATGTTCAACTAAAACTAAAGATTCAAATTACAAGATATTTAGATATAATGAGTCCTCAGGAATTTCTTCTCTTGATCCTATTTATTCTAACACCAAGTCAAATATATGGGCAGTTAATCATATTTTTAACGGACTAGTAGAATTAAATGAGTATTTAGAAATAGTTCCTTCTATTGCTAAATCATGGGAAAGAAGTGAAAATGGATTAGAATATATATTTCATTTAAGGAATGATATTTATTTTCATAAATCAAATTATTTTGAAACAGATAATCAAACTAGAAAGGTAGTTGCAAATGATTTTGTATATAGTTTTCAAAGATTAGGGGATCAAAATACTTCATCTCCAGGAAGGTGGGTATTAGATTATTTTTCAAATATTGAGCCATTTACTGCACTAAATGATACAACATTATTAGTTAAGTTAAATAAACCATTTCCATCAATTTTAAACATCTTAGGAATGAAATATTTTTCTGTGGTCCCTGAAGAAGTTGTTAGAAATGTAAATTTTTCAAAAAATCCTATTGGAACAGGACCTTTTCAGTTTAAATTTTGGAAGAACAATGTAAAATTAGTTTTATTAAAAAACAAAAATTATTTTGAATTAAAAAATGGAAATAGACTACCTTATTTAGATGCAATTAATATTACTTTTATTAAAAATCCAGAGTCCTTATTCATAAATTTTTTACAATCTAAAATTGATTTTGTTTCCGGACATTATCCAATTTTTCAAGAAGAATTTTTAGAAAGAAATGGAAATTTGAAAAATAAGTATAAAAATTTATTTAGTTTAGAAAAGACACCTTATTTGAATACTGAATTTTTAGCTTTCAATGTAAGTAAATGTTCTGAAGATAATAGTATTTTGTCTCTCTCAAATGTTAGAAAAGCTCTTAATTATGGTTTTGATAGATTTGAAATGGTAAAGTATTTAAGAAAAAACATGGTATTTCCTGCTAGTTCTGGAATAGTACCTGATTTTTTATCAAAGTATAAATTAAATGGTTTTTCTTACAACCCAGATACTTCATCTTTTTTATTAAATTCAATTGATACAATTAATAATTCTTTCAAAACATTTGATCTTTATACCACATCTGATTACTTGGATATATGTGAATATCTTCAATCAAAATTTTCAGAATTTGGATTAAGATTAAATTTAAAAGTTAACCCACCATCTGTTCACCGAGAGTTAGTTTCTAATAAATCTGTTTGTTTCTTTAGGGGCTCTTGGATTGCAGATTACCCCGATCCAGAAAATTATTTACAATTATTTATAACAAAAAATAAGTCGCCAATAGGTTCCAACAGAACTCATTTTTCAAATGAAAAATTTGACAGTTTGTATGATAAAACATTTCTTGTTAAAAATGAAGAATTAAGAACTAAAATGTTTTTGGAAATGGAGAAGATTTTGATGGATTCAACTATATTAATTCCACTTTATTATGATATGGCAGTAAGATTTATTTCTAAAAATATCACAAACTTATCAATAAATTATATGAATATTTTATCACTAAAAGAAGTAAATAAATTAGTTAATTTTGACTAAATTTTTCAAGAATTTTTTTCTCTTTTTTCGACAAACTTTTGAATCCAGATTTTGATATTTTTTCTAGAACTTTATTAAGTTCAAGTTCATTAATTTTTTTTCTAGTATTATACTCATAATCATCTTCATTTTTTCTTCTTTTTATTTTTTTTTCTTTAGAAAAATTAATTTCTAAAATTTTTTCAATGAAAAAGGCGGGATTAATTTCTTTTTTAATTAAAATCATATACAATATTCCATAAGTCATACCACCAAGGTGTGAAATTAAACCTCCAATATTATGTGTATATAAAGGATTAATAATAGAATAAATAATAAAAATTATTGCTAAATATTTTAGTTTAATAGTTTTTTCAGAGTTATTAAATGTTTTAAATGAGTAATTTGGGGTAAAAACAAAACAAGTAACCAAAATTGATAAAATTGATGCTGAAGAGCCAATTAAAGGATCTGATTCAATTTGTAGATTAGTATAGTTACTAAATAACATAAAAAAAAAACCGCCTGTTAAACCACCTAAAATATAATTACTAAAAAGTTTTGTGTTACTTAAATATTTTAAAAATAATTTTCCAAAAAAATGTAGAAAAATCATATTTGATAAGAGGTGAAAAATATTTACATGTAGAAACATGTATGAAATGATAACCCAGGGTCTTTTAGTAACTTCATTAATTTCAGATGAGATCCCTAATAAATTTCTAACTTCTTGAAAATTAATGTCAATAAATAAATTTAAAATATGAATAAGAGAAAATATAAAAATATTTAAAAAAAGTATTTTATTTAACATATAATTATAATCATTTATAATTTTTAATAAAATTCATTTTTTAATTTCCAGTATCCAAAAATTAAAAGCCCAAATAACATTCCTCCTAAGTGAGCAAAATGAGCAACATTATCTCCAGGATTATTACTAATTCCAGAGAAAAGTTCAATTAATCCATAACCTATTACAAAATATTTTGCTTTAATTGGAATTGCAAAATATAAATATAGTAGCGTATTAGGGAATAGAACTCCAAAGGCCAATAGAATACCAAATAAAGATCCAGATGCGCCAACTACTACACTATTTTGTAAAAAATATTCATAAGCTGTTAATGGATAAGTATTTGAATAAACTTGAGATGGAATTCCCGGTAAAGTATAAAAATGAAAAATTAAATAATGTAAAAAGGCAGCGCCAAGACCTGTTAGTAGGTAATAATTTAAAAATCTTTTAGAACCCCATCTGTTTTCAATATGACTGCCAAACATCCAAACTGCAAACATATTAAAAAGAATGTGAGGGATATTTCCATGCATAAACATGTATGTGACTATTTGCCAAGGTTTAAAAAGATCAGACTCCCAATAATGAAGGCCTAAAATATTAGTTAAATCAATATTAAAAGGGGGGGCGCTTAATACTCCTGTAGCAATAAAAAGTAAGACATTGATAATTAATAAGTTTTTAACTACTGGGGGTAAAATTTGAAAGCGATAATTATTTAGCATAGGTCAAAATAAATGTTTTGGGTCAAAGTTAACCATACAAGCGGTTCCGTCTAAGCTAATAAATGGAGACTCACATTTGAATAATGATTTGATTATTTCAACCATTTCAATTTTTTCTAATTTTTCATTCATCTTAATCGAAGAGCTATATGCAACAGATTTTGCTAATTTTTCAAATACTTTAATTTTAATATTCAAATTTTTATTTTTTATTTCTTCAAGAAATAGTTCTATCTTTTCTTTAATATTTTCTTTTCTTACAAATGATGGAATACCATCAATTACAAGTTTAGTATCATTAATTTTTTCAAAGTTATAACCTATTTCATTAAATAGCTCTTCATTTTCTTTTAAAATCATTAAATCACTTTTTGTCATTATAATTTCTTCAGTAAAGGCAAGTTTTTGACTTATGATTTTTTTGTTTTTTAAATTATTTAATTGGTCTTCAAAAATAATTCTCTGGTGAGATTTGCTTTGATTTAATAAATAATAATTTGAAATATTTTCAGAGTTTTTTAGAACACAAAAGATGTAACTGTTATTAATTTGAATAAGATCAGTAATTTCTATTGATTCTTCTTCTTTAATATCACTTTGTTCAACATTAAAAAGTGTTTCAATGTTGTTAGTTTTATAAGATTTTATTTCATCAAAGGGATTAAATGATTTATTAACTTCAATTTTTGGTTCTGATATAAATTTTCTGGTGTAAGTTGGTACGTTAAAACTAGATTCAGTTTCAAAGTCAATACTTGGAGAAATATTAAATTTTCCAATTGATCTTTTTGCCGCAGAAAATAGAATTGAATATATAAGCTTATCGTCTTCAAATTTAATTTCAGTTTTAGACGGATGAACATTTAAATCAATTTTTTTGGTATCAATTTTTAGATAAATGAAATATGAAATAAAAACATCTTTTTGAATTAATCCTTCAAATGCGTTCATAATAGCGTGGTGTAAATATGGTGCTTTTACATATCTGTTATTAACGAAAAAAAATTGCTCTCCTCTAGTTTTTTTTGCATGATTAGGCTTTCCTAAAAAACCTGAAATATGAACAATATCTGTTTCTTCTTGAATTGGTATTATTTTTTCAGTAATATTTTTACCAAATAAGTTAGCTATTCTTTTTTTTCTGTTTTCCTGTTTTAAACTAAATAAAACGCTACCGTCGTGAGTTAATTTAAAATTAATATTTTCATTTGTTAAAGCAGCACGAAAAAATTCGTCAACAATATGCTTTAATTCTACTTTATTTGATTTCAAAAAATTTTTTCTAGCAGGAATGTTAAAAAAAAGATTTTTAACAATTATCTCTGTTCCAACTGATTTTACTATTTCTTTTTCTTCTTGTAATAAACCTTGTTCAATAACGATTTGATTGCCAGTGTCTTGTGACTTTGATTTACTTTTAATTATTAATTTTGAAACTGAGGCAATTGATGATAAAGCCTCGCCCCTAAATCCTAAGGTATTAATATGAAATATGTCTTCTGTATTTTTAATTTTAGACGTAGTATGTCTTTCAAAGCAAATTGACATTTCTTTTTTGTTCATACCTTCTCCATCGTCATTTATCTGTATATGAGTTTTTCCAGAGTCCTTTACAATTAAATGAATATTTTTTGATTTAGCATCAATGGAGTTATCAATCAGTTCTTTTACTATTGAAGAAGGTCTTTGAATTACTTCTCCAGCAGCAATTTGATTAATTACATTTTTCGGCAGTAATTTTATTCTAGTCTGCATTAAGAAAAAACTATAAATGATACAAACAAAAATAACATTAATAAAAATATTATTAATCTAAATTTTGATTTTGGTTTATTTTTTTTTTTGAAAAATTTTTTTTTTGATGAATTTTCCTGGAAATATTTGGGTTTGTAATTGAATTTTTTGTTTTTCCTTGTCCTGAGCATGTTAAGAGATTTTTTTTATTTTGATTTTGGCATATGCATACAATAGTGTCATTAAAGGAGATATTAAATTAAAAAAACAAAAGGGTAAGTAGTTAAGAGTTGCAACTCCTAAAACTCCAGCTTGATAAGCCCCACAAGTGTTCCATGGAACTAGTACTGATGTTACCGTACCGGTGTCTTCAAGGGTTCTACTTAAATTTTCAGGACTCAATTTTCTTTTTTTATACATACTTTTGTACATTCTTCCGGGAACCACTATTGCTAAATACTGATCTGAAGCAGTTAAATTAAAAAACATACAACTACCACCTGTTGTAGCAACTAAGGAAGAGGCAGATTTAGCTTTTGTCATTATTTTATTTGCTATTTGCTTCAAAAAACCAGATTTTTCCATAACTCCTCCAAATATCATTGCGCAAATAATGAGCCACACAGTATTTAACATTCCGAACATACCTTGTGAATTTAATAATTCATCACCTATTTTTATTTCACCAAACATGGATTGTAAAATTACCTTGTAATAGTCAAGACCAGATATAAAATCAGATTCTGATAAATTATAAATTACATTTTTTTGAAATAATACAGCAGTTACAGCTCCAAGTATTGTTCCAATAAATAAAGTGGGAAATGCAGGTACTTTTTTAAATATTAAAAAAGCCATTATTATTGGAGTTAAAAATAATTCTGGACCAATATAAAAGTTATTTTCAATTGTTAACATTAACTGATTTATTTCATTCGACTCAATAACCCCTGAAAATTTAGCTCCAATTATTAAAAATAAGATTAATGATATTATAATTGAAGGTACTGTAGTGTAAAGCATATATTTTATATGCTTTATCAAATCAACTTCTGCCATAGCTGAAGCTAAATTGGTTGTGTCTGACAACGGAGATATTTTGTCACCAAAATATGAACCAGATATGATTGATCCTGCTGTCATTTCGACAGGGATGTTTAAGGCTTCGCCAATAGTAATTAAAGCAACTCCAATAGTAGCAACTGTTGTCCATGAGCTACCAATAGATAATGCAGTTAATGCACATACTATACAACTAGCAAATAAAAAGAAACTTGGATCAATTATTTGCACACCATAATATATTAATGCAGGAACAATACCACCTAATAACCAGGTTCCGGTAAGACTGCCAATAATAAGTAATATTATAATTGCACTCATAGCAGAACTTATACTTTTAATAATGCCGTCTTTTAGTGATTTCCAGCTATACCCATAATTTAATGAAATAGCCGATGCAAACATTGCAGATAGGATTAAGGCAATTTGATTTGCTCCAGATGTAGCATCATCAGAGAAAATAATAACATTTAAAGTCAAAAGAAAAATTAAAAGTAATATCGGGGATAGAGCCCAAAAAATATTAATTTTTTTCATAACAAAATTTAATTAGTTCACTAAATAATTTTTCGGTAGGTAATCCCATGACGTTAAAGTAAGATCCATTAATTTTTTTTATTCCAATTAATCCAATCCATTCTTGAATAGCATAGGATCCAGCCTTATCAAAAGGTTTGTAGTTTTTAATATAGTACTTTATTTCTTTGTCTGTTAACTCTTTAAAAACAACTTTTGTTGATTCAAAAAAAATTTTTTGATTCTTATTTGACTTAATTGCAACACCAGTCGTTACTTTGTGTACTTTTCCTGATAATAATCTGAGCATTTCTTCTGCTTCTTTTTCGGATTTCGGCTTACCCAATATTTTCTTTCCCACAGAAACTAATGTGTCAGCGCATATTAATATTTCATTATTTTTTAAGTCATTAAAACTGTTTGCTTTTAATTTGGCCATTGCTTTAGCTGCTTCTTCAATATTAATAAAGGCTTTAAAGTCTTCTTTCACATCAGTTGCTTTAACAATAAATTTCAAACCTGTTTTTTCTAAAAGTTCTTTTCTTCTTGGTGAATGTGAACCAAGAATAATTTTGTAATTATTTAAATTAGTATTGCATTCCATCATTATAATTCCATTTATCATTTGCTTTTAGAACTTGTTCAATAACATCTCTTACGCATCCATCTCCACCTTTAAAATTAGAAATATAATCACTAGCTTTTTTTATTTCATTCACTGCATTACTTGGGCAACAAGCTAGGCCTACATTTTGCATTGGTTTTAAATCTGGAATGTCATCACCCATATATAAACACGTACTTTTATCTAATTTATTATCAGAAATATATTTATTCATTATTGGTAATTTATCATGGGCATTTAAATAGACATGTTTAATACCTAATTTATTTAAACGTTCTTTAATATTGTTTTCTCGTCCCCCTGTTATTATTGCAATATTATATTTCATTTGAAGTGCTAGTTTCAAGGCAAAACCGTCTTTTGCATTCATTTTTCGAACGAATTTTCCATCAGGAAAAATGTAAAGACCACCATTTGTAAGCACTCCGTCCACATCAAAAATAAATGTGTCTATTTCTTTAAATTTTTCTTTGTAATTAATTTTCATTGGAAGAAATTATATTTTTTGTTATTGAATTATATACATCAATATATTTCTTTTTTCTATTTTTTGATAGAATTGAAAGATGTTTTTCAATTGTTTTAAAGTCTTTTCTTACAGCAGGACCTGTTTGATTTGACATTATATTTCCTTTAAATGCTTTTCTAATGGTTTCATTAATTATTGGGTTTAAGATTGGTAAGTCAATTTTTTTGGTTTTTAATAAATCATCTGAAATGTAAAGTAAATAGTTTAAAAAATTACAAGAAAAAACAGCAGATAAATGAATTATTTTTCTTGTTTCATAATCTAGATTAAAAATTGAATTACTTGATTTTTGAAATATTTTATTTAGTTTTTTTTCAAAAAATTTATTATTCCCCTCAATACAAATTGGGATGTTTTTAAAATTTAGTTTTTGCTTTGAAAAAGATTGAATTGGCCAAACAACTCCATAATTTTTAGAACAATCTTTTAGGACATTTATATCTTTTGACCCAGATGTATGAATAACTGCTTTGGTTTTTATATGTTTACTTACTCTTTTAATTTGGTCATCAGGAACTCCAATAATTACTAAGTCTGTATTAGACGGAATATCAATTACGCTTGAATATGTTGCATTTAATTTTTTTGCAAGTTTTTTACCTGTTAATTCATTTTTAGAACAAATCCTATTTATATTAAATTTTAATCTTTTAAATTCAATTCCAAGATTTGTTGAAATATTTCCTGACCCAATAAAACAAATATTCATTTCTTTAGTTATAAATATGTATTAATATAACATAAAATTAAATACTTTTGTACTGCAATTAATTATACTAATGATAAAAACGTTTTTTAAGTATTTTTTTTCTATCTATTCAAGTATATTCTTCTTGTTTGTCTTTGCTGTATGCATGGCTGTAGCTACTTTTATAGAAAATGATTTTGGGACCATTGAAGCTAAAGCTTATGTTTTTAATGCTTTTTGGTTTGAAGTACTTCTTTATTTGCTCACCATTATTTTTGTATTTAATATTTTTAAATACAAGCTTTTTCTAAGAAAAAAACTACCTATTTTATTTTTGCACTTATCTTTTATATTTATTTTAATTGGAGCTGGTATTACAAGGTACGTTAGTCAGGAGGGTACAATGCCAATCTCAGAAGGTGAGTCTGAAGATTCATTCATATCATCTGAAGCTTATTTAGAATTTAGTTTTCATGATACTAAAACTCAGTGGAATTTAATACCCAGAAAATTACTTTTGTCTCAATTAAGAGATAATTATTTTGAAATTAAAACAAAAGACTTTAGAGGTAACCCTGTGGTGTTAACTTATAATGATTTTATTGCTGACTATTCTTTGAAATCTAGTGAATTAATTTTTGAATCAAACTACCCAATTATTCAAGCAAATATGCAGGATCCCAGTAGTCAACAAAATTTAGAGGCAAATAAATATCATCCTTTTCAAAAAATGACACCATATTTTTTGAATAATAACGCATTCTTACTTAGGGATATCCAAAATCAAGATGGTGAAGTTTTTTTAGAAATAGTAACATCAGGCAAAGAGGTTTCATATTTACATGATGGTCAGTATTTAGATAAAGGAGGTATAACATTTTCATTTAACAGCTCTGTTTTGGCTGACGTAAATATTAATAATCAAGTTGGAAAAAACTTTTCAAAAAATGAACAAGAAATCTCTGATTTACTTAAAATAAAATTGAGCTATTTAAATTATGATACCATAATAGATTTAGATGGTGCTATAGGAATTATTGGAGAACCAGTATATATAAATTTAGACTCTCTCTTTTTTAAAATTTCTTATGGCTCTAAAGAAGTTAAATTACCTTTTAAAATTAAATTAAATGATTTTCAAATGGAAAGATACCCAGGTTCTGATAGTCCCTCATCTTATGCAAGTGAAATTAGTGTTATTCCCCCTGTTAATAAACAAAACACAAATTCTTTTAACTATAGAATATATATGAACAATATTTTAAATTACAAGGGTTACAGATTTTTTCAAGCTTCTTATTTTCCTGATGAATCAGGTACTATATTATCTGTTAATCAAGATAAGCTGGGTACAGCTGTTACATATTTAGGTTATTTAATGTTACTTATTTCTGTTATTTCAGTCATAATTTCTAGATCTACTAGATTTGGAACTTTATCAAAAAGACTTAATAATACTAAGAATCTATTTTTTTTATTTTTTTTATTTAGTTTTAACCTCTCTTACTCATCCGAATCAGATTCAGTACATAATCTTTTAAGTAAAATAGATATTGAAAAGTCAAATTATTTTTCTAAAATATTAGTAGAAGATAATGACGGAAGAATTAAGCCTTTTCAATCTTTAAGCTCTGAGATGTTGAGGAAAATTTCAAGAAAACAATCTTTTTCATACGAGCATAATGGACAGAATTATAAAATTAATTCAAACCAAGTTCTATTGGGCATGATTTTATATCCTTCTGAATGGATGAAAATGGATTTAATAACTATAGGTAAAAATGAAAAAGTAAAAAATATATTCCCGCTAAATAAAGAATATCTTTCATATTGGGATTTTTGGAAACCAGGTCTAAAAATTAACTTTCCTCCAACTTCATTTAATTCTTTAGATACAACAATTTTCTCATCTGATAATCCAATAAGTTTAAATGACTTCAGATTTTCTTTTAATGAAAATTTAGATAAGCATATTAATTTAAATCTCGAAGCTGGATTTATAAATATTATTTCATCTGACACAATCAAATACATGATTTTAAATGGTGAAAAAGAAGGTAAGAAAGGTTTAATTTTTCCTAATCAAAAATTTTCTTTTCAAGAAAAAATTGTTTTTACTGTAACTAGGGGGGATAAACAAATAATCTTTGTTCCTACTTTAGATTTAAGAGCTTTTAACTACAGGTTAAAAACTTATGTTGAAAATTCTTATTCAAAAAAACCTGGTTTAAGATCCAAATTTGATAATGCAATAATTGACCTTGATGAAAGATTTAATATTTGTCATATTATTTTTAATTCAATTTATAGAACTTTAGATAGTTCTTCTGAAGTTCACTTAAATTTCTTTCCAAAAGAATTACCTGTACCGGTCGATAAAAATTTAAAAAAGGTTTTATTAAATGAGAAATGGACATTTGATAGGATAAAAGAAGATGAAATGACTTATTTCAAGCTAATTAAGCAATATATTGAAACAAATCAATCTCAGAAATTTAATTTATTAGTTCAAGATATAATTGATTATCAAAGGAAAAATGCTAATGATATCATTCCATCTGAAGGAAAAATAAATTTAGAAAATTTTTATAATGATGTAAATCCCTTTCATTTTTCTAGGTTACTTATTTTCTATTTGATGTTAGGTTTTATTTTATTAATATTCTTGATTGTTGAAATATTTTTTGAAAAAAAGACCATCATTAATTTTTTCATAAAATCAATTAAATATTTGATTTTTGCAGGTTTTATTTTTCACACTGTATTTTTAACTTTTAGAGGTATTATTTCTGGTCACGCACCTTGGAGTGATGCCTATGAATCATTAATTTTTATTTCATGGGCAACCTTATTATCAGGACTAATTTTTACAAAAAAATCAAATTTTTCCTTAGCTGGAGCATCAATTGTTGGCTCCATTCTCCTCTTAGTGGCAAATTTAAACTGGATAAACCCTGAAATAACAAATTTAGTACCAGTACTGAATTCTTATTGGCTGATGATTCATGTTTCAATTATAACATCAAGTTATGGTTTTTTAGCTTTAAGTGCGTTTTTAGGACTATTATCAATGCTTTTAGTAATATTTACTACTGATTTTAATTTTAATAAATTAAATCAAGAAATAAAAAGATTAGTTGGGATAAATGAAATATGCATGGTTATAGGTCTATTTTTATTAACAGTTGGGACTTTTTTGGGTGGTGTATGGGCTAATGAGTCTTGGGGGAGATATTGGGGCTGGGATCCTAAAGAAACATGGGCCTTAATTAGTGTAATTGTCTACTCAATTATTTTGCATATAAGATTAGTATCAACTAAAAGATTTAAATATATTTTTAGTGCTGCTTCATTTATTGGTTTTGCCTCAATAATAATGACATATTTTGGTGTTAATTTTTATTTATCTGGTCTACACTCATATGCTAATGGAGAGCCTCCTCCAGCTCAATCCTGGATTTATATATCATTAATATTCACAATAATTATTTTGTCATTATCTGGTATAAAATTTCATTACTCATATTTAAAAAAAAATAAAACCAATTAACTTTGTTATTTAAATGAGATTATTATTAATAATTATGTTTAGCTTTTTTTGTAGTTCTAAATCTGTTAGTCAAGAAAATTTAAAATCATTACATGATTTTAAAGCAAAAATGATTAATGGAGATATTTTAGATTTTTCAAGTTTAAAAGGAAAAAAGGTTTTAATTGTAAATACAGCATCATATTGCGGTTTAACGTACCAATACCAAGATTTGGAGTCTTTGTATAAGGAGTATAAAAAATATGGTTTTGAAATTATTGCTTTTCCAGCAAATAATTTTGGAAAACAAGAACCTGGATCAGATGAAGAAATTGCTTTTTTTTGTGATTCTAAGTATGCAACTTCTTTTATTTTAATGTCAAAAATTGATGTAAAAGGTAAAAATATACATCCAGTTTATGAGTGGTTAACAAAAAAAGAATTGAATGGCGTTAAAAACTCAACAGTTCGTTGGAATTTTCAAAAGTATATAGTTGATCAAAACGGAAAACTTGTTGATTATTTTTTCCCCTATACAAGCCCTAAATCAGATAAAATAACAAGTTGGATAAAGAAAAAATAAATACAAAAATCGATATTTTAGTTTTTGGAGCTCATCCTGATGACATTGAACTATCTTGTTCTGGAACCATTTTAAAACACATAGAATTAGGGTATAAAATAGGATTGATTGATTTAACCCAAGGAGAGTTAGGAACTAGAGGAAGTAAAGATATAAGACAAAGAGAAACTGAAAAAGCAAATTCATTGATGAATATTTCTTTCAGATTAAATTTAAATATGAAAGACGGTTTTTTTGAAATAAATGACAACAATAAATTAAAAATTATTTCTTATATCAGACATTTTCAGCCAAAAATTGTTTTAGCTAATTCAAAAAATGATAGACATCCAGACCATGGTCGTGCCGCAGAATTAATTAAAACATGTTGTTTTTTATCAGGTTTGATAAAAGTAAAAACTAATTATAATAATCTAAATCAAAAAATTTGGAGACCAAATTCTTTATATTATTACACTCAATTTAACCAAGAAATACCGGATTTTGTAGTTGATGTTTCAAACTACATGGAAAAAAAAATGAAAATTATTGAGTGTTATTCATCACAATTTTTTAATCCAAAATCGAAAGAGCCAGAAACTATTATTTCAAAAAAAAGTTTTTTAGATAGTATTATTTACAGAGCATCTGATTTAGGGAGAATTATTAATGTAAAGTACGCCGAGGGTTTTAAATCAGAAAGATTATTGAGTGTTGATGATTTATTCAATTTAAAATAATTTAAACAACTTTAATTTCAAATAAACTTTTGTTTTCTATAAATCCTTCTAAGTGATCATTTTTTTTGACAGTTGAGACTCCGGATGGTGTTCCAGTGAAAATTAAATCACCTTTTTTAAGTGTTATAAATTTAGAAACATAGCTAATTATTTTACTGAAATTATTCATCATATATTTAGTATTTCCTTTTTGAACTATTTTTCCATTTTTATAAAGAGAGAAATTAATATTTTTAAGTTCTAAATCAATAATTGGTATAAATTTCCCAACTACAGCTGAGCCATCAAATGACTTAGCTGGTTCCCATGGAAGTCCTTTTTTTTTCAATTTTTCTTGTAAATCTCTTGCAGTGAAATCAATTCCAATTGAAATTTCACTAAAGTAATTTTTAGCGAATTTTTCCTGAATAAATTTTCCTGTTTTATTAATTTTTAAAATTATTTCTATTTCATGTTCTATATTACTTGAAAAATCTGGTAAGAAAAAGGGCTGACCTTTAATTGGTATTGCAGTTTCAGGTTTTAAAAAAAATAAAATTTCTTCTGGAGATGTATTTTTTAATTCTTTAATATGCTCAAGATAATTTCTACCAATACAGATTATTTTCATATTTCTCTTTTAATATCAAAACTTTCTAAATAATGAGCAACTCGATTTAAAAAACTACCACCTAAAGCTCCGTCCACAACTCTATGGTCATAAGACAATGATAAAAACATTTTACTTCTTATACCAATTAGATCTCCGTGTTCAGTTTCCAAAACCGCAGGTTTTTTTTGTATTACACCAGCAGCTAAAATTGCAACCTGAGGTTGATTGATTATAGGTGTTCCCATTACACTTCCAAAACTACCAACATTTGTAAATGTAAATGTTCCCCCAGAGGTGTCATCAGGATTTAATTTCCCATTTCTTGCTCTATTAGCTAAGTCATTAACTGATTTTGTAAGACCTAATAAATTTTTTTCATTTCCATTTTTAATAACAGGAACAATTAAATTTCCATCGGATAGGGCAGTGGCCATACCAATATTTATGTTTTTATGTTTTATGATTTTATTTCCATCAACTGAAATATTTATCATTGGAAATTCAATTAATGCTTTAATAATAGCTTCAATGATAATTGGAGTAAATGTTATGTTTTGTTTTTCTCTAATTTTAAATTTGTTTTTTATACTATTTCTCCAGTTAACGATATTAGTCATATCTACTTCATTGAAAGAAGTTACATGAGCAGAGGTAGATTTACTCATTGTCATATGATCTGCTATTAACTTTCTCATTCTACTCATTTCAATAATTTCATTTTCTCCTTCAAATTTTAGCGGAACTGTTTTTTGTTTTATATCATTTTCCTCATAAATTGATTTTGATACAGTTTTATCTTCGTTATTAGCAATTGTTTTTTTATCAATATAATTTAATATGTCATTTTTCGTAACTCTTTGATTTTTTCCACTTCCAACAATGTTGTTCAGTTCTTCGTTACTGATGCCCTCTTTTTTTGCGATATTTTTAACTAATGGAGAGTAAAATTTATTATTATTTAAGATTTCAAGATTGTTAGAATTAATTTTAGCTTTTTCAATTTCGTTATTGATGCTATCAACTGACTTTTTAACTTCTTGCTCCACATGCATTTTTGATTTATCTATAATTTTTTCATTTGTATCATTGGAACCATCATTTGTTTCAATAATAGCGATAGTTTGTCCAACTTTTACAACATCATCAACATCAAATAGTATTTCTTTAATAGTACCATTAACTTCAGATGGAATTTCAGAATCAACTTTATCTGTTGCTATTTCAACTACAGTTTCATCGACCTCTATTTTGTCTCCAACTTTTTTTTGCCAACTAATAATAGTAGCTTCAGCTACACTTTCACCCATTTTTGGCATTTTTAATTCTCTTTTTCCCATGATTAAATTTTAAATCGATCCAAAATTAATAAAATATACAATTTGTTACTTTTTTGATTACAATTAATTACTTATTTTTTTTTTGTCAATTGTATATAATTCTCCTTGTTTGTTTTTTGAATCACTACCAATTATAAATTCGCCATTTTCAGGTGCTATTTTCATTTTGATTTGATATTTATTTAGAAAAGATATTTTATTTAATATTTGATTAAAAGAAATATTTTTCGCACAAAATATTATTTCGTTAACTGAGTCAATATTAATGGATTTTATGATTTCATCATTTAATTCAACTGACTTTTTTTTAGAGTTTATATTATTAAAGTAGATATGCTTAATATATGTCTTGTTATCAAGATTTCTATTGATTAGTTTTTTGATTCTCAAAAATTGGGATTTATCACCAATTATTGCAATTTTTTTAATTTTTGTTTTAAAATTAGATAATCCAATTGAGCTCAATATTTTTCTGTAACTAGTTAAAGAAATGATTGTCCAGAAACAACTAAGCAGAATCAAAGCTCTAGAACTTCTGTAAATTTCGGGCAGTAAACCATAAATTATTAAAATAACTAAACTTGCCAGTAGGGTGCATTTAAAAATTGTTTTAATCTCAACATTTTTTTCATAAGCTTTAAATTTATATAAGAAGATAATCCAAATAAGAATAATTATTGGGACAGTAAATTTCATAAATTCTGATGGTAAAATTTTTTGTTCTCCAATTAAACTAATAGAATATTTCTCCCATCCACTTTTTAGAGCGTAAGTGCCGCTATAAATTAAAACAATGTCAATTAAGGTAAATATTGTGTCTTCAACAAATCTTTTTATTAAAGATAATCCAGCTCTTAAGTATATTGCTAGGTGAATAATGAAATTAAATAGAGAGTTGTATTCACCTTTAAAGTGTTTGTTGTAAAATATGCTCATTGCTTTGTAGAACAAAAAAACATAATTTAAACTTGTCTTTTTTGTACTTTCTCCTTTATAATGAATAATCCTAGTTTTAGGAAAATAGTAATTTTTAAAGCCTGCTAGTTTAATTCTGTAAGAAATATCAATATCTTCACCATACATAAAAAAATTTTCATCCAACAAGCCTACTTTATTTAAAATAGATTTTTTTGTCATAAAAAAAGCACCAGATAATACATCAACCTCATGAACTTTGTTTTTATCCAAAAAACCTAAATGGTATTTTCCAAATTTTTTAGACTTTGGAAATAAAAAACTGAGTCCAAAAATTTTATAGAAGGCAATAGTAGGGCTGGGAAATGATCTTTTTGACTCAGGTAGAAAATTACCGTTTCCATCAATCATTTTTACACCTAAGCCCCCAATACTTTTTTTTATTTTAAAAAAATCTAAACATTTTTTCAAGGTATCTTCCTCTAATATTGTATCTGGGTTTAAAAGCAAAATATATTTTCCTTTGGCTTTTTTTATTGCTTGATTATTTGCTTTAGAAAATCCTACATTTTTTTTATTTTCAAATAACTTAAATTTTGGAAATTTTTTTCTAACCATTAAAGATGAACCATCAGTTGAATTATTATCAACTATAAGTACTTCTTTTTTAATTTTTTTTGAAGATAATTCAATAGATTGTAGACATTGCTCTAAGAAATATTTAACGTTATAGTTAACAATTATAATTGAAAGTGTCATTTCTGTAAAGTATTTTCAAATAACTGCCTATTAACTAATGATCTTCCAAGTGTAATTTCATCAGTGTATTCTAATTCATCACCAATGGATACTCCACGTGACATTGTTGTAATTTTTAAATTAAATGGAATGAGTTTTTTATATAGATAGAAGTTTGTTGTTTCGCCCTCCATTGTTGTACTGAGAGCTAAAATAATTTCATCAATTTTGTTTGCCCTTACACGATCAATTAATGAGTCAATGTTCAGGTCTGACGGGGATATTCCTTCCATAGGAGAAATGACTCCTCCAAGAATGTGGTACAAACCTTTGTATTCATTTGTATTTTCAATTGCAATTAAATCTCTAAAATCTCTTATTACACAAATAATACTTTTGTGTCTATCTCTTTCTAAACAAATTTTACAAATACTTTCTTCGCATATATTATTACATATTTTGCAATAATTTATATTATCAATTAATTCCTTAAGGGAGTTTGAAATTATGTAAACATCTTTTTTTGATTTCTTTATTAGGTTAAGTACTAACCTTAAAGCAGTTTTTTTTCCAATTCCTGGCATAGAAGAAAGTGCATTAACTGCATTTTCTATTAACTTTGAAGAAAAATTCATATTATCAAAAATAATCAAACTAATATTAAATACTTCTTGTATGTATAATTTTATTTTTTCATGACAGAGTTATTGACAATATTAATAATTGTATTGTATTTTACATTTTTGTTTTTAATTTCTAAATGGACTAAAGGCAATGAGGATAACGATACCTTTTTTTTAGGTAAAAGAAGTTCTCCATGGTATATTGTTGCTTATGGTATGGTGGGAGTTTCACTATCAGGAATTACCTTTTTGTCAGTACCGGGTTGGGTTAAAACTCAGGAGTTTTATTATATGCAAATGGTATTAGGGTTTGTACCTGGCTATATTTTTGTTGCTTATATACTGATGCCAATATATTATAAAATGAAAGTTTACTCAATATATGAGTATTTAAAAGATAGATTTGGATATTTTTCTCACAAATCTGGTGCTTTTTTTTTCTTTTTATCAAGAACACTAGGGGCTTCTTTGAGATTGTTTTTAGTTGCAAAGGTCCTAGATTTATTATTTTTCAGTTCATTTAATATTCCTTTTTTTGTTACATCTTTATTTACAATTTTCTTTATATGGGTTTACACTCATAAAGGAGGTATAAAAACAATTATTTGGACTGACACATTACAAACTACGTTTATGCTCTTAACTGTTGTCATTTGTATTTATGTAATTTTTAAAGACTTAGGATTCGAATCAATTAGTCAAAGTGTTGAACAAAATAAATTGGATTTAAATTTTTTTTTGTTTGACGATTTTAATGACAATAGGCATTTTATAAGATATTTTCTTTCTGGTATGTTTATTTCAATTGCAATGACAGGTCTAGACCAAGATATGATGCAAAAAAATTTATCATGTAAAAATATTAAAGAAGCGCAACGAAATATGGTTTGCTTTAGTTTAGTATTAGTCTTTGTAAACTTGCTTTTTTTGTATTTAGGTTCTCTTTTATATGAGTTTGCCTCCGTTAATAGTATAATTAGTGATGGAGATAATTTATTTGTTGAAATTATAAAAAGTGAAAAATTAGGAGTTTTTGTTTTTATAACTTTTTTACTTGGTTTAATGAGTGCGGCTTACTCTAGTGCAGATTCAGCTTTGACTTCATTAACTACTTCTTTCTGTGTTGATTTTTTAGAAATGGACACAAAAAAATCTAATAAAAAAAATGTTTTAAAACGAAAAAAAGTTCATATTTTCATCTCTTTTCTTCTATTCTGCATAATACTTTTGGTTCATTATCTAAATGATGATAATATTATATCAACATTATTTACTTTAGCTTCATACACTTATGGGCCTTTACTAGGTTTGTTCTTTTTTGGTATTTTTACAAAAAGAAATGTAAATGACCACTATGTTCCATTAGTGGTTATTGTTTCTCCTTTATTAACATATATAATTAGTTTATACGATGTGTTATTAATCAGGTTTAACTTTGGTTATGAGCTATTAATCATTAATGGCTTGATTACATTTATTTGTTTATTTTTTATTAGTAAACCTAAGTCCTTCCTTTTTGATCTAGAATAGTCGTATTTTTTTTCATATTTCTTAAAAGTAAAGTAACTAAAACAGAAATTAAAAAAATTATGCATAGGTTTTTATCAATAATATTGTTAGAATTTATCTTAAAATTAATTAATATATCTATGTAGAAAAAAGAAAATATTGTAGCTAAAAATGATGAGTATTCTCTTTTTAAAACTGTTTTAAGTGAAAAAGAATATTCATTTTTTTGATAATTAAAAATAGATGGAAAAAAACGAGGAGTTTTATTTTTCCAGCTCAAATATTTATTCCCGAATTTTTTTAATAGATATTTTTCTTCAGTTTTTACTATTTCACCATAGTAAATAAAAAAGAAAATACTTATTAAAATTGTATAATATGTATTTAATGAATAAATAGACAAACCCAACCATATTAAATAGTTCCCAAAATATAATGGATTTCTAGAAATTGAATAAATTCCTTTTGTATTTAATTTTTTAGCAATTTGTTTCTCTCTGTTTCTTCCAGATGTTCCCCCAGGAGTGTTTCCAACGGTATAAATCCTGATAATTATTCCTAAAAAACTAATTAAAAAAGAAACAATTTTGTTTTTTTCAATAACAGAGCTCGTGTATTGAGAATAGTCGTTATATAAAATAAAAGGAATAATTAATAAAAATAAAATTATTGGAATTTGTCCTCTATATTTAAATAAATAATCTCCCATATTTTTTAATTTTACCTTATGTGTAAATTTATATTATTTTTAATATTTCCATTAATTACTGTAGCTCAATATTTAAATTACGATTATTCAGTTACATTTGGTAATCATATTATTGCAATTAATGAAATTAATTATGACTTTCAAGAGGGTGATATTTTAGGTTGTTTTTTTGTTAACGTTAATGGACAGTTACAGTGCTGTGGTTCAACAATTTTTAACAATGAAAAAGTTTCTTATATTTCTGCATGGCCTGATGATTTTTTAACTGAGTATCAAGAAGGTTTTGTAGATGGAGATGAATTAATAATTGGTATGAATTTATGTGATAATTATGACTATATGTCTTCATCTTTCAATTCTTTTGGTTCTGATTTTTCAATAATTCACTCAGAAATTTCTTATGTTACAAATGGGATAAGCCAAATTAATATTGATTTGTTATCTTCCCCAGATTGTAACTTTTCATTACAAGAAAAAAATATTGAAAATATAAATAGAAAAATGATAGGAGTTGTTGATTTTTTAGGTCAGTTAACAGATGGGGATAGTGCCAAAAATTTATATTTTATTTTATATGATGATGGTAGTGTTGAAAAAAAGTTCATTTATAGATAAAAAATATCTAATTATTACCTGATAATTAAATTTTATTTCATTATATTCACCAAGAATAATAACTAAAAAAATTAAGATTATGGGATATTCACATAAAAATAGTAAAGGAGTAACTTACTATTTACACTCAAAAGATGTAACTCTAAGAGGAGGAAGAAATCAAACAATTTATTATTTTGCTAGAGACGAAAGATCTAATTCTTGCGATCTTCCAGCTGGTAAGCAAGTTGTTGAAAGTTCAAGAACTGGACTTCCTCTAGTTAAAAAAGCATAAGTAAATTACTTATGATAAAAAAAGGGACTTTAATAGTCCCTTTTTTTTTTGGTTTTTTTTTAATTAAAGTTTGAATCATCAATCCCTTCATCAATTATAACTTCATTTAAAATAGCTTTTATTATTTGACTTCCTTGTTCAGTGATTACAGAAATAGAAGTGTTTTTAGGTAAAGTAAGATTTTTAAAGTTTGTGTAGTTTGAATATTCTATAATATTTTGCATTCCATCTTTTTGAAAGACTTCCTTTACAAGATGTCCTGACTTAGTACTAAAAAACATACTTTTTTTATCACCTTGTTTATTAGTTCTAATTACCTTATATGTATCTAGTCCATTGATTACTTCAATTTCTTTTAATTCAAACTTATTTCCTAAGTCATTTCTATAAAGAATCGGGTACAGTAAAAAATTTTCAATTTCTTTTTCGATGTCAGATGAAGACAATACTCTTTCTCCCTGCATTCCAGACATTGATGCCTCAGAACCATTGTATTTCATGCCCTGTAATTCCCCTAACATTTTTGCTTTCATACTCATAAAAAAACTATTCGGTTTTTTATAACCTTGAGTTAAATTAATTTTCATTGGAGCTCCTTGAATTTCTATTTCAGATTTTAAAATTACGTCACTCCATTGGTTCATATTTTCTTCCCCTCCTAAAGCTTCAATATTATTTTCAATAATAGATTCAACGGTAACTTTATCGTCAATAACCTTTTTTTCCATGTTTAGAGTCTCTCCTAGATAATCAAAAAATGTTATTTTACTATCAAATTTTTCTAGGTTTTTAGAAATGTCTTTATTACCAACAACAATAATGTTACAATTTTCTGGTTTTATATACTTTTGAGCTACAACGTAAATATCTTTTGCTGAAACATCATTTAAAGCCTTTAAATAGTTTTTGTAATAATTTTTATCTAAATCATTCATTTTTATATTTAATGCCAATTGCGCGATTCTAAATGGACTTTCAAGTGCTCTAGAAAAACTTCCTGTCATGTAATTTTTTGTGACATTCAATTCTTTTGCAGTAACTAGTTCTTTTTTCATTTTATTTAATTCATGAATAAATTCTACAACAGCGCTATCTGTAACTTCATTTCTAACGTCTGCGTATGCTGAAAACTCACCAATATATTTGTCAGAGGATATTCTTGATCTTGCCCCATAGGTATACGCTTTATCTTCCCTTAAATTTTGCATTAATCTACCAGAAAAGACACCACCCCCTAAAATACTATTCATTACTTGACAAGTAATTTCATCTTTTGACCCTGGTTTTAGATCTATTGGATATGTTACTTTTATTGTTGATTGAACAGCGCCTTCTTTATGAACAAAAGCAACTTGATTTTTCTCTGGAGCTGTACAATCAATAATTTCTTCAGAGAGAATCTTTTTTTTCTTCCATTTTTTAAAGTATGTATCAGTAATACTTTTAGCTTCTTCTAATTCAATATCACCTACAATTACTAAATATGAAATATTTGGTTTAAAATACTTAGAATAAAGATTTTTTACGTCTTTTAATTCAATATTATTTATAGTTTTTTCATTAATTAATTCGCCATATGGATGATCTTTTCCATAATTCAATAAATTACTTATGTTATTAGAAATTTGTTGAGAATTACTTTTTTGACTTTCAAGCCCTGATAATATTTGTTTTTTCGATTTATTAAACTCATTTTCTGAAAAAACAGGATTTAGTATAATATCATTTATTAATTCTAACAATGTCGTTTGATGTTTTTTAAGAGAAGATGCAAAAATTCCATCAAGACCATTAAAATTAATTGTTGCTCCAATGTAATCTGTAATTTCATCAATTTCTGCCTTACTTTTTGTCTTTGTCCCTGTCCCCATCATCATTGAAAGTATGTCTTTTGTGCCAGTTTTTTCTTTTTCTAAAAATGGTATAAAATCAGGGACTAAATAAAATGACACAACAGGTTTTTTGTGATTTTCAACTAGAATAACCTGTAATCCGTTTTTTAATTTAAACTCCTGATAATCGCCAATTTGAACTTCCGGAGCTATTCCAGCTTTTGGAGCTTCACTTCTAAATCCATGAATTTTTTCCCATTCAACTTTTCCAAGCTCTATATTAGTAATATTTTGATTCAATTTTTCTGCAATGATTCCTAAATAATCGTAATTTCTTTTTTTCTTTTTTGTCTCATTTTTTAGTTGGTCTCTTAAACTAATTAGTTTATTAGTATCAATTTTTTTAGATAAATAAATTTCAGAGAGCCAATCTGTTTGAAAATTAAAATTATTAATATGTTGACTTATAACGTTTTCAATACATTGCCAACCTTCAGCATTAAATCCTTTTTGATATTCATATTTTCTACTATTTTCTTTCTTCACCTTCTTTTTTTCTGTGAATTGTAAACAAGATTTAATTTCCTCAATGATAATTTTTGAATTGTTAGTTTTTTCTTGACTGTATGAACAAAGTGCGATAAAACTTAAAACAAATAATAATTTTTTCATAATTAGTTTTTTTATTTTTTAGGTAAATAATAGAGGGCGACTCTATTTTCTTTAGTATAGTATTTTTTGGCAGCATTCATTATGTCATCTTTTGTTACTGCTAAATATTTATTTATTTCTTTATTAATTAAATTTGCATCACCGAAGAATAAATGATAATTAGCCAAACTTTCTGCAATTCCATCCATTCTTGAATTAGAATTTATAAAATCACTCTCTATTTGATTTTTAAGTTTTTCTAATTCTTTATCAGAAATCAGTGTAGATTTCAGTTTTTCATATTCAATGTCCATTAATTGTTCTATTTCTTTAGGATTTTCTCCGGAGTTAGCCATTGCAAAAGCTAAGGTTAAACCAGGATCTTCAAGATTAAAAGTAAAAGCTCCAGCATACACACATTTTTGACTTTTTTCTACTAATTCAACATTAAGTCTGGAACTATTTCCATCAGATAATAATTTATTCAACATGTCTACAGCATAAAATTCTTTGGTTCCTTGAGCAGGTATACTAAATCCATGAATTACTGCATCTAGTTGAATATTATCATATATGGTATCTCTTATTTCTTTATTTTTTTTTGATTCAGTTATTTTAGGTCTTGGAATTTCATGATTTCCTTTTGGAATACTATTAAAATATTTGTTAACTAATTGAGTTGTTTGTTCTATATTTATATCCCCAGCAATTGATAAAACTGCATTATTTGGTACATAAAATGTTTCATAAAATTCCATAAATTCTTCCTCTGTAGCACTATCTATATGATCCATTGATCCTATTACTGTCCATCTATAGGGGTGTTCTAGATAAGCTCTTTTCATCATTTCCTCAATCATTGTTCCGTATGGTTGATTATCAACTCTTTGTCTTTTTTCTTCTTTAACTACTTCTCTTTGTGTTTCAATACCAATTGGCTCAATTTTAGCATGTAACATTCTTTCAGATTCTAGCCATAAACCTAATTCGAGTTGATTAGACGGGAGAACTTCGTGGTAATATGTTTTGTCATTAGATGTATACGCATTGTTTGATCCCCCAGAATTTTCTATGTAATCATCAAATTCCCCTCTGGCTATATTTTCTGATCCCTCAAACAATAAATGTTCAAAGAAATGAGCCATACCAGTTCTTTCTGGATTTTCATTTTTTGACCCAACATGATACATAACTGAAATTGCTACAATTGGAGTTGAGTTGTCTTCATGTAAAATAACATGAAGTCCATTATTCAATGTAAATTCTGTGAATTCAATGGGTTTAATTTGAGAATAACTAAAACTTATTGAAAAAATTAAAAAGAAAATGAAATTTTTCATAATGATTTTTATTAAAATTAATCTGATAATTGGGTGAGCAAATATAAAAATATTATCGATATTTGTTTTGGTTATTAATATAATTTTAATAAAAATTGTCTAGAAAAAATTTTTCATTAAGTGGTATGCCTGACTTTTCTTCTTCCGAAGTTAAGAAGAGAGAATATGTTTTTTCTAAAATGCAAATAATATTTGAGAAATATGGTTTTTCTCCACTTGAAACACCTGCTATTGAAAAAAGAGAGACATTAATTGGTAATTATGGTTTTGAAGGTGATAAATTAGTGTATCAGTTACTAAAAAGTGGAAATTTTCTCTCACAAGTTGATGAAAAAAAAATATTAAGTAAGGACGTTAATTTTATTGCTCCTCTTGTTTCTGACAAAGCTCTAAGATATGATTTAACTATACCTTTTGCTAGATACATATCATCTAACCAAGCTAATATTACATTGCCATTTAAGCGATATCAAATTCAAAAAGTATGGCGCGCAGACAGACCTCAAAAGGGGAGGTTAAGAGAGTTCACTCAGTGTGATATTGATGTTATTGGAAGTCAGTCTATTTGGCTAGAATCTGATTTAATTAAAATCTGTGATGAAGTATTTACGTCTTTAAATCTAAAAAATGTAGTTTTAAAACTAAACAATAGAAAAATTTTAGAAGGATTATATAATTATTTAACACCAAAATTTTCATTTATTGAATTTTGTATTTCATTAGATAAAATTGAAAAGTCTGGAATTGATGTGTTTTTGTCATTTCTAGAAAAAAATATGGTCTCGAAAAAGAGTATTTCTATATTCAAAAGTTTATTTAGTAAATCTATTTCATCTAAAGATTTTAAATCTCAATTTTCAAGTTTATTTAATTTTAAAAGCCAATTAATAGAAGAAGGTAAAAATGAAGTTTATAATCTTCTTGCAAAAATATCTAGACTAAAAAATTTAACAATTGAAATTGATTTCTCATTAGCAAGGGGACTTGATTATTATACAGGAATGATATTTGAAATTAAATCTAATGATATAAACATTGGAAGTATTGGTGGTGGAGGTAGATATGATAAATTAACTACTTTATTCGGTAATAATGTTGGTAGTGGAGTTGGTTTATCTTTTGGAGTGGAAAGAATTTTAATTTGTTTAAATGAATTAAATCTGTTTCCAAATGATTTAGATTTCTCACTTGATGTTTTATTTGTTAATTTGGGAGAAAGAGAAGCTATTTTGTCTCAATCTTATATTGACATGTTAAGAAATAGAGGGATAAAATGTGAACTTTATCCTGATAATGTAAAACTAAAAAAGCAAATGTCATATGCTAATAAGAAAAAAATTGATTTTGTTGCTTTGATTGGAGAAGATGAATTAAAAACTAATAAAATAACCCTCAAAAATATGATTAATGGTTCTCAGGAAATTATTTCTATTGAGAATTTGATAAAAAAAATTAAAAAATGAATAAATTTTTTGAGTTAGGTAAAAATCTAAGTTTAGATGTAATTTCTAAGCTTTTATTTGAAAACAAAAAAATAAAATTATCTAAAGAAACAGAAAATAAAATATCTAAATCTCGTTATTTTCTAGAAAAAAAAATTACAGCTTCATCAGAAAAAATATATGGAGTTAACACTGGATTTGGTTCATTATGTGATACTCAAATTGATAAAAAAGATATTAAAGTTTTACAAGAAAATTTAATTCTTTCTCACTCATGTGGTACTGGAAAGGTAATTCCTAAAGAAATTGCAAAGTTAATTTTATTATTAAAAATTAATTCTTTGTGTTTGGGTTACTCTGGAGTCAGATTAAGTTTAGTTAAAAAATTAATATCTTTTTACAATAAAGATTTAATACCTGTTATTTACGAACAAGGTTCATTAGGTGCTTCCGGAGACTTAGCTCCGTTAGCGCATATGTCATTACCGCTAATTGGAAAAGGTGAGTTTTATTATAAAAACGGTATTAGAAAATCAAAAAAAATACTAAAAAATGAAGGATTAGAAACCTATAAATTATCTTATAAAGAAGGATTAGCTTTAATTAATGGAACACAATTTATGTTATCATATGCTATTTGGGGATTTTTAAAAAGTATCAAACTAAATAAGTTTTCTGATTTAATAGCGTCTATCTCCTTAGAAGCTTATTCTTGTAGAATAGATCCATTTTCAAAATTAATATCCTCAGTCAGACCACATCAAGGTCAAATTGATACAACAAAGAATATTTTAAATAATTTGAGAGGAAGTAAAAGTATTTTTTTAAACGACGATTTTGTTCAGGACCCTTATTCTTTCAGATGCATTCCTCAAGTGCATGGTGCATCTAAAGATGTATTAAATTATTTTAAAAAAATTATTGAAATAGAAGTCAACTCTGTAACTGATAACCCTATTGTTTTTGAAAAAAATGAAAAAATAATCTCTGGTGGTAATTTTCATGGCCAACCGTTAGCAATGGGTATGGATTATTTAGCAATTTCTTTGAGTGAACTAGGAAATATTTCTGAGAGGAGAGTTTTTAATTTAATTTCAGGAGAAAGGGGCCTTCCCAAATATTTAATTAAAAATTCAGGACTCAACTCCGGTTTTATGATTACTCAGTATACTTCCGCTTCAATTGTTAGTCAAAATAAACAGTTGTGTACACCAGCGTCTGTTGATAGTATTGTATCTTCAAATGGTCAAGAAGATCATGTTAGTATGGGGGCAAATTCTGCTCTAAAGTTATTTCGAGTAGTAAATAATTTGACTACTATTTTGTCAATTGAATTAATGAATGCATCTCAAGCTTTTCAAATAATTAATAAAAAAAGTTCCAGAAAAATTCATTCTCTAATCAAAGAATATAGAAAAGAAGTTCCTTTTATAGAAAAGGATACAGATTTGTATAAGTACATATCAAAAGGGGAGGATTTTATTAATAATAAAATTTAATTTATATTATTTAATAATATTTCCAATTAGTATTTTTAGTACAGCATATGTAGGAATTGCTAATAACATCCAAACAATTCCTCCTAACATTCCAGCTGATAGAACAATAGTAAATATTTCTAATGGATGAATATTTAAAATTTTCGAAAAAATCAAAGGTTGAAAAATGAAATTATCAGATGTTTGTATAATGCTGAAAAGGATTAAGGTTTTTAATAACAGAGTGGGGACAATATCAATATTTTGAGTAGTTGTAATTATAATGATTGCTGCAAAAGAATAACCAATAATTGGTCCTATGTAAGGAATTAAATTAATAATTGCAGCAAAAAGAGCGATTATCCAAGCATGTTCTATATTTAAAAATCCCATTCCAATTCCATAACAAGAAAATAGAACTGACAACTGAGTTATGAGTCCTACAAAATATCTACGTAAATAATATGTAATTTCAATTAATTTTTTTTCAGTATTTTTTGTGTATTTAGAAATAAATTTTGAAAAATTATTTTTTATTATTTCAGCATCTTTAAGTAAAAAAAACGTAATAAAACAAATTGAAAAAGTAGCCATAAAAATATTTCCTAACAGGCTAAAAGTTTTTGCAAATATACTTGTAAATGAGGTGAAATTGATGAGAGAAAAAATTTCTTCACTTTTTATGTTTCCATTAATATTAAAATTTTTTAAAAAACTATTAAAATCTGAAATACTATCATCCATATATTTTTGAAAACCTTTGTAATCAATTTTACTAATTGTTTCAATTTCATCTATAATTAGAGGATATCCAATAAACCCAATTACAAAAATTATAAGAAACACAATTAAAAGACATATTAGTGAAGAAAAAACTTTATTAATTCTTTTTTTTTGTAAGTTGTTTTTAAGTGGGTTTAGGACAATTGCTAAAATTATTGATATGAATAAGTAGGCAAATAAAATACTTAATTTCCAAAAAAGAAAAATAAATAGTAGGACTAATATTATGCCTATAAAATTAACAGAAATATTTTTCATAAACCAAATTTAGTTATAAGTCATTACATATTCTATTATATTAGCTCCCATTTTTAATGCTTGCTCTCTTTTTTCAAATGAGTTTTGGTGAACATTAGCATCTTCCCAACCATCACCTAGATCACACTCATATGTATATAGACATATGAGTCGCCCTTGTTTTATTAATCCAAAGGCTTGTGAATTTTTATTATCATGAGCATGTATTTTGGGTAAACCATTTTTAAATTTATATTTCATATTATAAATTTTATGATTTTTAGTTATTTCTATAAAATCTAGTTCAGGAAAAACTTTTTTCATCTCAGACCTAACGTAAATATCCATTCCATAATTATCATCAATGTGAAGGAAACCACCTCCAAGTAAATAATTTCGTAGATTTTCAGATTCAAATTCATTAAAATAGACGTTTCCATGGCCTGTCATATGAATAAAAGGGTAGTTGTATATTTCCGTACTTCCCACTTCTACAATTGCATATTCAGGATTTATATTAGTATTTAAGTTTTCATTACAAAATATAGCTAAATTTTTGAGAGAAGAGGGATTAGAGTACCAGTCTCCTCCTCCTTGATATTTCAATACAGCAAGTTGGTAGTTATTTTTATTTAAATAAACAAAACTGTTAAATAGCAATAGTACTATAATAAAGTATACTCTATTCATTTTCTGAGATTAAAGTGTAACATGCGACAATTGCTGCGGTATCTGTTCTTAATCTATTTTTACTTAACGAGACAGACAAAAAATTTGCATCGTTAGCCATTTTGATTTCTTTTTTAGAAAAATCTCCTTCAGGACCTATAACAATACATGCATTATTATATTTTAGTTTTTTTATAGTTTTTTTTTCAGGGTCTTCTTTGCAATGAGCGATAAATTTGTGTTTAAATTTATTTGTTTTTACAAATTTTGAAAAATCAATCATCTCTGAAATTTCAGGTTTGAAAGTTCTTAATGATTGCTTCATTGAAGAAGTTGCTATTTTTTTAATTCTATCAATATTGATTTTTGTTCTTTCAGATTTTTCACAAATTATTGGAGTTATTATATCAACTCCAATTTCAGTAGCTTTTTCAATAATCCACTCAACTCTATTTCTTTGTTTAGGAAAAGAAATAGCTAGTTCAAACTTTTTTTTTCTTAATTCTTGATGAGATTTTATTATTTTAATATCAACTTTTTCTGTTTTAATTTTTTGAATTTCACATTCATATAAAAAACCATTTCCGTCTGTAATAAAAATCACATCATTTTTCTTTTTCCTAAGAACTTGAGAGCAATGTTTACTTTCTTCTTTATTTAAGAAAAGTGTAGAAGCTATATCTTTTGAATAAAATAATTGCATTCAAATTTAATTTTTGAATATTGGACCACCTAATATTATATTATCATCAGAGTGTTTATTAAACTTTTTAAAATTATTATTGAATAAAATAGCTAATTTTTGGGCTTGTTTTTTATAATTTTCTTTATTGTCCCATGTTTTCCAGGGTTGTAAAATCTCATCAGGAACATTTTTACAAGATTTTGGTATTTTTAATCCAAAAATTTCGTCAGTTATATATTCTTGTGTATTCAAATCGTTATTTAATGCAGCATCAATTATTGCTCTAGTATGATTTAATTTAATTCTATATCCCAAACCATACGGGCCAGAGATCCAACCTGTATTAATTAACCAGACGTTAACATTATTTTCTTTAATTTTTATTGAAAGCATTTTAGCGTATATGGTAGGGTGTAATGGCATAAAAGGTGCACCGAAACAAGAAGAAAATGTAGCTTCTGGCTCTGTGACACCATCTTCAGTACCGGCAACTTTTGCAGTATACCCAGAAATGAAATGAAACATGGCTTGATTAGAATCTAACTTTGAAACTGGAGGAAGAACACCAAAGGCATCAGCTGTTAAAAAAAATATATTTTTTGGAGCTTTTCCTAATGATGGAATAGCAATATTTTCTATGTGATGAATAGGGTAACTAACTCTGGTATTTTCAGTTTTTGAGCTGTCATTAAAATTAATTTCATTTGTTCCTTCTTTGAAACAAATATTTTCAAGAAGAGCTCCACTTTTTATAGCAGAATATATATCAGGTTCTTTTTCAAGTGATAAATCAATACATTTTGCATAACAACCTCCTTCAAAATTGAAAATTGAGTTTTCGTCCCAACCATGTTCATCATCTCCAATTAATTTTCTTTTTCTATGAGCAGATAAGGTGGTTTTTCCAGTTCCAGAGAGCCCAAAAAATAATGCAGTATCATTATTTTTACCAATATTGGCTGAGCAGTGCATAGATAATACATTTTTTTTTGTAGGTAATAAAAAATTTAAAACAGAAAATATTCCTTTTTTTATTTCTCCTGTATAGGCTGTGCCACCAATAATTATTTCTTTATTTTGAAAGCTTATAATAGCAAAGTTTTCTTTTCGTGTGTTGTCTTCATTTGGATTTGCTTTAAAAGTTGGTGCACAAATTATAGTCCATTCAGTTTTAAAATTTTTATCCTCTTTATCTACCCTTAAGAACATATTGTACGCAAACAAACTAGCCCATGCAGTTTCAGAAATTACAGTAATATTTAGTTTATATTTTTGATTTGCGCAAGCAAAACAATTTCTTGCGTAGATTTCTTTTTTTGAGTTTAAATGTTGTAAAACTTTATTTTTTAAATTAATAAAATTTTCTTCACTATAAGGTTGGTTTATATCTCCCCACCAAACTTTATCCTTTGTTTCACTGTCACTTACAATATACCTGTCTTTAGGGGCTCTTCCGGTAAACTTACCAGTATCAACTGTTATGGCTTCTAGATTTGTTTTTTTTGCACTACCTTCTAGAAGGCAAATTTTTTCTATTTCACTAGGAGATAAATTCCACTTAACATCTGTATTTATGTTAAGTTTGTTTAAAATAGTTATCATTTGTTTTTTTATATTAAAAAATTAATTGATTTAAATCAATATTTAATACTTATATGGTAGCTAAATTATAATAAATATTTAGTTAGTTTATTAAAAAAAATATTATTTTTCAGAAAATGAAAAACATTCTTGTTATAGGTACCGGTAGATCTTCAAGTGTTTTGATTGAATATTTATTAAATTACTCTCAATCAAACAATTATTATGTTACCGTATTAGATCAATTTGAAAATGATTTTTTAAGACAATTTCAAACTTTCTCTAATTTTAAAAGTCTAATTTTTGATATTCATAATGAAAAATTAAGACACAAAGAAGTTAAAAAGTCTGAATTAATTATTTCAATGTTACCCGCAAGATTTCACACCATAATTGCTAAGGATTGTTTGTTTTATAAAAAAAATCTTATTACTGCTTCTTACGTTTCTGAAGAGATGAATTCTTTCAATAAAGATGCTATTAAACAAGATATATTAATGCTAAATGAAATTGGTTTAGATCCTGGGATTGATCATTTATCTGCAATGAGTATTATTGATTCATTAAAAAGTAAAAATTATAATATAACTTCATTTAAATCATTTTGTGGTGGATTAATAGCACCCGGGTCATGTGATAATCCATGGGGATACAAATTTACTTGGAATCCTAGAAATGTTGTTTTAGCTGGATGTGATGGTGCTAAATATTTAAAAAATGGTAATATCAAAGAAATACAATACAATCAAGTCTTTAAAAATTTAGAAACAGTAACAATTCCTAATTTTGGAGATTTTGAATCTTATCCAAATAGAAATTCTTTACATTATAAAGAAAAATATAATTTAGAGGGTATTCAAACTTTAGTTAGAGGAACTATGAGAAAAAAAGGTTTTTCATCTGCCTGGGACTTTCTAGTAGAGAATGGCTTAACCAATTATGGAGAATCTGAAAAAATGTTTTCCAAAAATGATTTTGTAAAAAAACTAAATAAAATTGACGATAAATTTATTTTAGAAAAAATAAACTATTTAGACATCATCAAATCAGATTTTTTAAAAGAAAATTCTAATGGTAAAAATTTACAAAACATTTTAGAAAAAAAATGGAAACTTAAAGATGATGATAAAGATATGATTGTTATGCAGCATAAATTTGAATTTGAATCTGATAATATTAAGAAGAGACTCTTGAGTTCAATGGTAGTCATTGGTACTGACAATATCAGGACTGCAATGGCAAAAACTGTTGGTTTGCCGATATTTTTTGCTGCTAAGTTAATTTTAGAGCGTAAAACTTCAATAAAAGGAGTTAGAATTCCTATTTATAAAGAGCTGTATATTCCTATCCTTAAATCTTTGGAAGAAGAAGGTATTAATTTTATAGAAACAACTGAGAAAATCTAAGTTATTTAGTTTGTGTTAGGCAAAAAAGAATAATCTCTAGCATATTCCATCATTTGTGTCTCAAAATCATCTGGATATTCTATTAGAACATCAATTACCTCATTATCTTCAATTACTAAACTATATTTAGGATTAATAAACCCACCATAAGGAGCACTATTAAACTTTTTAGATCTATTCAATACTTCTTCATGAATCTTACTATCAACTTGAACTCCATAATTTTCAACTAATTTTTTTCCAGCTTCAAAATCTCCTTCTGAAGTTATTCTTTGAATTTCTCTCAGTAATTGACCAAAAATATTTTGTAATTCTTTGTAATCATTTATTATAAAAAAAGTTTTTCCATCTTTAGTTTTCTTTTCAATTACATTATTTTTTAGACCTTTTTCATAAGCCCAGGATGCTACTAGTTGTCTATTCCTCATATGGTCTTGTTCAATATTATCTCCTAGTTCTATTCTTCTCAATTGTAGCATTAAACCATTTCTAATATATGATTCATAATGAGCTTTGCCGCATTCCATTGTTTCCATTAGACCAATTTCAATGAGTTTGTTATTCATCATGTAGTACAAACCAACTAAATCAGCTCTTGCCTCTTCAAGTGTAGACTTATAATTTTTTAAGGTTTCTTTGGGTGTTCCAACTCCTTCATTTATTTTTCCGGATGCGTGACCGACCACTTCATGAAGTAATGTTCCTAATTTACTTGCTTTATTTCCATATTTTTTTGCTCTTTCCATTTCTTCATCAGAATAACAAAATTCTTGTAAAAAACCACCTCCTGCGGCAGCTTCACTGTAAGCAGCAATAATATTTCCCAAGCTCACTGATTTTGATCCTTTTTCAGTTCTGATCCAATTATTATTTGGTAAGTTAACTCCAATTGGTGTTGAAGGTGATGCATCTCCAGATTCCATAGCTACTGAAACTACTTTGTAACTTACCCCAACTACATTTTCTTTTTTATGTTCATCCATAATACTTGAATTGTCTTCAAACCACTGAACATATTCATTAATCACCTCTGTTGTTTTAGATGCTTCCATATCTTTAATTTGAACAATAGACTCATAAGCTCCTTTTCTTCCAGCAGCATCTCCGTAAACTTCTACAAAGCCATTAATCCAATCAATGTCAGTTTGATTATTAACCCATTGTACGCAATACTCATCCCATTTGTAAATATCTCCTGTTTTGTAATATTCTATTAAAAGGTCAAAAGATTTTTTTTGATCTTCATTTTCAGCTACAGATTTAGCTTTCTCAATCCAAAAAATCATTTTGTTTAAAGCTTCTCCATACATTCCATCAACTTTATATGTTTTCTCAAAAACTTTCCCATTTTCTTTAACTAATTGAGAATTTAGTCCATATTCAGGAGCTCTTTCTTCAAATTCTTTTTGATAAAATAAACTAACATCAAGCTCTGAAACGTTTGGGCCATAATAATTATTAGCAGATTCTAGAATAATATCTACCCCCTCATCACGATTAACTCTTTTAAGATCTGTTTTATCATCAAAAATTATATTACTAACAAATTGAAATAATTCAGATTTAGTTTCTCCATTTTCTAATGGAAAAGGATAATCATCAGATGAGTTTGAGTTTGAAATTAATTTGTTAAGAAATTCAGACGAAAAACCGGGTTGTAATTTTGCGCTGGAGTAGTGATGATGAATTCCTCCAGAAAACCAGAAGCGTTTCAAATATATCATAAATTCTTTAAATTCTTTAGAATTTCTATTTCCATCATAATTAGCAGCAATTGTCTCCAAAGTTCTCCTAACTTTTAAATTATGTCTGTAATTCTGGTCAAAAATTATATCCCTACCACTCAAAGATGCTTGAGATAGATAATAAATTAATTTTTTTTGTCTCAAATCAAGTTCTTCAAAGCCTGGAACTCTGTATCTTATCATTTTTAGATCAGCAAATTGTTCTGTTTGATATAGAAATTCATCTTTATCAATAACATTGGAGAGATTTTGTTTTGGAAATAATATATATTTTCCGTCATTAAGCATAAGAAAAATAACTCCAAAAATTGTTAATAAAATAATGCCTTTTAAAATATTTGTTTTCATATTATTTGGTTTGTCAGTTGTTTGCTCCATTTTTTTCTTTTTTATTTGTTATTAAATTAACTTTTCTATCTTTTAAGTAGTTAATTATATAATCATAACTTATTTTATTTTTTCCAATGATTTCTAGAGGAACAATTCCTTTTTCATTAAAAATTTTTTCTATTAACATATTTGCACAAGCTGTACAAGTGTAACCTGTTGTTCTAGACATAGAGGATAAATTCAAACTTGTATCATATTCATCAAATAAGTCAATTGTATAAATATTTTTTGAATCATGAATTTCAATTTTCATTACAGTAAATTCTAAGTCATTTTCCTCTAAAAACCAGTCTTTTTTAAGAATTTCAGTAGTAATGTCTATTGGTTTTATTTTTTTACCGTGAATATTAATTTCTTCATGATTAAAAAAGCCACCTTCTTTCAAAGTGAGAATTTTTTTTGCATGACCTTTATATCTAAGTGTTTTTTCTTTCATATTAGGTATATGATTCATCGTAAATAAAAGAGTTCGAAGTCCATCTGTATTAAAGGCTTCTAAATCTCCAATTTTTTCAAAATTTAATATTTCTATTTCAGTTAATGGATCTTTTGTTACAATTTTATAGTTTTCATATAACCTTGCTGGTCTTGTATATTCTTCAATCACATCAATTGGAGAGAATGGTGCCTTATATTCGAACGGAGGTTTTTTAATGATTGGAAGTCCACCAACATAACAGGAGTAGTAAGATAAGTTATATATTGAATTATAGTAACCTAATATTAAATTACTTAATCCAGGTGCAACTCCAGCATCAACAATTGCTGTAATTTCTTTTTTCTTTGCTAACTTAGATAATTCTAATGCATCTTCAGGAAAAAAAGAAATATCCACAACATTTTTTCTTTCCTCAATTATAGTTTGAAGTGTTTTGAAGCCCATAAAACCAGGAACACAACTAATAATTAGATCGAATTTATTTATTAATTTTCTTAAGTCTGTTAAATTAGAAAGATCTATTTTAACAGTGTTAATATTAAATCCTTTTACTTTATTTAAATTATTTTCAGAAATATCTGCTACAGTTACACCATTTTTATTAGCTAAGTCTAAGCAAATTGTTCTACCAACTCGACCACAACCCAGGACTAGAATATTTTTCATGAGTTAATATATGTAAATTTCTTTTTTGTAATTATTTCATATAATCCAAAAAGACTAAAGCAAAAAAATAAATCTCCCAACAAAGTATTAGAGAAAAAAGGAATTGCTTGAGTGTAGCATTTGATAAATCCATTTAAGTTAGGAGGACAATAATATATTCCCTCAGCGGGTGATGAGAAAATCCAAACAAAAAAATTAGTGACAAGAAAAAAAATAACACTAGCAGTAAGTGATGTTTTAAATAAAGAAGAAAATGATAATTTTTTTCTTAAAATAATTCCCATAGGAACAATTATTAAAAAAGAAAAGTAGACTATAACTGACATTTTATAACCCAAAATAATATCGGATACTAACATTGCCATAAGAGGGATAATAAAGGCTAAATATTTTTTTCCAAAGTATAATCCTCCAAGTATTGACATAGCCCCAATAGGGGTAAAATTTGGTGGATGAGGAATTATTCTAGAAAAAGCACCAATCAAAATAATTAGTACAATTAATAATGTTTTATTATTCATGTATCAAATTTATAAAATTTATTATCAAATGTTAAAAATAATATGATTTAATAAATTGTATATTTGTTTAAAATCATCAAGTCATGTTTATCAAAAAAATACTACTATTTCTCACATTTAGCTTTTATATTTCATCTCAAAATAATGATGAAATAGCTAATGCAATTCAAATATTTTGTGGTGATAATATAACATCTTCTACAGTCAATAACAATTCAGATCAAGAATATTTAACATCTGTTGGTTTAAATGAGTGTGGGACGACAGTGAATGAATCATCAGGAGTTTGGTACATGATTTATGGTGATGGTCAAGAAATGGAATTAAGTATGTGTGAATCTTCTTATGATACAAAATTACATGTATTTAAAGATGATGGATTTAACTTAACTTGTGTATCTGGAAATGATGACTCTGATTGCGAAAATTATTTACATTCAAAAGTCACTTTTTTATCCGAAGAAAATGTAGTTTATTATGTATATGTTAGTGGATGGGGATCTTATGAAGGTGATTTTAATCTAAATCTTTCATGCTCATTTTCGATAGATGGGTGTATGGATGAAGAGGCTTGTAACTATGATCCTTCCGCAACTGATAATAATGATTCTTGTACTTATCCAAATGAATGTGATAATTGTGATGATGAATTATTTTGTATTGGTTGCACTGACGTTTCTGCTATAAACTTTGAAATAGATAATTTTATTGAAGATGGATCTTGTGAATATTCGACTGTTTGTGCTGAAAACCAAGATTTAGTTTTTCTTTCACTTGTTTTTGGAAATTGGACTAGTGAAATCACATGGGACATACAAAACGAAAATGGAGAGGTAATTGCTAATAGTCCTCCACTGAATTCTTGGTATCAAGATTATGAGACTTATGGTCAATATTTATGTTTAAATATTAATGAGACTTATTCATTTAACTCATATGACACTTACGGGGATGGGTGGAACGGCGGTCTTTATACAATTAGCCAGTGTGATTTAGCTGTTGTACTAGCTAATAATAATGGAGAAGTTCCTCCAGGCTATGGAATAACTGAAGAATTCATGATGACTTCAGTTGATTGTAATTCATATGGTTGCACCAACCCTGATGCTTGTAATTATGATGCTACTGCTTTAATTGATTATGGTTGTGTTTTTTCTGATGAAATTATTGATTGCGATGGGAATTGTTACAATGATTTAAATCAAAATGGTATATGTGACGAGAATGATATTTATGGCTGTATGGATGACAGTGTTTCTAATTATAATCCTGAGGCAACTTTTGATAATGGTACTTGTTTATACGACGTTCAGTGCTCAAATACAGAAATACAAATAGATGTTTTACTTTCCACTGATAATTATCCATGGGAAACATCATTTATTTTGAATGATAATGGGGGAGTTGTTTGGGCTAGTGAAGCTGATGTTTTTTCTAATGTTTATTCTGATTATTTATTTCAGTATTGTCTTCCTGTTGAAGGTTGTTATATTTTTACAGTTTATGACAGTTATGGAGATGGAATTTTTGATTCAGGTGGTCTACAAGTTTTTTATGAAAATGATTTAGTTTTAGAAAATCCTGATTTTTCTAATGAAGCATCTATAACAATGAATTGCCCCCCTGGTTATGATTGTAATACTGCTATAGAGGTTGGTTTGGGGTCCTATCAAACTTTATCTGACGACTTCTGGTACGTTTTTTCACCCACTCAAAATGGTCAGTATGAAATTAATACTTGTCAATCTGAGTGTAACACTATTATTTATGTCTATGATTATTGTACGGGATTGCTTCCAACTGAATCAAATGATGCAACAATATATTATAACGATGATGAATGCGGTTTACAATCTCAAGTAAATCCTTTATTTGCAGAAGGTGAATTTTATTACATAAGAATAAATGGAGATTGTTCTGAGATTGATTGGGAAATCTCTTATGTTGGCCCTGTTGAAGGATGTATGGATCCAGCAGCTTGTAATTTTAACCCAATTGCTGAAGTCGATGATGATAATTGTTTGTACCCTGGCGATCCTGATTGCACAAGTGGTCCAGACTTAGCGGTTTTACCATTTGAAGATTCAATGTATTTAGAGGTTTATGAAAATAATGATGGTTGTGCTATAGATGAAGGGTGTTTGAATGGTTATGGTACAAGATATCTTGTTAGATTTACCACATGGATTAAAAACATCGGTGATGAAGATTATTTTATTGGTTCTGTAAATGATAATGAAGAAACTAATCAATTTGAATGGGATGAATGTCACAATCATTGGCATTACAAAGGATATGCAGAATACGTTTTATTTGATACTGAAGGACAATTAATTCCAGTTGGGTTTAAAAATGGTTTTTGTGTAATGGATTTAGAATGTAGTGATGGTGGAACTGCTCAATATGGTTGTAGTATAATGGGTATTTCTGCAGGATGTGGTGATATTTATGGTGCTGGTTTATCTTGTCAATGGATTGATATAACAACTGTTCCAGATGGTGATTATACTATGGTTGTAAGAACAAATTGGGATCAAGATCCTGATGCCCTAGGGAATGTTGAACTTACTTATGAAAATAACTGGATGCAAACATGTATAAGGGTAATTACTTTAGAAGATGGTTCAAAAAGTTATGTTCTTTCTACTGATTTAGATAATGATGGTATTGATAATATTAATGATCCTGATATTGATGGAGATGGTATTTTGAATGGTGATGACGATGATATTGATGGAAATGGAATTCTAAATGAACTTGATGACAATCCTTTCGGTTTGAGTGATTGTCCCTCATATACAGATTGTAATGGAGAAGAATTTGGTAACGCTCAATTAGATTGTAATGGTGTTTGTGGGGGTGAGGCTACAACTGGAGATTTGAATTTTGATGGTTTTATTGATGTCAATGATGGACAAGAATACATTAACCAGATTATAAATAATGATATAACTCCAACAAATTGTACTGATTTAGATTCAGATGGTGAAATTACTGTTTCTGATATAGGTTTACTTGTAAATTGTATAAATAACTTTAGTGTCATCACAAGAGATAACCAATCTGAACCTTGTCAATATGGTTTAGAAGTCACTAATCCAAATGATACTGTCTCTTTTGATATTTATGATTGGAATTTTGAAGAAGGTTATGTTGATATAAGTATTCAAAATCCAAACAATGAGGTGTTAGGTTATCAATTTAAATTAGGTAACGAAGAAGTTATAATAACTGATGTTGAAAATTTAATTTCTGAGAATGATTACCCTATTACACCATCTTTTTCTGTATATGATAATATAATTTTAGGTGTTTCATTACAAGATAGCTTAATTCAAAAAAATTATGATCCTGTTCCACTTTGTAGAGTATATTATTCTTTACCATTGGGGGTAAATATAGATGGTAATAATTTTATATGTATTGAAGAAATAATAGATGTTATTAATCAAGATTATGAAAATGTTATTTCAGTAAATAACACTGATGAATGTGAACCATTCAATCAGTTTAATATTAACGAATTTGAAGGAATAAGTAGTTTTGTTCTTTACCCTAATCCAACTTCAGATATTTTATATTTCAATATTTCTTTTGAAGAGAAAAAAGAATTTGTTTTGTCTATATATGATTTAGTTGGTAATTTAATTTCGTCTAAAAGTTATAATGCAAAGGATATTTCCCAAGAGTTAGATTTTACATCACTTTCAATGGGAATATATAATTTGACTATTGACTATGAAAATGGTTTTATTAATAAAAAAATAGTTATTAAGAAATAGGTTTTTCTATTTTCTCAGTAATGTATTTTCCAGAAAATAATTTTTCTTTGACCTCTGTAAATGCCTTTACAGTTTTATGCACATCATCTTCTGTATGAACTGCTGTTGGAATTAACCTCAACATAATTTTCCCTTTTGGTATTACTGGATAGGTAACAATTGAACAAAATATTCCATGATTTTCTCTCAAATCAAAAGTTAAATTTGTTGATTCAGTAACTCCACCTTCAAGCCATACAGGAGTGACACAACTTTGTGTTTTTCCTAAGTCAAACCCCTCTTTTTTCAATCCATTTTGTAACAAGTTTGTTATGTGCCAAAGATTATTTTTCAATTCAGGTTTTGTTCTTATCATCTCTAATCTTTTAATTGCGCCAATAACTAAGGGCATAGGAAGAGATTTTGCGAAAATTTGAGATCTTGTTGTATATTTTAAGTAATCAATTACAGTTTTTTTAGAACTAATGAAGGCACCTATACTTGAAAAACTTTTTGCAAAAGTTCCAAAGTAAATATCAATTTCACTTTGAACTCCAAAATGTTCACCAGTTCCTCTTCCATGATCTCCCATAGTTCCAATTCCATGTGCATCATCAACAAAAAGTCTAAATGAATATTTTTCTTTTAGTTTACAAATTTTATCTAATATTCCTAAGTCTCCTGCCATTCCAAATACACCTTCAGTTATTAACAATATTGAACCCTTTGTTTTCTCCACTACACTTTCAGCTCTTATTAGATTTTTTTCTAAACTTTCAATATCATTATGTAAATATTTAAAAGTGGTTCCATTTAGTTTATGTAACCGAATACCATCTAAAATGCAAGCATGGGACTCTTCGTCATAAACAATTACATCTCTTCTGTCGACTAATGCATCAACAGCAGAATGCATACCTTGATATCCAAAATTTAACAATATCGTAGATTCTTTCTGAACGAATTCAGATAAGTTATTTTCTAATTCTTCATGATATTTTGTTTCACCAGACATCATTCTTGAACCCATAGGAGTTCCTAAACCCCATTCTTTTGCAGCGTTTGCATCTATTTTTCTTATTTCAGGATGGTTTGAAAGTCCGAGATAATTATTTATACTCCATGTTATAACTTCTTTATTCCTGAATAACATTCTACTAGAAATTTCTCCTTCAAGTTTAGGATAAGTAAAATAACCATGAGCTTCTTTTGCATGTTTTCCCAGTGGAGATATCTCCATATTTTTTTCAATTTTATCAAATAAATCCATAATATTATGAGTTTTTTAAAATACAAAAGTACAATTAATAAATTTGTTTTAATTTAGCTATGTGAAAAAGGTACTATTTATTTTATTCATTTTAACATTTTCCTCTTGTAGTAATTATCAAAAATTGTTAAAAAGTGATAATTTTGACTTAAAATTTGAGACTGCTTTATCTTATTTCAATGAATCTAAGTATTCAAGGGCTTTAGTTTTGTTCGAAGATATTTTAAGTGAATTTAAAGGAAGCAATAAGTCAGAGGACATTTATTATTATTATACTTATTCACTTTTTTACTTAGGAGATTATACAAGTGCTGCGTATCATTTTAATAATTTTTCTAAAACTTTTTTTTCATCAACTAAAGTTGAAGAAATGGCATTTATGTCTGCTAAATGTTATTATTTAGATACTCCTCCTAGTCATTATGATCAATCAAATACATTTGAGGCTATAAAACAATTAGAGCTTTTTACTTCTAATTATCCTGACAGTGAAAATATTACTGAAGCTGAGAATTTAATTTCTAAATTAAATTTAATTTTAGAAGAAAAAGAATTCAATATTGCATACTCTTACTTCAAAACAAGTAAATTTAACTCTGCTATATATGCTTTTAATAATTTTATTGAATCTTATCCAAATTCTAGTTTTTTAGAAGAAGTATCTTACTGTCAAACAAAATCTTATTTTGAATTAGCTAAAAATAGTATTGAAGAAAAAAAGGATTTACGAACAAAAGAGTTTATATTTGCATTCCAAGATTTTAGTTTGACATATCCAAATAGTAAATATTTAATTGAATTAAAAAAATTAAGAAATGAATTATAAAAAAACTAACGCTAGTAAAACTACAATTTCCAGAGATGTTAAGGAGTTAAGTAAAGAAACAAACAATATTTATAAGACTATTTCCATTTTATCAAAAAGAGCTAAGCAAATTGGTGTTGAGATGAAAGAAGAATTGTTAGAGAAAATAGATGAATTTGCTACTACTAATAATTCTTTAGAAGAGGTTTTCGAAAATAAAGAACAAATAGAAGTATCTAGGTATTATGAAAGACTACCAAAATCAACTTCTATAGCCATACAAGAAATGATTGAAGGTAATGTTTATCATAGAGAACCTGAACCTGAGGAAGATAATTTGGATAAATTAGCAGATTCTATAGAGAATAACAATGAAAATAATTCTGATTCTACAAAGGAATCAAATACTGAAATAAAAGAAGTTTAGATTTCATAATTTTTTAATGAAAATCAAAAATTCTTCATTATTCAAGAAAAAAATTCTCGTTGGTATTACTGGCGGTGTTTCAGCATATAAATCTATTTTTCTAGTTCGTTTACTAAAAGAGTGTGGTGCCATTGTTAAGGTTGTATTAACTCCATCTGCTCATAATTTCGTTTCTCCTTTAGTACTTTCAGTTTTGTCAAAAAACAAGGTTCACACTAATTTTTATAGTGAAGATAATATATGGAATAATCACGTAGAACTTGGTATTTGGGCTGATATTATTATTGTTGCACCAACAACTGCTAATACTATCTCTAAAATATCTCAAGGGGCATGCGACAATCTTCTATTGGCCGTAATTTTATCAGCAAGATGCCCTGTTTTTATTGCTCCTGCAATGGATCATGATATGTATCTAAACAAAATTACCCAGAAAAATATAAGTATACTTAAGAAAAATAATTATAATTTAATTGATGTTGACTCTGGAAGCCTTGCTAGTGGTTTAAGTGGGGAGGGTAGACTTAAAGAACCGGAAAAAATTATTTCAATTTTAGAATCCTTTTGTTCTAATCAAAAACCCCTAACTGGTCTAAACTGCTTAGTTACTGCTGGACCTACCTTTGAAAAAATTGACCCAGTTAGATATATTGGAAACTTTTCGTCTGGTAAAATGGGATGTTGTATTGCAAATGAACTACAAAAATTAGGTGCTAATGTTAATCTAATAATTGGTCCTAGTTCTGAGAAAGTTGATGAAAATATGACTATTAACAGAGTTGTTTCTTCAAAAGAAATGTATGATTTATCTTTAAAAAAATTTAAATATCAAGACATTGTCATTTTTTCTGCCGCTGTTTCAGACTTTAAACCACAAAAAAATTTTAAGAAAAAAATTAAGAAAGCGGATGAACTAAATATTTCTTTCAAGAAAACAAATGATATTTTAAAGAAATTAGGGACTATTAAAACGAAGCAGGTTTTGATTGGATTTGCATTGGAGACTAATCAAGAATTAAAAAACGCTTTCAAGAAGTTAAAAGATAAAAATTTAGATGCTATTATTTTAAATTCATTAAATGATGAGGGGGCAGGTTTTGGTTTTGATACTAACAAAATTACAATTATTGACAAGGACCTTAAACATAAAAAATATCCTTTAATGACCAAAAAAGAAGCATCTAAAATTATTGTTAAAAAAGCAACAAATATTTTTTTTAGTCGTTTAAATATTAATAAAGAAATTAAAAAGTGTTAGTGTTTAAAAATTCATTTTTACTCTTTTTTTTAATAAATACTATAATTTTCTCTCAAGAAATTAATTGTAGGGTATCTTTAAATTATTCATCTATTCCTAGTGCCAACAAGGAAATGTTTAATTCAATGAGACAAAGTATTAATGAATTTATGAATACAACTAAATGGACCAATGATATTTTTTCTAATGAGGAACGTATTGATTGTACAATATTAATTAGGATTAATCAACAAATTTCTACTGACGAATTTACTGGTACTATTTCAGTACAATCATCGCGTCCTATCTTTAAAAGCACTTATAATTCTCCTGTAATTAATTTAGTAGATGATCAATTTAGATTTAAATATGTAGAATTTGAACCATTAGAATTTAATGAAAATACTCATCTTTCGAATTTGACGTCTGTTTTAGCATATTATGCTTACATAATTATTGGTTTAGATTATGATAGTTTTTTATTAAATGGAGGAGATAAATATTTTATAAAGGCGCAAAAAATTGTAAATAATGCACAAAATGATAATAATGCATCAGGATGGAAGTCTTTTGAAGGTTCAAAAAATAGGTATTGGTTAGTTGAAAATTTATTAAATCCTGATTTCGAGAATATGAGAAATTCTTTTTATAAATATCATAGGGAAGGAATGGATAATTTTACTGAAAAACCAGATATGGTCAGAGAAACTATAGCTGATGCTTTAATTAAATTATTAGATGTGTATAATCAACGACCCAAAAGTTATTTTGTTCAATTATTTTTTGATTCAAAAACTGATGAAATTATTAACATATTTTCTCAGGGAAGTTTAATGCAAGCAAATCAGTTAGTCAATGTTTTAACGAGAATATCTCCTAAAAATTCTGATAAATGGCAAAAAATTTTAACTGGTAATTAAATGTTAAGAAAATTATCAATTAAAAATTTTGCTACCATTAATGAAATAGAAATTTTTTTTAACGGTGGTTTTTTAGTTCTTACAGGTCAAACTGGTGCTGGAAAATCAATTATTGTTGGAGCATTAAATTTAATTTCTGGCAAAAGAGCAGATTTTTCAAAATTTAATGATAAAACAAAAAAAATTATTATTGAGGCTGAATTTAATATATCTAGTTTAGAGTTTACTAATTTTTTCAAATCCAATAATATTGATTATGGAGATAGTTTAATTGTTAGAAGAGAGATTTTGCCAAATGGTAAATCTCGTTCATTTATTAATGATTGTTTGATAAGGCTAGAGGTTTTAAAATTTCTTTCAAGTAAAATTATTGATATACATTCACAACATGAGAATTTACTATTAAACGATGAGTTTTTTCAATTAAATTTTTTAGATAGCTTATTAACTTTAACAGATTTAAGTTACTCAGATACATTAAAAGATTTTCAAAAAAAATTTTTAGAAAATCAAGACTTATTTCAAAAAATTGAAAAATTTAAGTTAAATAGTAAATCTGAAAAAGAAAAGTTTGAAAAATTACAGTCCTCAATATTAGAACTTCAAAATGCTAATTTAAAAGTTGGTGAAAAAGAAGAAATTACGAAACAGCATAATTTATTAAATAATATAGTTCAAATTAAAAAGTCATTAAATGAAATTTTATTTTTTTTTCAAGAAGAAAATGGAGTGATTGCTAAAATGAATAAATCTCATTCTCAATTAAGTTCAATTTCAGAGTACAATGATAAATTAGCTAGTTTTAGTGAAAGACTCTCTTCAAGTCTTATTGACGTAAAGGATTTAAATGAAGAAATTAATTTATTTCAAGATAGATTGAGTGTTGATAAAAATAAATTAGAGGAAATTGAAGGCAGAATAAATTTTATTAATTATCTGGAGGATAAATATTTTGTTAGTTCTGTTGAAGATTTATTGAAAAAATTAGAAGAATTATCACATGGTTTTTCAAATTTAGATACTTCAAATAATAATTTAAATGACCTAGAAAAAAAATTTAATAAAAACAAAGAATGGTTATTAATTACTTCAAAAAAATTATCCAAATCAAGAAAAGTTTTTGCCACAAAAATTGAATCAATACTAATTAAAGATTTAGAGCAATTGGGAATTAAAAATGCAAATCTTCAATTTTCGTTTAAAGAATTAGCAAATTTAAATTATTATGGTAAAGATTCTGTAGAATTACTTTTTTCTGCAAATAAAGGTCATGAATTAAAATCAATTGAAAAAGTTGCCTCCGGTGGAGAAATGTCAAGATTAATGTTATGTATTAAAAAACATTTATATCTCACAAAAAAAATATCTACCATTGTATTTGATGAGATTGACTCAGGTGTCTCTGGACAAATCGCAGAAAAATTAGGTTTTTTTATGAAAGAAATTGCAAAAGAACAGCAAATTATCGCAATTACACATTTACCTCAAATTGCGTCTATTTCAGATGATCATTATAAGGTCTTCAAAAACGAACTTGGAGATGAAAAAATAGAAACGAAAATTAATTTATTGGATAATAAAAATCGTGTTTTAGAACTAGCAAGATTATTAAGTGGTAAAGAAATAACTAACGAAGCTATTGCAAATGCTAAAAAAATGTTAAATATTTGAACAACTAATACTAATTACGGTTATTAAATTTGTGACTTATGAATAATTTATTGGAAGGTAAAAATGGAATTATATTTGGCGCTTTAGATGAAAAATCAATTGCATGGAAGGTTGCTGAGGAATGTGCGACAAATGGAGCAAAAGTAGTTTTAACAAATGCGCCAACTGCTTTAAGGTTAGGGAGTATTAGTGAATTGGCAAAAAAATGTAACACAGAAGTAATTTCTGCTGATGCAACTTCTCTAGAGGATTTAGAAAATTTGTTAACTAAATCAATGAAGATTTTCAATGGAAAAATAGATTTTATATTACATTCTATTGGAATGTCTGTTAATGTTAGAAAAAAAAGACCTTATACTGATCTTAATTACGATTATTTAATGAAAGGTTTAGATGTTTCTGCAGTATCTTTTCACAAATTATTACAAGTTTCAATGAAGTTAGATGCTGTGAACACCTGGGGCTCTATCTTAGCTTTGTCTTATATAGCAGCTCAAAGAACTTTTCCTAGTTACAATGATATGGCTGAAAACAAAGCTTTTTTAGAATCTATAGCTAGAAGTTTTGGTTATCATTATGGTACTAGGAAAAAAGTTCGAATTAATACCATTTCTCAATCTCCAACAATGACAACTGCTGGTAGTGGGGTAGAGGGTTTTGATACTTTTTTTAAATATTCTGAAAAAATGTCCCCCTTAGGTAATGCAAGTGCATTAGATTGTGCTAAGTTTTGTGTAATGTTATTTTCTGATTATTCAAGAATGGTAACTATGCAAAACTTATATCACGATGGTGGATTTTCAAACGTGGGTATAAGTGATGAAATTATAGAAAAATTAAATTTAGATTAGTTTTTTATAGTTAATGATATCAAGTCTTCTTTTTCGTTATAGTCTATTTTTATTTTATCACCTTCTTTAACTTTACCCAGAATTATTTCTTCAGCGAATGGATCTTCAATATATTTTTGAATAGCTCTTTTTAAAGGTCTAGCTCCAAAATTTTCATCGAATCCTTTTTTTGCAATATAGTTTTTTGCTTTTTTACTTAGTTGAAATTCATACTTTAGAACTTTAATTCTTTTTTTGAGTTTTTCTATTTCAATATCAATAATTAAATCAATATTTTCTTTTGATAAATTATTAAATAATAATACATCATCAAGTCTATTTAAAAATTCTGGTGCAAAGGTCTTTTTTAAAGAGTTATTTAAAACACTTTTTGTATGTTCATCTAAATTTTCTTTTTTTGAATTAGTACTAAATCCAATTCCGGCTCCAAATTCTTTTAATTTTCTAGTTCCTACGTTTGATGTCATAATAATAACAGTATTTTTAAAATCTATTTTTCGCCCTAAACTATCAGTCATTTCTCCGTCATCCATAGCTTGAAGAAGTAAATTAAACACATCAGGATGAGCTTTTTCAATTTCATCAAGAAGGATTATGGAATAGGGTTTTCTTCTAACCTTTTCTGTTAATTGTCCTCCCTCTTCATATCCTACATATCCAGGAGGAGCTCCAACTAATCTTGAAACAGCAAATTTTTCCATATATTCACTCATATCAACTCTAATTAATGCATTTTCTGAATCAAATAAATATTTTGCTAGTTCTTTTGCTAATTGTGTTTTTCCAACACCAGTTGGTCCTAAAAATATGAATGAGCCAATAGGTTTGTTAGGATCTTTTAAACCAGCTCTATTTCTTTGAATAGCTTTTACAATTTTTTCAACTGCTTCATTTTGACCAATTATACTTTTTTTTAGATCATTGGTCATAGTTGATAATTTTGCACTTTCACTTTTTGCAATTCTTTGAACAGGAATTCCAGTTATCATTGAAACAACTTCAGCAACATTGCTCTCAGAAACTAATTCTTTTTCTAATTTTATTTTTTCCTCCCATTTAATTTGCTCCTCAATTAATTTTGATTCTGTTTGTTTTTCAGTATCTCTTAATTTTGCAGCTTCTTCATATTTTTGTTTTTTCACAACATCTTTTTTTTGTTGTTGTATTTTTTCTAATTGTTTTTCTAATTTGGTAACTGTTTCCGGTACATTAATATTTGTTATGTGTACTCTTGATCCAGCTTCATCAAGGGCATCAATCGCTTTATCAGGAAGGTATCTATCAGTTATATATCTCGTTGTTAAATTAACACAAGCATTAATTGCTTCATCAGAGTATAAAACATTATGATGATCTTCATATTTCTCTTTAATATTTTTCAATATTTCAATAGTTTCTTTTGGGGATGTTGGGTCAACAATAACTTTTTGGAATCTTCGTTCTAAAGCACCGTCTTTTTCAATGAATTGTCTGTACTCGTCTAAAGTAGTTGCTCCGATACATTGAATTTCCCCTTTTGCAAGAGCCGGTTTAAACATGTTTGAAGCATCCAAAGAACCTGTAGCTCCGCCTGCTCCTACAATCGTGTGTATTTCGTCAATAAAAAGGATGATATTTGTATTTTTTTCCAATTCGTTCATTATCCCCTTCATTCTTTCTTCAAATTGACCTCTATATTTAGTTCCAGCTACTAAAGACGGTAAGTCCAGAGTAAGAATTTTTTTATTGAATAAGACTCTGGATACTTGTTTTTTTACAATTCTTATAGCTAATCCTTCAGCGATAGCGGATTTTCCAACCCCCGGTTCTCCTATTAACAGAGGATTGTTTTTTTTTCTTCTTGATAAAATTTGAGATACTCTTTCAATTTCTTCTTTTCTTCCAATTACGGGGTCTAATTTTCCTTCCTCAGCATATCTGGTGATATCTCTACTAAAATTATCTAGAATTGGAGTAGACGATTTAGATTTGGATTTTTGCTTACTAACCCAACTTTTTGATTCTCTTTCATGATTATCGTCATCACTCAAAGAACCTTTAAATATATTTTCGTCCTGTTTTTCTTTTTTGTGAAGGTAATTACTGTATTCATTTTTAACACTTTCGTAAGTTATATCAAATTCATTTAGTAGCTTAGTTAACGGATCATCAAAATTTCTAAGTACACATAGTAAAAGGTGTGGGGTACCTATTATATTACTCTCAAATTTTCTAGCTTCTAAAAAAGTAGTTTTTAAAGCTTTTTCTGCTTGTTTAGTTAAGGGGAGTTGTTTTTTTGATATAGCTTGTTCAATGTTATTTTTTTGGCCAAAATCTTCGATTTTTTCTCTCAATATATTTATTTCAATTTTTAAACTTGAAAGAATATCAATAGCGCCCCCTTCACCCTCTCTGATTATTCCTAATAAAAGATGTTCAGTTCCAATAAATGCGTGACCAAGCCTTAGGGCTTCTTCTCTACTATAGCTTATTACTTCTTTGATTCTATTAGAAAAACTTTGTTCCATTTTATTTAAATAATATACAATCAAATATAATGACTTTTGTTGTTAAAAAATCAAAAGATGAAATTTTTAATAAATTGTTATTAAAAACATTATATTTAAATGTAAAAAATTAATATATATGCCTTATATTGTCACATTAAATCACAAGAAGAAACAAAGTAAAAATTTATGGACAATCAAGATTTAAACGAAGAACAAGAAAACCAAAGAATTATTCCAATCAACATAGTTAATGAAATGGAGTCCGCATATATTGATTACTCCATGAGTGTTATTGTTTCTAGAGCCCTTCCTGATGTGAGAGATGGATTGAAACCTGTTCATAGAAGAATTTTATACGGGATGCATGAATTGGGCCTAATGGCTAACAGGGCTCATAAAAAATCTGCAAGAGTTGTTGGTGAAGTTCTTGGAAAGTATCACCCTCATGGTGATTCCTCAGTTTATGATGCTATGGTAAGAATGGCTCAAGAGTGGTCATTAAGATATCAAATGGTTGATGGTCAGGGTAATTTTGGTTCAATTGATGGAGATAGCCCTGCTGCTATGAGATATACTGAAGCTCGTTTGAGAAAAATGGCTGAAGAAATGCTATCAGATATTGAAAAAGACACTGTAGATTTTCAATTAAATTTTGATGATACTTTAAAGGAACCTACTGTTTTACCTACTAGAATTCCTTCAATCTTAGTTAATGGAGCTAGTGGAATTGCGGTTGGTATGGCTACTAATATGGCTCCTCACAATTTAACTGAAGTTTTAGATGGGATAATTAAATATATAGAAACTAAAGGAGAAATAGAACTATCTGACTTAATGAATTATATTAAGGCACCAGATTTTCCTACCGGAGGAATTATATATGGTTATGAAGGTGTTAAACAGGCTTATGAAACTGGTAAAGGAAGAGTGGTCCTCAGATCCAAAACTCATTTTGAGGAATTAAAAAATAACAGAGAAGCTATTGTTGTAACTGAGATTCCTTATCAAGTTAATAAATCGGAGATGATTAAAAAAACAGCTGACTTGATTAACCAAAAAAAATTAGAAGGTATATCTGATATAAGAGACGAGTCGGATAGAAGAGGGATGAGAATTGTTTATGTCTTAAAAAGAGATGCAATTCCCAACATCGTGTTAAATAAACTTTTCAAGTACACTCAACTGCAGTCATCTTTTAGTATTAACAATATTGCTCTTGTTAAAGGAAGACCTAAATTACTAAATCTCAAGCAAATTATTCAACTCTTTGTTGCTCACAGACATGAAGTTTTGATTAGAAAAACAAAATTTGATTTAAAACAAGCAGAAAAACGTGCACATATTTTAAAGGGTCTTTTAGTTGCTTTAGATAATCTTGATGATATTATTTCGTTAATCAAAAAATCACAAACTCCTGAGGAAGCTAGAAATGGCTTAATAAATAACTATAATTTAACTGAGATACAAGCAAAGGCGATTCTTGATTTACGATTACAAAAGTTAACTGGTTTAGAGAGAGATAAAATTAAATTTGAACACCAACAATTAATGGATAAAATTAAAAATCTTAATGAGATTCTTAATAATGAAGACTTAAGATTAAGTATTTTGATTGAAGATTTCAAAGACGTTAAAGAAAAATTTGGTGATGAAAGAAGAACCCAAATTGAATATTCTAGTGCAGACTTGAGTATTGAAGATATGATTCCAAATGAAAAAGTTGTTATTACAATTTCCCATTTAGGTTACATCAAGAGAACACCACTATCTGAGTATAGACAACAAAATAGAGGAGGTGTAGGCCATAGAGGAGCATCATCTAGAGATGAAGATTTTTTAGAACATATTTTTATTGCGACTAATCATAATTATATGTTGTTTTTCTCTCAGAACGGAAAATGTTTCTGGTTAAAAGTTTATGAGATACCTGAAGGTTCAAAGACAGCAAAGGGTCGTGCTATTCAAAACTTAATTAATATACCTTCTGAGGATAAAATTATGGCTTTCATTAACGTTGATAATTTAAAAGATGAAAACTATATAAATTCAAATTATATTCTAATGTGTACAAAAAAAGGGGTAATTAAAAAAACCTCTCTTGAATCATATTCAAGACCACGCCAAAATGGAATAAAAGCAATTAATATCAGAGAAGATGATCAATTATTAGAAGCCAAACTTACCAATGGCTCGATGGATATAATGATGGCACTAAAATCTGGTAAGTGTATTAGGTTCAATGAAGAAAAAGCTCGTTCTATGGGTAGGGGAAGTACAGGAGTTAGGGGAATAAGACTTGCTAACGAAAAAGATCAAGTAATTGGAATGATATGTGTTGATGATGTTGAAACTGAAGTATTAGTTGTTTCTGAAAATGGATATGGAAAACGTTCAAAAGTAAATGATTATAGAACCACTAACAGAGGGGGTAAAGGAGTTAAAACAATAAATATAACAGACAAAACAGGGAATCTAATTGCTATCAAAAATGTTAAAGATGGTGATGATTTGATGATAATAAATAAATCAGGTATTACTATTCGAATGTCAGTTGATGACATGCGTGTTATGGGTAGGGCAACTCAAGGAGTAAGATTAATTAATTTAAAAAATGACGACATAATCGCTGCTGTTGCTAAAGTTGAAATTTCGGATGAAGAGAAAGAAGATAGCTTAGAACAAAATTTAGATAATTTAAAGAATCCAGTTATGGATTCAGATAAGCTAACTGATGAAAATAATTTTTCTTCAGAAGATTCAAATAATCCACCTGAAATTTTAGATAATAACACAGAAGGTGTAGATGATATTAATGATTAAATAATACTAAGAATTTAAATTTAAATTATGAGAATTACTATTTTATTTTTTTTACTTTTTTCACTAATAAGTGCACAAAAATCTGACTTAACTAGTTCAATTTTAGCATTTCAAAAGAAGGATACTTTAGCTGCTAAGCAATTAATTGATAATGCATATAATAAATTTATGGAAAAAGGAGTAGACTCATTTAAGCCAAAACTGGTATCAAAGTTTTGGCATTACAGAGGACAGATATATTTAGCTTTGGGTGACTTAGACATCTCTGTTGAATCATTTAAATCTGATATTAAATTAAATGCAAAAGGTGGTCTTCAAAAAAAATCAGTTAATGCCTTAAATTTATGTGCAATAAAGTGTTTAAACCTAGCTGACGAAAATTACAATAAAGCATTAGAACTTTTTGAAACTGATAAGACCTCAGCTAAAGAAAATTTATTTAACTCAGCTAACTTATTTTTAAAAACTTATAATATTAGAAATAATCAATCAATTGGAGTTGTAGATACAGCCTCATTATTTAATTCATGTCTTTTATTTTCTGATGTTGGGACACCTGATGCTGACATTTTAGCCTTAGAGCAAGCTAGAAAATTAGTTGAATTAAATCCAAAAGACGAAAAGTTTCAAATTCGATTATTAGTTTGTTTAGAAAAAAATGGTGATAATGATTTACTACTTTCTGCTATTAACTCTGCTAGAACTAACATTCCTAATTCTCAAGATATAATTAATAGAGAAGTTAATTTTTATATATCTATTGATGATAAAGAAGGACTAAAAAATAGTTTATACAGTGCCTTAGAATCTGATTCTAAAAACCCAACACTTCATTTTGCTCTTGGGACAGCGTTACAGTCACTAGAAGATAATGAAGGTGCTAAAAAGTCATATACACAAGCTATTCAATTGGATTCAAATTATTTTGACGCTCATAACAATCTAGCTAGTATGTATTTAGATGAAACCACTTCTTTAATAACAAAAATGAATAATCTTGGTTCTAGCTCAAGCGATCAAAAAAAATATAATAATTACAAAAAAAGAAGAAACAATCTATATAATGAAAGCATTCCTCATTTAGAAAAATGTATAGAAATACAACCAGATAACGTTATGATTCTCAATGTTTTAAAAGAAATATATTATAAGGTAGGAGATATCAAAAACATGAGAAGGATTAAGTCCCAAATAGAATCCCTTTAATTTTACGTGCTGGTAAACAAAAAAATAGAGAAATCAAGTACTATAGATAGTAAGTTTTACACATCAGATTTTGTTTTTTTTGAGTCAAAAAAAATTTTTGAAAATACTTGGCAGTTTGTCACTCACGAATCTAATCTTGCTGAGAAAAACGCCTTTCCCTTTAGCTATCTAGATAAATTTATTGATGAACCTTTGGTTATTATTAAAAATAATGATAGTGTTAATTGTTTTTCAAATGTTTGTACCCACAGAGGAAATATTTTAGTTGAAAAACACTCCGTTTTTTCAAGTAATTTTTATTGTCGATATCATGGAAGAAGGTTTAATTCTAAAGGTAAATGTGTTTATATGCCTAAGTTTGAAAATGTAGAAGGTTTCCCATCACCCAAAGACGACTTAAAAAAAATAAATGTGTCTAACTGGCGACAGTTTATTTTTTGTTCGTTAAACAATAAGCTAAGAATTGATCACTTTTTTTCAGAAATGGATAAAAGAATTGGATGGATGCCAATTGAGGATTTTGTTTTTGAACCAAAACTATCTAAGGATTATGAAGTAAAGGCAAATTGGGCTTTATATTGTGATAATTATTTAGAAGGTTTTCATATTCCTTTTGTACATCATGATTTAGCTAAGAAGTTTGAATATGACGAATATTCAGTTGAACTATTTCCGTATTCAAATTTACAACTTGGAATTGGAAAGAGAGGACAAGACTGTTTTAATTTACCTAAATCATCTTCAGACTACGGAAAAAATATCATAGCATATTACTTTTGGATTTTTCCAAACATGATGTTTAATTTTTATCCTTGGGGTTTATCATTAAATATTGTCAAGCCCATTTCTAAAGATTTAACAAAAATTGAATTTCGATCATTTGTTTGGGATAAGACAAAATTAAAAAAGGGAGCTGGTTCAGATTTAGATAAAGTAGAAAAAGAGGATGAAGAAATAGTTGAATCTGTTCAAAGGGGAGTTAAGTCTAGATTTTATGATAAGGGAAGGTTTTCACCATCAATGGAAACAGGAGTTCATCATTTTCATACATTGATTAGTGATTTTATGAAATAGTTTTTCAAATCTTTAAATTAAGGTTTAATTAATTAACTTAGTTTTAAATTATTAAAATATTATATGTTGAAGAAATTTTTACTTTTTATTACAATACTTAGTTTTCAATTTTCAAACTCTCAAGTTATAGGAGATTGTTGTATTAATCTAGAGTGGATTGAACCTATGGCTATATGCCCTTTAATATATGACCCTGTAATCGGGTGTGATGGTTTAGAGTACTCTAATTCTTGTGTAGCTGAAGCTTCTGGAATTACAATTTATTCGGATTCTTTTGGTAATGAAACGATATTAGAATGGGATTGCAATCAAGGAGGAGATGATTGTATTGCTGAGTTGATTCCTGGTTGTGTGTTTATGACTGTTGTAGACCCTGTTTGTGGATGCGATGGTGTTACATATAGTAATTCTGGAGAAGCAGCATGTAATAACATTTTTGATTTTACCATGGGTGCATGTGAAGTTATTGCAGATTGTGAAGATGATCCAGACGGTATATTAGAACAATATGGAACTTCTTGTTCTGAACTTGCAATACTGGCTTGTGATGCAGATTTATCTGATTTTATTGCCGGAATTGGTTTTGGTATCAGTGTTTATGAAATTTGTCCTGAATCTTGTGGAGATTGTAGTGAAGGTACTGCAGGCTGTACAGAAGAAGAGGCATGTAATTACAATCCTGATGCTACAACTGATGATGGTAGTTGTGATTATGGTGTTGATTGTTTTGTGTCACCATGTTCTACATCACCTTCACCTTTTCCTGGAGCAACTTGTGTAGATGATTATTGTGATGGTTGCTGTGCTATTTGGACTTGGACAGACGAAGAGGGGTATGATTTTACTTTTAATTCATGTATTGATGAATATACGGAGGGGTGTACAGAATCTAATGCAATTAATTATAACCCGGATGCGATACTAGATGATGGCTCTTGTGAATATCCTTGGGATGATTGTATAAATCAACAAATACTAGAATCATTTGGCAATTATAATCTTGGAAATATTGATTCTCAGTCTAGCGATTGGATTGGTTGGGATAATGGAAACTCAGGTGTTGATGTTGTAGATTTTTCAATGAATACTTACTTAGATGATAGTCAATCAATTCTTGTTGAACAGAATGATGATTTGGTTTGGGATCTTAATCCTGAAATAAATGCTGGATCAGGAGAGGTGATATTTTATATGTATATACCTTCTACAGATGATGCTGGAGCTTATTACAATATGTTACATAATTATGCTGCTGCTAATTCTAATTGGGCATTTGAGGTTTTCTTCGCTTCAGCTAGTTCAGGAGATCAATCTTATATAAATCTTGATCAGCTTGTATATTTTGATGCTATATATGATACTTGGGTAGAGGTTCGTCATGAAATAGATATTGATAATGATCTTATTACTCTTTATTACAATGGTGAAATGATTTCTTCTTGGGCTTGGAGTAATGGTTCAGCAGGAGCATCAAGTGTTTTAGATGCATTAAATTTATTTGGTTTTTGTACAGGAACACCATGTTCTGGATTTACTTATTACGATAATATAGAAATATGTGGAGATTTTTACAATAATGTCAATATTGAAGAAGAATTGAATTTGTATATAAGTCTTTATCCAAATCCTAATAAAGGTTCATTTAATATAGTTTTAAATGAGGATCAAGTGGAATTTAATATTAGAGTATTTAATATATTAGGAAAAGAGGTTTATAATGAATTAATAGATGGTTATGTAAAAAACTCTGTTAAAACTATTGATTTAACTTTAATAAAGGGTACTTATATTGTGAATTTAGAAACAAAAAACCATGTTCTTAAAATTCCTATTATAATTGATTAGATATTACGATATTTTTTAGTCTTCTCTCCACCAATATTTTTTTGGTATTTTTTCAAAAGTTATATTAATATCTAAAGTATCTTTCTTTGTTTGAATAAACTTTTGGTTAAAATTTGTTTGATAACCTTCGTTTGGTATTACATTAATTGGAAGTTTATGGTTTTTTGAAAACAGTGTAGTGAGATTACTTTTTTCTAGTGTATTTTTATTTATGAGTACAGTTCCATGTTCTTTTCCAACAATATTTAGATTCAATAAATATGTTTCAATTTTAAATTTTTGTTTTAAATGTTTAAGGAAATAAGCAGGTCTTTTAATTGCAAATAATTTTAATTTATTTACTTCCTTTTTCCAATAATCATAATTTCTGCCAATTCCTTCTAAATGATACCATCTGTCACTCATTGATTTATTTGGTGATCTTGTAAAATGAATTTTCATTTCATCATCATAAATATTTTCAAACCAATCAATTCTATTAGTCAAGTATTCTGTATTTAATTTACTTGATTTTAACCAAAAAAATTGATTGATAAAATCAGTCTCAAAATCTTTATTTTTTAATAAATTTCTTAAGAGAAAGGTTGCCCACTGGGGATTGTACCAATGTGTCATATAAGGGGAGGTAAAATTTTTAATCATGTTATTTCTATGATCCCCCAAGTCAAAACCTAGGTCTGTATCATAAACAATCCATCTAAACTTATTGTCTAACAAGCCTGATTTCCAAAATCTAATATTTCCCCTTGCGTCATTATTTGCTATAAAAAGTTGAAATATCCACCAATTGATATAATTTCTTGTATCCATTTCTTTTTGTACATTATGATAATGAATACTATCTTTTAAATTATTTTTTTTGATATAGTTTCTTAATTTGACATAGCTTTTATTACTACCAAATTCAACTGTTTTTAATCCCTGTAAAATTGTAAGACTGTCAGATTTTATATTATAATTGTTTATTATGTAATGATCGTTGATTTTTTCTCTTATGTTATACACCCCCCAGTATTCTGCGTTGATGAATAGATGGGCAGGAGTTGATTTTTGAACATCAGTACCTTCTTCAGAGATAATTGAAGTTAAAAAACTATCCTTAAATCTCGTATTATTATGATCATTTCCTGAGTGCCTAAGAACAAATTGCTTATATTTTTTTTCTCCAACACCGAATAAATCTGCATTGAATCTTTTTTTTCCGTATTGTTCTCTTGCAATTAATCTTAAAGATTTTTCTTTCCCATATTTTGTCATCCCCCCAAATATTCTGACTCCAGAATTCTGATTTAAGATTTGAATATTTTTGCTATTAAATATCTCAACATTTAATTTTCTTTCCCATTTTTTTGAAAAGTTGGCATTCATATGTCTTTTCTCAATTGTATCCCAATATGCATTGTGTCCTTTAGCATATATACCGCGACTTTCTCCTAAAAAATCACTATTATTAATAATGAGTGATACAACATGGAAATTTGTTTTAAAATCAATTATGAATGTGTGACAACCTAATTCTTTAATTGAATCATTTGTTTTTTGAAAAAAACATAGAGATGTTGTTTTTTCAATTTTCATTGAATCTGGAAATTCCTTTTTTCTTTTTTCATTTAAACTATTTTTTAAATAAAGTAAAGTTCCTTCGCATATACTTGCTTTTAAATTAATGATTGAGTCATAAATTAACGGATTATGTGATATTTTAAAACATTCACTAAATTGTAAAGAGTCATAAAAAACTTCTTTTTTAAAAGTTAGAGAATCAATTTCTTTATAAATGAGTGAAGAATCAACTACTTGAGAAAAGATAAATGAAATATTAATTAATAATAAAGAAAATATTTTTATCATCTTATCCTAAGTTTTCCCCCAACTATCAAAATACTTCTCTCACCATTTTTTAAAGTTTTTTTATTGAGTTTAATTAGTTTAGAAATTTTATTGTAGTCATTATAATATTTTAATGCAATTTTGCTTAATGAATCTCCTTTTTTAATTGTGTGATATCTTTTTGTTTGATTAATATTTTTTTTTGGATAAGTAATATTTAATTCAATTCTTCTGTCTCTAGTGTCATAATATTTTTGTTTTTTTGAACCATAACCTTTCCAAGAAACATTTTTAATATTAAAACCCTTATTTTTTAAATATTCATATACTTTTCTAGCTCGGTTTTCAGATATTTCTTGATTTACAAAATCACTACCTGTTCCTCCATCTGCATGACCCTGAATTTCAATTTTTATATTTTTGTCAGATGATAAAAAGTCAAATATTTCATTTAACCATTCTTTATCTTTATTTGGAATATTGTCTTTTTCTTTTTCGAAATTTATTTTACACTCTATTGATTTTATTCTAAATGTTACACGTCTATTTTTTGAAATTTCATCCTTTGAACATTTATTTTTTTTATCATCACAATAAATAATAGGTTGTGTTTCTCCATAGCCATAGTAATTAATTTTTGTTGAGTCTACACCAATTTTTATTAAATAATCATGAACTTTTTTTGCTCTTTTTTCTGAAAGAATTTTATTTTTATTTTCATCTCCAATATGATCTGAGTGACCTTGAATTTCTATAGTTACTTCAGGCCTTTTCTTTAACATATTTCCATATTCATCTAAAAATGTAGATACTGATGGCTCTAAATCAAAACCCCCACTTGGAAAAGGAAGGTTGAGATCTAATACTTCCATGGATTGACTTACATATTTAATTGTGTCATCTTTTCTGAGATCTTCGTAACATGGGCAAATTAAATCAGCTTTACTTTTTTCAATTTTATATTTTTCAATTGGTTCAAAATTGATAATTGCATCTTTTATTCTGTCATACCCTTTCGACCAACTATCTGCACAGTCTTCCCAATAATGTAAACTTTGAAGAGTCGAAAATCCACAAAACTGTTTCAATAATACAGCTGAAATGTATCCCGATTGATGCCAACCGTTCCAACAATGTAAATATATAGGTCCTAACTCATTATTATTTATTGCTTCATAAACCATTAAAAGTATTGAGTCTCTTGATTCTTTGTCATTACCGCTTAACTGATAATAATCTAGTCTTTTGTTACCCTTTTCTACAAATCGAGGAGCAGTATTCCAATTTGTTTTGTATAAATAAACAATATTAGAGAAATCTTGTTCTAACAAGTTCTCAAGCCCGTCTTGAGGTAATGGGTTTTTATTTCCTCTTTTATTTTTTTTGTGATAATAATTATTCCCACCTCCTCTATAAGCTATTCCGTGAAGAATTGATCTAAAATTTCTGGTTCCGTATAAAATTTCTAAACCATTTCCTTTGTTATCAGTTGCTTTTTCAGTTACACAGTTAATTTCAAATTTTGATTTATAATAATTTATTTTTTCTTCAAATGATTTATTTTTTTCTTGGCTAAAAATAAATATTGGTAGGATTAGAATTGGAATAATTTTGTTTAATTTCACTTTAATAATGTTTTATTTTTTTAATAAATAATATAATTGTTAATATAAAATAATTTCTAAGACGTAAAACATTATTTTAAAAATCTTATTAGTTTTTAAATATTAATAAAATGAAAAAAAAAATATTGCTTTTAGGGTCTGGTGAATTGGGTAAAGAATTTGTAATTGCTTGTCAGAGATTGGGCCAGCATGTAATTGCTGTAGATAATTATTTTAATGCACCTGCAATGCAAGTTTCAAATGAATTTGAGGTGATTAATATGCTTGATGGAGAAGAATTAGATAAAATAGTAAAAAAACATAATCCAGATATAATTGTACCAGAAGTTGAGTCAATAAGAACTGAAAGGTTGTATGAGTATGAAAATAATGGAATACAAGTGGTTCCTTCAGCAAAAGCTGCAAATTATACAATGAATAGAAAATCAATAAGGGATTTAGCTGCAAATGAATTAAATATAAAAACTGCAAAGTATAAATATGCTAAATCTCTTGATGAGTTAAGATGTGCAGTTGATTATTGTGGCTTTCCATGTGTAGTTAAGCCATTAATGTCTAGTTCTGGTAAAGGCCAATCTACAATTAAAAAATATGAAGAAATTGAAGATTCTTGGAATTATGCAATCGATGGTTCAAGAGGAGATCTAGTAGAAGTTATAGTAGAAGAGTTTGTTAACTTTGATTATGAAATAACATTATTAACTCTGACTCAACAAAATGGTAATACATTATTTTGTCCACCAATTGGTCATCGACAAGAAAGGGGGGATTACCAAGAAAGTTGGCAGCCAATGGATATGAATGAAAAACATTTAAATTCTGCTCAAAAAATAGCTGCTAAAATTACAAAATCTTTAGAGGGATCAGGAATTTGGGGTGTTGAGTTTTTTATATCTAAAAATGGTCCTATTTTTTCTGAATTATCTCCAAGACCTCACGATACAGGTATGGTTACTCTAGCTAATACTCAAAATTTTTCAGAATTTGAGTTACATGCTAGAGCTATTTTAGGAATACCAGTTTTAGAAATTCCTTTATTAAAAAATGGAGCAAGTGCTGTTATTTTGGCAGAAAAAAACAGTAAAGATCCTTTATTTAGTGGTTTTAAAAAAGCAGCTTGTTTTAAAAATACTGACTATAAAATATTTGGAAAACCAAGTAGTAGACCATTTAGGAGAATGGGAGTTGCTTTATCTTATGGTCCTGAATCTGTAGATTTTTTAGTCAAAAAAGCAAAACAAGTAGCATCTTGTATAAAAGTTTCTTAAATCGTACATTTGTTTAACTAAATTTTTTTTTGACATGAGTAAACTTTCAACATCTTTAGGCAGGTCTGGTAATCCTGCTTTGACATCTGAAGTATTTAATAAATCTATTACTTCCCAAGGAGAAGTAATGACGCTACAAGGAACAGTTAATAAAACTGCTTTTAGTTTATTTTTATTGGTTGCGGCAGGTTCTTTTACATTTTCTCCTGATTACAGTTGGTTAATTTGGCCAGGTTTTATAGGTGGTTTTATTGTAGCTATGATTACAATTTTTAAAAAAGAATGGGCACCAATTACTGTTCCGATTTATGCAATTTTAGAAGGATTAGCTTTGGGGGGCATTTCCTATATTTATAAAGAAGCTTTTTATCCTGGAATAGTTTCTCAAGCTATTTTATTAACTGTTAGTATTTTTGCATCTCTACTCTTTGCTTACAAGACTAGAATTATTAAACCCACTGAAAACTTTAAATTAGGAATTTTTGCTGCTACTGGTGGAATTTTTTTAGTCTATATAGCTTCTTTTATCATGTCTTTATTTGGCGCTTCGATGCCAATTATGGATCCTTCCAATGCTTCTCTTATAAGTATTGGTTTTAGTTTGTTCGTAGTGGTAATTGCTGCATTGAACCTAGTTTTGGATTTTGACTTTATTGAAGAAGGGGCTGAAAAAGGAGCTCCAAAATATATGGAATGGTATGGTGCATTTGGTTTATTAGTTACATTAGTTTGGTTATACTTAGAAATTTTGAGATTATTAGCAAAATTAAACTCCAGAAGATAATACATTAGTTAGCTTATTATGAAGAGTTTTATTTTTTTATCATTTTTTTACTCATTTTTTTTATTTTCTCAAAACCTACCGAGTCAGTACTATTTTTCTGAGGATGGAAATAGATTAATAAGAGGAGGATTGGATCTAGGTGGTTTTTATGATCAATCAGAAATAAAAACTATTTATTTATATTTTGATCAACCAAATTTCTGGGACATTTTACATAATAATTATTGTGATAAAATTAATATTCCAGCAACTTTGATTTATGACGGAGAAACATTTGAAAACGTTGGTGTAAGATTTAAAGGTCAGACTTCATATGCAAATACAAATGGTTCTCAAAATGGTGGTGGTCCTGGAGGAGGAGGTCCTGGAGGAGGAGGTCCTGGAGGTAATAATGTTGATACAGATAAAAAGTCATTTAATATTGAGCTTGATTGGCAAACAAATCAAAATATTAACGGTTATGAAACATTAAACTTAAATAATTGCTACCAAGATCCTAGTTTTTTAAGAGAATTTATTTTTTCAAAATTATCTAGAAATTATATTCCTTCTGCTCAAGTAAACTTCATAAAATTAATGATTAACGATGAGGACTGGGGTATTTATCCAAACATTCAACAATTAGATAAAAAACATGCTGGGGAGTGGTTTTTTGATGATGAGTGTACTAGATGGAGAGCTGAAAACCCAAATAGTGAGGCTCCTGGTTGTGGGGATTCTTTTACAGGTGGAGGTCCTGGAGGAGGGGGTCCTGGAGGAGGGGGGCCAAATTTTGGAGCAGGTACATCTTCTCTAAATTTTCTTGGAATCGACACTTCTTACTACTTAGAGCATTATAATTTAAAAAAGTCATACAAAAATGATCCTTGGCAAGATTTAGTAAATGCTTGTATAGCTATTGAAAATGTTGAAAATTATGAAGATCAGTACAATGATATTAACGAACGTCTTGATTTAGATGCAGCTTTATGGCATTTAGCTGTTGAAATTATATTTTCAGATGATGACAGTTACATAAACAAGGGAGGAATGGATTATTATGTTTATTTCGATAAATTTAATGATAGGATATTACCAATTGAATATGATGGAAATACAGTATTTGGTAATACTAATTGGAGTCCATTTTATAATGAAAATAACTCTGATTTTGCTCTTTTAAATAAATTGTTAGCTATACCAGAATTTAGACAAAGGTACTTAGCTCATTTTAGAACTATTTTAAATCAATGTTTTGAGGAAAATTATATTAATAATTTAATTGATTATTATGCTGAATTCATTAATCAAAGTGTTTATAATGATCCCCAAAAGATATATTCTTATGTTGATTTTCTAAATGAAGTAGAAGAATTAAAAGAATATTTTCAAGAAAGAAAATCTTATTTATTATCAAATGATGAGGTTAATCAGGAAACCGTAGAATTTGAAAGTGTTATTTATTCTGTTAATGGTGTTAATTTTTCTCAACCAAGCTCTTTAGATGAAACTTTAGTTTCAGTAATTTTAGATTCTCCAGATTTAGTAGATCAAGTAAATTTATATTACGGTTCTGGGTTTACAGGTCATTTTGAAAAAGTGCAAATGGAAAATAATTTGAATTATTATTTCTACAATATTCCTGCTCATGATCCTGGTCAATATATTAGATTCTACATAGAAACAATTGATAAAAATGGTGTTAGGAAATATAATCCCGAAGGAGCTGAACATGATGTATATATATATCAAGTAAAAATGAATCAAGATTTGTTCAGTGATATTGTTATTAATGAGATTATGGCTTCTAATGATTTTACTGCTGTTGATGAATTTGGAGAATTTGATGATTGGATTGAGATTTATAATAAAGGAAATGAGTCAATAAATTTGTCAGGTTATTTTCTATCTGATGATCTAAATAATTTAACAAAATATACTTTTCCAGATGTTACTTTAGACCCCGACCAATATTTCATTGTTTGGGCGGATGATGATGAAGAAGATCAAGGAGATTATAATCATGCTACATTTAAATTATCTGCCTCTGGAGAATCAGTATATTTATCTGATCAAAATCTAAATTTAATTGATAATTGTGTGTTTGGTGAGCAACAAACAGACCAAGGTTTTGCACGTGTCCCTAACGGATTTGGAGATTTTGTTATTCAATCTCCATCATTTAATTATAATAATGATTTAATATCATCAACTTTGGACGTTTCTAATAATCAAAAAAAACTTATAAAAGTTATTGATATTTTAGGTAAAGAATTAACTAAGGATATTGATGGAATTCAAATTGAAATTTTTAATGATAATACTGCTGTAAAAAAGTTTAAATTAAGATAAAAAATCTTTTTAATTTTATAATATTTCTTTATAATTTTAGTTAAAAATTACAATAATAATATTTACAAATGAATATGAAAAAAACACAAATCTTTTTTACTGTTGGTTTAACGTCTCTAGTTTTATCTGTTATTTTTATTTTAATCACAATTATTTCTCCAAAAAAAACAGAAACTATTATTATTAAGGAACAAAATACACCAGTAGAGTTTTCTAGCCCTGTAAACACGAATAATTATTTTGATTTTTCTTCTGCTTCTGAAAAAGCAACTAAGGCAGTTGTTCATATAAAATCTAGTCTAGAAAAAACAAAAAATGAAAGTAATCGAATAGAATTCAACCCTTTTGATTTTGATCCTTTTGGAGGAGGTTGGGGGTTTTTTGATGCTCCTAGAAAACCTTCCTCAGGTATGGGTTCTGGTGTTATAATCTCAGAAGATGGATATATTATAACAAATAGTCACGTTGTTCAAGGATTTGACAAGTTTGAAGTAACATTAAATGATTCTAGATTATTTGATGCTGAACTGGTTGGTAAAGACCCCTCAACTGATATAGCAGTTTTAAAAATTAAGGAAAAGAATTTAAATTATTTAAATTTCTCAAACTCAGACTTAGTCAAAGTTGGACAATGGGTACTGGCAGTAGGTAATCCTTTAGATTTAAAATCTACAGTTACTTCTGGAATTATAAGTGCTAAAGCTAGAAATATTAATATATTGAGAGGTGAAAAGTTTTCTGTTGAATCTTTTTTACAAACGGATGCTGCAGTAAACCAAGGAAATAGTGGAGGTGCTCTAGTTGATATTTTCGGTAACCTAATAGGGATTAATACCGCTATTGCAAGTAGAAGTGGGGGATATGAGGGCTATTCTTTCGCAGTTCCTTCAAATATTGCAAATAAAGTTTGTAGTGATTTAATAGAATATGGAGCAGTTCAAAGAGCTTTACTAGGTGTATTTATTCAGGAATTAAATCCTGATCTTTGTAAGAAATTTGATTTAGATAAAGATATTCGAGGAATTTACATCAGTGGATATACTAGTAATAGTACAGCTGAAAAAAATGGAATTAAAGAAGGAGATGTAATGCAAAAAATTGATGGATCAATTATAAATACAATTCCTCAGTTACAAGAAAAGTTATTACAAAAAAATCCTGGTGATTATATTAATGTTGAAGTCTTGAGGAAAGGAAAATCTAAAACTTTAAAAGTTAAACTAATGAGTTTAGAAGAAGCTTCTGAAATCATGCAAAAATCCTAATGGAAGAAAATATAAAATCTTTTCCAGACCATTTAATTAATAGTTTTTCAAATTTTAATTCCATAAAATTAACAAAGAATAAATTTAATTCTATTCTAATTGTTGGTCAGGGCGGATCTAGTGTAGGAGCCCTAATATTAAGTGATTTACTTAAAAAAGATATTAAAATACCAATTATTGTAAATCACGGATATAAACTTCCCAATTGGGTTTCAAAAGAAACATTAATTATAATTTCTTCGTACTCTGGAAATACCGAAGAAACTTTAAATATTTTAAAACTCTGTATAAATAAAGGTTTTATTCCAGAATGTGTTTCTTCTGGTGGAAAAATTTTAAAGATTTGTAATAAAAATAAAATTAATTTTACTTATTTACCTGAAGGATATCAACCAAGAGAAGCTTTGGGTTTTTCAATTTATGCATTATTTTCAATTTTATATAAATATGGAATCATTTCTAGAACCAGTTTCATGAAACTAAAAAATTCCTCAAAGCAACTTTCTAAAAGTCAAGCAGAAATTATAAAAAAAGCAAAAGAATTATCTGTTAAGATTTATAATAAAGTTCCAATAATTTACTCATCTAATCTTTTTGTCGGACTTGTAACAAGATTCAAACAACAATTAAATGAAAATTCAAAAAATCTTTGTTGGTTTAATATAATTCCTGAAATGAATCATAATGAAATTGTTGGATGGGATTTATCAAACAAAGATATAAACTCAAATTTTATTTCATTATTCATAAAAAGTCATTTAGATATCAAAAAAAATCATAAAAGAATTGATTTTACTCTTGACTATTTAAAGCAAAAAAAAATTAGTTCAGAGTTAATAATTATGGATCATGGGGATTTATATTTTCAATATTTATATTTGATTAATTTATTAGATTTTGTTTCTTTTTATTTAGCAGGTAAAAAAAATGTAGATCCTTACAATATTGATTCTATTATAACATTAAAATCTAAATTGAAATAAATTTATGATTAAAGGATTTATATTGGATTTTGATGGTGTAATTATTGATACAAATAACTATCATTTTTTATCATGGAAGAAAAGTTTAAAAGATTTTGATATAAATTTCACTGAATCAGATTATGAAGAAATAAAAGGTTTAAGTAGATTAGAGTCAGTTGATTACCTATCTTCAGTTCATAAAGTTATTGAGTCAAATAAACAAAAGTTATTAAAAAAGAAAAATGATATTTATTTAAAATTAATTGAAAGTGTAAGCTCCGATGATTTAATGTATGGAGTAAAAGATTTTCTTATAACCCACGGAAAGTCAAAATTAGGAGTAGCATCCTCAAGTAAAAATGCAAAATATATACTTAAAAAAATTAAATGTGATCATTATTTTGATGTTATTGTTGATGCAAATGATATTCCTGAATCAAAACCAAATCCAAAAGTTTTTCTAAAATGTTCAGAGCTACTTGGTTTAAAACCATTTCAGTGTGTAGTTTTTGAAGATTCTGAAAAAGGATTATTAGCATCACAAAAAGGGGGCTTTATTAGCTATTTAGTTGGTAATAAGAAAATAAGTCATTTGACTAATAACTATATTGATAATTTAACATTATACAAATGATACTAATTGCTGATAGTGGTTCAAGTAAAACTGATTGGGCTTATTTTGACAAATCAACAAATCAGTTCAAAATAATTAGAACAATAGGCTTAAACCCTTATTATATTGACTCTAAAAGAATCACAGATGAGTTAAATTCCTCTTTTGATTTATTAAAAATTTCAAAATCTGTAAGAAAAGTTTTTTTTTATGGAGCAGGGTGTTCAGACGATTCAAAGAAAAACATAATATTTGATTCCTTAAATTCATTTTTTTTAAATTCAAATATTCATATTGAACATGATTTATTAGGTGCATGTTACTCTGTTAACTCTAAAAAAACTAGTATTAATTGTATTTTAGGTACCGGGTCCATTGCATGTATTTATAATGGAAAGGATATAGAATTATCAGTTCCTTCTTTAGGCTTTATTTTAGGAGATGAGGGAAGTGGTAATTATTTTGGAAAAAAAATCTTAAACCTTTACTTGACTAACCAGTTACCTAGAAATTTAAAAAGTAATTTTGAAAAAAATTTTGACATTTCTTATAAAAAGATAATGAATAGTGTTTATCAAAGTGAAAGACCAAATTTTTTTCTATCTTCTTTTTTCCCATTTTTAGCTAAATATCAAACCGACCCATTTATTTCTAATATTTTAAAGAATGGATTATTAGATTTTTTGAATATTCACGTTTTTTCTATACCAAATTTTAGAGATTATGACATTAATTTTTTTGGTTCAGTATCATTAATTTTAAAGGATAAAATTATTGAAATTCTTAGAGAGAGAAAATGTAAAATAGGATTATTTATAGATAAACCAATTTTAGGTTTATGTAATTATCATTATAAAAAATAGTTTTTTTAGTATCTATTAATAAAATACTTTTAAATTTGATTTATGAATCCCTTTACTTTGATTAAAAGTTTAATACCACTTCAATACACATTTTCTTATATTTTTTTTGTTTTTGGTTGGGTTAGTTTTTTTTACTCTGGATTATTTTCTTATTCATTAATTTTATTTGCTTTTGTCTTTCTACCAATTTTAGAACTTTTAACTCCACCTGGTTTTAAGTTTTTTCAAGATTTAGATACTAAAAAAGATAGTTTAATTTATGACTTTATACTTTATTTTACAGTTCTTTTACAAATAGTATCACTGATTTTTTTTCTATTTGTAATCAACTATTATGATTTATCTACTTATGAACTAGTTGGAAAAGTTTTAGCAATGGGAACTTTATGTGGCCATTCAATCAATATAGCTCATGAATTAGGTCATAGGTCAAATAAGTTCGAGCAATTTTTGGCTAAAATACTACTCTTAACAAGCTTATATATGCATTTTTTTATTGAACATAACAAAGGACACCATGTAAGGGTTGGTACACACAGTGATCCAGCAACAGCACGAAAAGGTGAATGGTTGTATCTCTTTTTTATTAGATCAATTATTTTTCAATATATATCTGCCTGGAAAATTGAATTTAAAAGACTAAAGATGAAAAAAAAATATTTTTTTTCACTTAATAATGAAATGATTCAGTTTACTTTAATTCAACTATTTTTAATTTTCACCATCTTCTACATAAATATTTATTCCGGTATAATGTTTTTATTTTCTGCTTTTTTTGGAATTATTTTACTTGAAACAATAAATTATGTTGAACACTATGGGTTAGTAAGAAATTTAAAATCAAATGGTAGACACGAGGCATTATCTGAATTTCATTCCTGGAACTCAGATTTTATTGTAGGAAGATTATTACTCCATCAATTAACGTTACATTCAGACCACCACTTGAAAGCATCAAAAAAATATCAAAAATTAGAAAATATATCAAATGCACCTAAACATCCTAGTGGATATCCAGGTATGATGGTATTAGCTTTTTTTCCCCCACTATGGTTTTTTTCTATGGACCCTTTAGTTAATAAGTATAGGATTAAATCAAATCAAAAAAATAACTAACATGAAAAATATAATTTTTTTTTTAATTCCATTATTTTGTTTGTCTCAAGATTATAGTAAATATATGTCTAAAGGAAATAATCAAAAACCTACAGGAAAAATTTATGGAAAAATTCAAGATGATAATTCAAAAAACCTACAATTTGCTAACGTTTCACTACTTTCAAATGATTCTATTTTAGAAGGTTTAATTACTGATGAAAAGGGTCGGTTTTTATTTGAAGATATTCAAGTTGGTAAATACTCTTTGAAAATTAATTATGTTGGTTATGAAACAAAAAAAATTAATGAATTATCAATTACTAAAGATGTTAATGTAATCAATTTGAAAAATATTAAACTTGAGTTGACAATAAATATGTTAGAGGGTATGAATTTAGTTGATGAAAAGCCTATTTATGAAAATAAATTTGAAAAAATTATTTACAATGTTGAAAATGATTTAAGTCAAAATTCTCTTGATGGTATTGATGTTTTAAGTCAAGCTCCTCTCCTTGATGTTGATATTGAAGGAAATGTATCTTTGAGAGGCTCACAAAATATTAAGTTTTTACTTAATGGAAAAGAATCTTCTTTTTTAAAAGGAAATAATGTTGCTGACGTACTTAAAATGATTCCTTCTGAACAAATTAAAAGTGTTGAAGTTATAACAAGCCCAACTGCTAGATATGCTGGTGAGGGTAACGCGGGCATAGTTAATATAATTACAAAACAAGACAAGCTGGAAGGATTTACAGCTGGACTAGGAACTAGTACTGGGACTAGGGTAAATAGAACAAATGGAAATTTTAGTTACGGAAATAATAAATTTGGTATTAGTGGAAGAGTTGGTGGGAGATATGGATGGCCAAGGAAAGGAAAAAGTACTTATTTCAGAGAAACAACTGGTGAGAACGGTGAGAGTTTAAGTGTTTTGGAATCAAATGGCAAAACCATAGGTAATTGGGTGGGGCATAACTCTTCATTGGATGCGTATTATGAATTCAACCCTCAATTAAATATTTTATCTAGTCTTTGGTATGGGGGGTATAGGAAAACTAATGAGGGTAATTATAATTATGATTCATCTATACAGGGAATTTACGATGTTTTTCAAGAATCTCTTAATACCGATACTGAACTAGAGTGGACAACTGATCTTGTTAAAACTTTTTTAAATAACGAAGAACGAGAATTAAGATTTGCTTTTCAGTTAGGTAGAGAATTCAATAATGATGAAAGTTTTACAAATCAAGGTTTCTCTACCTTTCAACAAACTGATAGTTTAGATTATGATAATCTGAGTGATGGCTTAGGTCGAGAATATACTTTTCAATTAGACTATATTCACCCTATTTCTAAATCTTATGAAATTGAATTTGGAGGAAAATTCATAAATAGACTGAGAGAAATTGATTATTCTAACACACAAGAAATATTTTTTGTAGACGAAAGCGAAGAGGGAAATTCTAATTCAATTAGTGCTAACTCAGATATTTTTAACTATGATCAATCAGTTTGGGCAGGATACCTGTCTTCAAGTATGGAGTTTCCTAAGGATATTTCTTTAATAGCTGGAGTAAGATATGAAGGAACAAAAATTAGTGGTCAATATCAGTTAAGTAATCAAAATATAGATAAAAATACATACCATACTTTTTTACCAAGTTTTGTACTATCAAAAAAATTAGATTTTTCTAAAACATTAAAGTTATCTTATTCAAAAAGATTAATGAGACCTAGTATGACTTACATTAATCCGAATATTGTTTTTACTGATTCTAAAAATATCAAAATTGGAAATCCAAATCTAAATCCAGAAATAACCCAGCAATTTGAGTTTGGTTACAGTAGTTTTAAACCTGGTTTTATGACAAATTATTTCATTTATTACAAAAAAACAGATGACATAATAGAAGACTTTATTTCCATTTCTGGAGACACTTCAATCACTAATTACTTTAATATCGGAACAAATAACTCATTTGGGTTTAATTTTTTTGGTTCAATTAGAATACCAAATATTATGAATATAAGAGGAGGTGGTGATATTTATACTTACAATGTTTCATCATCGCAATATTCAGTAGATAATCATAATGTAGATGATGTAAGACTTGTATTTAAATGGTATTTAAATTCTAAAATTGATTTAGGAAAAAATTATACTTTTGAATGCAGAGGATGGTACAGATCACCAAGACAAACAATTCAAGGTACTATTCCAAGTTTTTCCATGGTTAGTTTTGGATTAAAAAAAGAGTTCAACAATAAAAGAGGTTCAATTGGAATTGGCTTAATTGAACCATGGAATAAGTATAAGTCATTTGAAACGGAATTATCTGGAAATAATTTTATACAACGTTCAAATAATCAAATTTTATTTAGATCAGTTCAATTAAATTTTAAATATAAGTTTGGGAAGTTAAAATTTGATCCTATAAAAGGTAAAAGTACAATTAATAACAATGACCTAAAAGATGGTGATGGGGGTGGAGGAGAATATTAAAATTAAGTTTATATGAAAACAATACACGATTGGTTTGACGAATATGGTCAAAGTCATCAAAATAAAACAAATAAAATTATACATTGGATTTGCATTCCACTAATTTTTTGGAGTATTATAGCATTATTATCACTAATTCCTCAACAATTTTTGAAAATAGGTAGTGAATATAATTTTTTTCATTTTGGTACAATAGTTATTATTTTGGGTTTATTTTTTTATTTAAGATTATCTTTTAAAATTTTTCTCGGGATGTTTATTTTTTCTTTATATGTTTTACTTGATGTGTATTTTTGGGATACGGTTTTTGGTAGAGATGTTTTAATGTATTTAGCGATTTGTATTTTTATATTTTCTTGGATACTTCAATTTTATGGTCATAAAATTGAAGGTAAAAAACCATCATTTGCAAAAGATATTCAATTTTTATTAATTGGTCCGGCTTGGTTACTTGGTTATATTTACAAGAAAATTGGGATTAAATTTTAGTTATGGTAGATATTTTTAAAGAGGAATTAAATGTTTCTCAAGATGAAAAAGTTCCTTCAATAGATAGAAGAGAATTTATAAAAGTAGTTGAAAGTAGAAGAAGTGTTAGAGTCTATAATGATGAAAAAATTCCTGAAGAAGATATTCAAAAATGTTTAGATTTAGCATTACTTGCTGCTAACTCATCAAATCTTCAAGCATGGCAATTTTACTGGGTAAAATCAAATTCAAAAAAGAAAAAATTAGTTGAATATTGTCTAAGCCAACCAGCTGCTAGAACAGCCCAAGAATTAATTGTTTGTGTAGCCAAACCAACTGCTTGGAAAAAAAACAGCAAGAAAATGTTAGAATTATTGAGTTCTAAAGGTAATCCCCCTGAGGCTGTTGTAAATTATTATAAAAAAATAGTACCACTAGCTTATGACCAAGGATTTTTAGGAATAAAGGGTTTTTTAAAAAAAATTGCAATTTTCTTTTTAAGCTTTTCAAAGCCCATCCCTAGAGAGCCAGTTTCTTTTTCTGATATGAAAGTTTGGTCACAAAAAACAACTGCGTTAGCCTGTCAAAACTTAATGCTTTCATTAAGAGCATTTGGATATGATTCTTGTCCAATGGAAGGTATTGATTCTGCAAGAATTAAATCATTATTAAATCTTCCAAAGACAGACCAGATTTGTATGGTTATTAGCGCAGGTAAAAGAGCATCAAATGGTGTTTATGGAAAAAGAATAAGGTTCAATAGAGACGATTTTATCAAGATAGTTTAAATTTCTATCTTTGTTTAAACGAATCTCCTTCTTTCATGAAAAAATTTATTACTTTAATAACGTTTCCATTTATATTATTTTCTCAAGTAAACTTTAGTGAAGATATTTCATCAATTATATATAATAATTGTACTGAATGCCATAGACCGGGACAATCAGGCCCAATGTCATTTACAAATTATTTAGAGGTGGCTGCTTTTGGAAATATGATTAATTATGTAACTGCTATTGATTATATGCCTCCTTGGCATGCTGATACAGAATATTCTTCTTTTCTTGGAGAAAGAGGTTTAACAGATGATGAAAAAAATTTAATAAACGAATGGGTAACCAATGGAATGCCACAAGGTGATCCTTTACTTGAAGCACAAATCCCAGATTTTCCGGAGGGTTCGGCTGTTGGTATTCCTGATGCTGTTTTCACAATGGAGGAAGAATATTTGATTGAAGGAAATAATCAAGATGATTATAGAGTTTTTGTTTTTGAAACAAATTTCCCTGAAGATAAATATTTAAAATCTATTGAAATTATCCCTGGTAATTATGCTGCTGTTCATCATGTTTTAATCAATATTGATGATGGTGCATGCGCAGCAATTGATGCTACTACTCCTGAGTATGGTTATGAATGTGAAAGTGGTTTTTGTACAGGCGAAATTCCTCAGATATCAGCCGGATATACTCCGGGAATGGTTCCTCCAGTTTGGAATAATGATGTTGGGATGTTACTTCCTGCTGGTGCAGATATATCTATTCAAATGCATTATGCACCAAGTCCTATAGACCAGTATGATCAATCTACTGTTAATTTATTTTTCAAAGAACAACCTGTTTTAAGAGAAATACAAGTAGAAACAATTATTGATACTCAATTATTTATTCCAGCCAATGAATTATATGAACACTATGTTTCTTTTGAAATAGAGGAAGATATTAGTTTAATTAGTATTTTACCTCACATGCATTTAATTGGAAAATCATGGCTTGTTTATGCCGAAAATAATGGAGATACAATTCCAATTATAAGTATTCCTGAATGGGATTTTAACTGGCAAAGTTTTTATCAACCTGAATATATGTTAAAATTACCTCAAGGATATACTCTTCATGCTTATGCTTCTTATGATAATACTGCTAGTAATCCACTAAACCCTAACTCACCACCTCAAAATATGTATTGGTGCGATTATACAACTTGTGAAATGTTTTTTCTTCCATTTGCCTATGTTGAGTATCAAGAGGGAGATGAAAACATATATCTAGGAAATAGCGAAGATTTAGGATGCACTGATTCAAATGCTTGTAATTATAATCCAAATGCAATAATTGATGATGGTAGTTGTGGAATATCAGATGATTGTGGAGAATGTTTTGTTCCATGTTGTTATAATTTTAATACTGAAACATGTGATCAAACAGTAAGTCAACAGGACTGTGAATATTTTTGGGCAGATTACAGTATAATCTCTGATCCAGAACAAAATATATTTTGGAATTCAAGTTGTAATTCAGGTTGTACAGATCCACTAGCCTGCAACTATGATTCTACAATTTTACCTGGTGGTTTTGATGATGGTTCATGTGTTTTTGTTGATGGTATATGTGATACATGTGAAGATGGTGTTGTAATTGATAATGATGCTGACAATGATGGAATTTGTAATGGAGATGAAGTAGAGGGCTGCACAGACCCTCTAGCATGTAATTACAATGAATTAGTAACGAATGATGATGGAAGTTGTGAATATGCACCAGAGTTTTATGATTGTGAAGGTAACTGTTTACAAGACCTGGATGAAGATGGAATTTGTGAAGAATGTAATAGTTTTGAAAATATGGTTGTTGACTGTGAATGTGGATTTTTAGATCCGGCTACCTATACTGTATTTTTTACAAATGTTATTGAAAGTGATTGTATTATAATTGAAGATTGTTATTGTGAATGTATTAGTGATTTAGATGAAGATGATATTTGTGATGAAAATGACAATTGCCCTGATGAGTATAATCCAAATCAAGAAGATTCAAACAATGACGGAATAGGTGATGCGTGTGACCAAACTAGTTTGAATGAAAATATTAATAGTAGAAAATTAATTAAGGTTGTTGATGTACTTGGAAGAGAAGTCAGTGAATTAAATAAACATACTCTTTTATTTCATGTCTATGACAACGGTGATATAATAACAAATTATAAATTCTAATTAATGATAAGGTATATATTTTTTTTTTTAATAGTTAACTTTCTAATTAAATCTCAAACTATTTATTTTGTTCCAGAAGATTTTAATTCAATTCAAGACGCAATTGATATTTCACAAAGTGGAGATGAAATAATTGTAAGTCCTGGAATTTATAATGAAAATTTAGTAATACAAGAAAAAGATATTATTCTTAGATCAATTTATCCAAATACAACTAATCAGTCTTTAATTGAATTAACAAAAATTATTGGCTCAGTGGATACAGTTAACGGGACTATCTTTAATCGTGTAATTGATATTCAAGGTACTTATGAAACTGAAATAGCAGGTTTTTATATTTCAGGAGGAACATCAAATACAACCCACGCAAATGGTATATATATTAAAGATGCTGGACCATTATTAAGAAGTCTTTTTATTACAGAAAATAAGTCTCCAGAATATGATAGTGATGGTGCTGGGATTCATTGTCATAATTGTAATATGCATCTAGAAGATTCCTTTATTAAATCTAATATTGCAGGAACTTATGGTGGAGGAATTTTTATAGAAAATGATTCTGATGTTCAAATAAATAATTGTGATATATCAAATAATGAAGCTGATGAGGGAGGAGGAGTTTATATAGATAATGTTTCTAATGTTACTATTTCTAATTGTATTGTCTTTGAGAATCTATCTGCTGTTGGTGGAGGTATAAAATCTGAAACTGCTGATTCTTTGATTATCAGTTGTACAAAGATTTATGATAATGATTCAGATGGTATACATATTCTTAATTCTTCTCTCAATTTAGAAGATGTATTGATTAATAATAACGCTAACAGTGGGATTTATTTAGAAAATATTTCTTTAGAAGCAAATCAAGTTTATAGTGTTAATAATCAAACATATGATCTTTATTCGATTGATACAAATGGATCTGGTTTCTCAAATAGTATAGTAGGAATTATAACTAATTCTGGAGAAATACCTGGGGAGGGACAAAACAATAATATTTGTTGGGGCTGTGTTGATCAAAATATTGAATCTCTAACTCAAATTATGTATCAAAGTTGTCCAGCATTAATTATAGAAAATATTTACGGTTGTACAGATTTATCAGCCTATAATTACAACTCAGAAGCTACTTATGATGATGGGTCATGTGAATATATAGAAGAAATTAATTTAGGTGAAGATATTTTAACATGTGAAGACTCAATTATTTTGGATGCTGGTGAGGGTTTTGCTTCATACTTATGGTCTAACGGAGAAACAACTCAAACAATTGTTGTTACTGAATCTGGAAATTATAGTGTTGAAGTTAGCAACTCATATCAAGATTCAAGTAATTATGCACTATATTTTGATGGTGATGATTATGTGACCACCAGTACACTCTCAAATATTCAACCAAACGGTAGTCATACTTTTATGTTCTGGGCAAAACATAATGTAAATGATTGTGATTATGCTAGTATAATAGGTGATTTTAGCGCAATTCCTCAATTGAATCAGGGATTACATTATGGATTTAGAGGTTGTGAAGTAGGTGGTTCTTACAGTCAATGTCCGGATGGGAATTGTGTAGCAATGGATTTTTATCAAAATAATTTATATTCGGACTCTTATTTACAAAATGACTGGGCTCATTGGGCTCTAGTTTATGATAATAATACACTCCAAAGAAAAATATACTTAAATGGAGAATTAGTGGCTAGTGACAATTCAAATGGAGGTCAATTGTTATCGGAATTTGATTTAATTATTGGAGCGGGACAATTTGATGGAAGTGAAATTCATAGTTATTATAATGGTCTTTTTGATGATATATCGATGTGGAATATTGCACTTACTGAAGAAGAAATAGAAAGTAATATGATTTGTGTCGGTCAATCTGAAAACTTAGTTTTTTTATATAACTTTGATGATCAAAATAGTGATATTATTACTGATTCTTCAGGAAACAATAATAATGGTAATATATTAGGAGTTACATATGTTCAAGATTTTCCCGAACAAAATTGTTCAATCTTTTCTTACACATCCTCTGATGAAATTAATGTAATATTTAGCTCTGAGGGCTGTACTGATGAATTCGCTTGTAATTACGATTCTCATGCTATTTGTGACGATAACTCATGTGAATATATAGAAGAGTTAGATCTGGGTGAAGATATCACTACATGTGAAGATGCTATAACATTAGATGCAGGAGAGGTTTATGACTCATACTCTTGGTCAACTGGAGAAACTTCTCAAACTATTGAAGTAACACAATCAGGCGATTATAGTATTGATGTGGCTAATAATCAAAATAGTAATAATTACTCATTAAAATTTGAAGAATGTGATTTTTTTGAAGATTCAGGAAGTGTGGTGAATTTTGGTAATATTTTAAATCAAAATAATAGTTTTTCTATTGGCGGATGGATTTATATGGACTGTCCAGATGCACATAGTACGATAGTCTCAAAAAGATCATACTCCTCGAATACGGGTTTGTATTATGGTTATGAAATATCATGGGACACTAGTTCGGACCAATTGCGGTTTACACTTACAAATGGTTCATGGTCGGGTAATATATCTGCTCAAACCAATGGTATTTTTAATGAATGGGTACATGTAATGGGAGTATTTAAGTCAGGTGAAGCTGTTGAGCTCTATTTAAATGGAGTTCTTGCCGATCAAGTTTCTACAGATTTTATTGGACTTGAAAATAATGATTTTCCATTTTTAATTGGGGCACATACAAATAGTATTACAGGGACACCCTTTACGTGGTCAATGAGTGGGATGATTGATGAGATTTCTATTTGGGATAAAGCGCTTTCTTCTGAAGAAATAAATTTGTATATGAGTTGTATTTCTGGTCAAGAAGAAAACTTAGATGGATATTGGAATTTTGAAGAAGGTGCAGGAAATACAGTATTAGATTTATCTTCCAATGGAAATAACGGAATTATTAATAGTGCTGAATACAGTGAAGAAAGACCAGAACAAGAATGTCAAATAGTTACTTGTGTAGATTCTGATGAAATCACTGTGACATTTGAAATATGTGGATGTACAGATGAATTAGCATGTAATTACAATAATGAAGCCACTGATGATGATGGTTCATGTGAATATATAGAAGAAGTTGATTTAGGAGAAGATATCACCACATGTGAAGAATCCATAACATTAGATGCTGGAGAAGGATATGATTCATATTTATGGTCTGGTGGTGAAACAACTCAAACTATTGAAGTAAGTGAATCAGGTGATTATAGTATTGATGTAGGAAATTATCAAAATACTGAAATTGAAAATAATTATTCTATGGTTTTTGACGGTGAAAATGATTATATAGATTATATACCAGGAATAGAGCCATCATCATCTCTTTCAATAGGATTTTGGTTTAAAACTCTTGACCCAGGACCCGCTAGATTTGTTAGTAAAAAATCTACTGAAAATATTTTTTTTATTATGCTTGATTATGGAGGCAAATTAAAGTTTAATATAATGGATCAGGAGTGTCTATCTCAAAATAGCTATAATGATAATCAATGGCATTATGCTACTGGAGTTTGGGATGGAACAGACATGTTTTTATATATCGATGGAATTTTAGTAAGTCAAAATAGCGCACCAATTGCTCCCGATTATTATTCAGTAAGTACTTCTTCTCCTTTTATAGGAGCGGCAGACTATGCATGGGAAAATTATGATGGATATTTAGATAATGTTTGTATTTGGGAAACACCACTTTCTGAAGAACAAATACAAGAATATATGAATTGTTCAATACTTGGAAATGAAAATGGAGTCATTGGATATTGGAATTTTGAAGAAGGAGTTGGGAATACAGTATTTGATTTATCTTCTAATGGAAATAACGGAACTATTAATGGTGCTGAATATAGCGAAGAAACACCAGAACAAGAATGTGAAATAATTACTTGTGTAGATTCTGATGAAATCACTGTGACATTTGAAATATGTGGATGTACAGATGAAATAGCATGCAATTACAATAATGAAGCCACTGATGATGATGGTTCATGTGAATATATAGAAGAAGTTGATTTAGGAGAAGATATCAACACATGTGAAGAATTCATAACATTAGATGCCGGAGAAGGATATGATTCATATTTATGGTCTAATGGTCAAACAACTCAAACTATTATAGTTACTGAACCTGGAAATTATAGTGTGAATGTAGAAAATGGAAACTTTAATAATTATTCTATTGATATTGATTATAATGACTATTTAATAATTGATAATACTACTGATTTTAATATTGATAATTCAATTAGTGTTGGAGTTTTGTATAATTATAAAGAAGAATGTAGTGGAGATGCTCATATAGTAGGTAAATGGCACAGTGTTTTAGGAAAGTCTTGGGCTCTTTGTGTACAATCCGGAACAAAATTCCCTTA
>JAYYFR010000028.1:0-8677 GCA_036158635.1 Bacteroidota bacterium | reverse complement strand
TTCTATACAGTATGTATCTAACGCTCCAGCAAACCTTTCAGACTCTGTTTTCCTACCTTTTACAACAGGTATGGCCATAAATTTTTCCAAAAAATCAGCATAAACATTTAAAATTAATTCTGCCTCATCAAGAGCTTCTTCTTTAGTTTCATGAGCAGTATGACCCTCTTGCCACAAAAATTCAGATGTTCTCAAAAACAATCTAGTCCTCATCTCCCATCTGACAACATTTGCCCATTGATTAACTAAAATTGGAAGGTCTCTATAAGACTGAATCCATTTTTTGTAAGTATCCCAAATAATTGTTTCAGATGTTGGTCTAACAATTAACTCCTCTTCTAACTTTGCTTCTTCATCTACAATAATTCCTGAATCTGAATTTTTTAATCTGTAGTGAGTCACTACTGCACATTCTTTTGCAAAACCATCAACATGATTGGCTTCTTTTGAAAAAAAAGATTTTGGTATAAATAAGGGAAAATAAGCGTTCATGTGGCCTGTATTTTTGAACATTTTATCTAGTTCAGACTGCAACCTTTCCCAAATAGCAAAACCATAAGGTTTAATAACCATACATCCCCTGACGGCAGACGTCTCTGCCAGGTCTGCATTTAAAACTATATCATTATACCATTGAGAGTAATTAATTGTTTTTTTTGTTATATTCTTTGCCATATCAACGTTTTTGGTATGTTTTTTGCACTACATTTATTAATTTTGTGTAAATACAAGAAACATAATTTTAACTAAAGATATATTTTCAATTATAAAAACTTAAATGATTATGAATTTTTTTCTAAACAATATGACTTTAAAAACACTGTGTCTAATTATTATGCCATTTATTTTAAAAGGCCAAGAATTTGTTGATGATATTTATTACAGTGACAGTGAAGTAAATTATAACTTTCTTGATATTGAAACTCCTGAAAAAAGTATGATTGAAAATACAGATAATAGCGAGTCTACAGATTTCTACTATGATGAAGAATTTAGTTATTCTGATAAAATTGATAGGTTTGAAAATAATTACTTTGACTATTATTGGGACTATAATTTTTATTATAGTCCATGGGAAAATCATTATTACAATTACCATGGTATTCATGGATTTGGTTGGTCGAATCTGTATAATGGCTGGGGATTTTCAGGTCACCACGGATGGGGATATCCATCATACTATGGTTGGGGTTATCCATCCTACTACGGCTGGGGTTATCCATCCTACTACGGCTGGAGTTATCCATCTTATTACGGCTGGGGTTATCCATCCTTCTACGGTTGGGGATATAATTCTTATGTTAGTCACCAGTTATATTATTTGAATAATAACTATAATATAAATGAAAATGCTAATATTTATTATGGACACAGAAATGCTACAAATACTAACAAAAGTTCAATGTCAAATACCGAAAATCGTAACCAAAATAAAAGTATTTCCAATAATATAATTTCAAGTCAACAGCAGAACATTAAATTTAAATCAAGTGCCAACAAAAATAATCAATCTATTGAAAAATTAACATATAGAAATAAATCTAAAAAAAACAGAAATAATGTTTTTAAAAAAATAGTTAATGATTTAATTCAGCAAAACTCAAATGTAAATTATAAAAATTCTAATAGAGAAAAATATAACAATTCAAATAATAATAACTATAAAAATTCAAACAGAAATAGTTTTAATAATTCAAATAGAAATAGTTTTAATAATTCGTCTAAGTCAAGATCAAATTCATCTAGAAACGGTAGAAAACCATAATGTTTATGAAAAAAATATTTTATTATTTAATATACTTAATTTGTTTAAACACACTGTCCCAAAATCATGTTGACGCACTAAGATACTCTTATTTAGAGAACCTAGGAACCGCAAGACTCAGCTCTGTTGGAGGTTCTTTTGGGTCTTTAGGGGCTGACCTTTCATCAATTCATATAAATCCTGCAGGACTTGCTGTATATAGAACTGACGAAGTTGGCTTTACTTTAAACTCTAGAATTAATTCTTATGAATCTAACTATTTCAACAATTCTTATCTAAGCGAAAAAACAAATTTCTATATTCAAAATATGGGTTATGTTAAAACCTTAAGAGATGATAAAAGTAAATGGAACAGATTTTCTTTTTCATTATCTTATAATAGATTAAAAGATTTTAATTCAGATTTTGTAATTCTAGGGAATTCAAATGAATCAATTAGTTATAATTTTTTAAACAATTCACAAGGTTCCAATATTGAAGATTTGAATCCTTTTTCTGAGTATCTAGCATATTCAACATTTCTTATAGACACAGTAAATCAAATAAATAACTACGAATCTGCAATAAATTCTAATTCTGAAAATATCTCTCATCAAAATATTATTAACAGAACTGGATATATGGACGAGTTAAGCTTTAGTATCTCTAGCGCTTATAGTGACTTATTATTTTTAGGATTTCAACTTGGTTTTGTTGGAATTAATTATAATGAATTCAACTCTTACAAAGAATCCGGATTTGAAATGAATGAAAATTATGAGTGGGGGAATATCAACGAATTTATTTATAATCAAAATTTGAATGTAATTGGTGGTGGGTTGAATTATAAATTAGGACTTATACTTAAGCCAGTTCAATTCCTACGAATAGGTGCTGCTTATCATTCAAAAACAAGTTTTGAAATAGAAGAAAATTGGGAAAGTAATTTAACGACAATATTTACTGAAGAAAATATGGGAATGATAAGTGATATGTCACCTTATGGATTTGGAAATTATTCTTTAAAAACACCTTCAAAAACTATATCAAGTATAGCTTTAATTATTGCAAAAAGAGGATTAATCAATTTTGAATTAGAACAAATTGACTACAGTAGATCAAAGCTTAGTGCTGATTATTATAACTTCCTAGAAGAAAACTCAAATATTTCGAATTTCTATAAAAAAACATCAAATTTTCGTTTAGGAACTGAATGGAGATTTGGAGACGTAAACATAAGAGCTGGATTAGGTATATACGAAAGTCCTTATACTGATAATAATTCAACTGAAGAAAATAAAGAAAGAGTTACACAAAGTTTTGGAATTGGATACAAATCAAATCAATATTTCTTTGATTTTGCGTTATCTAATTCATATGAAAAAGAAGAATACTTTATGTTTAATGGTTCATCTGCGACAGAACTTTCAAAAACTGCACAAAACTTAATATTTACCTTCGGATACAAGTTCTAAACTAATTAGAACTTTTTTCTTAAAAATACTCAATAATTTTTATTCATTAGACGGTGGACAAAATATTCTACCACAGTGTTCACAGACAATAATTCTCTTTTTATTTTTCACCTCCATTTCCTGTTGTGAAGTTACTTTATTAAAGCATCCTCCACAAGCTCCCCTGTTAATTTCAACAACCGCTAATCCATTTCTTGAATTACTTCTAATTCTTTCATAGGCTACAATTAATCTTTCTTCAACTTGCTTCTTTATTTTATTCTTCTTCTTTTCTAGTTTTTCTTCATCCTTTTCTGTTTTCTGAATAATACCATCTAACTCAGATTTTTTTTCCTTAAGTATTTCTTTTCTTTCTTTTATTTTATTTTTTGTAGCAGAAATACTTACTTTTTGATCATCTATAAAGTCCTTTGCTTCTTTTATTTTTTTTTCGGCTAGTTCTATTTCTAGCTTCTGATATTCTAATTCCTTATTAATAGAATCAAATTCTCGGTTATTTCTAACTTTCATTTGATCTTTTTCATATTTTTTTATTAGTAACTCAGCTTCTTTTTTTACTTCTCCTTGTTTAGTAATTTCTTCTTTTTTTGCGTCCGTTTCTGTTTGATAATTTTCTAATCTTTTATTCAAGCCCTCCACCTCGTCTTCTAAGTCTTGAACTTCGAGAGGAAGCTCTCCTCTTAAAATTTTTATTTCATCTATTGAAGAATCTATTTTTTGTAAAGCGACCAATTGATCTAACTTTTCAGCTATCGATAATTCTTTTAATTCTACTTTTTTAGTTGCCATAATTTAATAATAACTTATAGGATTCGTATTAATTTGTGTTAAAATGACCGCTAATTTAGGAAATTTTTTCTTTAGAATATCAGAAATTAAATTAGGAACAAATTGTTCAGTCTCATAATGACCTATGTCAGCTATAATAATTTCATTATTTGCCTCAAAAAAATCGTGATATTTAAAGTCAGAACTTATGTAAATATCTGCTTTTTGTGATTTAGCTTCATTTATCAAAAAAGAACCAGAACCGCCACAAAACGCAATTCTTTTTACTTTATTTTTTTTACTAAAATTTGTGTGTTTGATTGTGTGGAGAGGAATTACTTTTTTTAATAAATTAAAAAATGTCAATACATCAAGTTCTTTTTCTAATTCCCCTATCAAACCTGAACCAATATTTGAATTTTTATTTACCAATCTAATAAATTGATAAGCCACCTCCTCATATGGATGAATTTCAAATAATGTTTTTTTTATTTGACTTTCAAGATAAGTGGGAAAGATCAGTTCTAATTTTTTCTCATCTGTTTCTGTTCTTTTGTTTATCTCTCCTAAAAGAGGATTAGCATTATTTAATGGCCTAAAACCTCCCAATCCTTCATATGAAAAGGAGCATTGATCATATTTCGAACTTACTTTTCCAGCACCTATTTTAAATAATGCATTTTGGATTGAATTTAAAGCTTCTTTTGGACAATAAGTGATGAGTTGTGTTAAAGTATTTTCTTTAGGCTTTAAAATTTTTGAATTTAATAAATTTAGTTTTTTTGCAATAATAAAAGAAACGCCCCCATAAATGTTGTCTAAATTAGTGTGAATTGCATAAATAGCAATATCATTTTTCACTGCTTTGTATATCAGTTTTTCTGAAAAATTTGAATTAGTTAATTTTTTTATTGGATTGAAAATTATTGGATGGTGAGATAGTATAAGATTGCAATTATTACTTATTGCTTCATCTAATACATCCTCTGTACAATCTAAACAAGTAAGAGCGGATTTGATTTCCATATTTTTATCTCCAATTAACAATCCGCTATTGTCATAACTTTCTTGTAAAGAAAGAGGAACTATTTCATCCAAATAGTTAGTAATTTCTTTTAACTTCATTGCATCAGTTATTATGTTTATTTGTAAAAATAAGATTATTTAATCTTACATTTCTATTTTTACATTTAAATGAACTTTTTAAAAATAATTCTATTCCCCCTACTGTTGATTTTGAATATAATTCATCTGAGTATTATTCTGGTTAGAAATCTACTTTATGACTTCAATTTTTTTAAAAGAAAAAAATTTAAAATAAATGTTATTAGTGTTGGAAGTTTAAAATTTGGTGGTGCTGGAAAGACTCCATTAGTGGAATATTTAATCAAACTACTAAATAAAAATAAAATAGCAATTTTAAGTAGAGGTTACAAAAGAAAAACTAAAGGTTTTATAATTACAAACAAAACTCATAAGTCTAATGAAATTGGTGACGAACCTAGACAAATTAAACATAATCACCCAGATTTATTAGTTGCTGTTTGTGAGAATAGAGCTGAGGGAGTAAAAAGATTGTTGGAAAAAAACTCTAATATAAAAACAGTAATTCTTGATGACGGTCATCAACACAGAAAAATAGAAAGGGACCTGAATATACTGGTCACAGAGTTTGGAAAGTTATATTCAGATGATATGCTTTTCCCATTAGGAAATCTCAGAGATAGTATTCTTAGTTCTAAAAGAGCAAATATTATTGTTGTAACAAAGTGCCCAAAAAAAATTTCTTCAGAATTGAAGAATAAAATAAAATCTGAACTGTCATTAAACTCAAATCAAAAATTATTTTTTTCACATATACTTTATAAAGATTTAAAAAATATAAAAACTGGAAAAAATGAAAAGTTAAAAATTAAAGAAAAATATTTTTTATTGACCGGAATTGGAAACTCAAATCCTTTAAAAAATTATTTAAAGTCTAGAAAAGTATTATTTGAACATTATAAATTTCCTGATCATTACCATTACAAAGAAAAAGATATTAAAAAAATAATTCTTGAGGGTATAAAAACAGAAACGACTAATTTAATTTTAACTGAAAAAGATTTTTTTAGATTAACAAAATCAAATATCAAACATTTACGTAGTCATTTTAATTTATTTTATTTGAAAATTGAATTTGATTTTAATGATGATGAAAAACAAAATTTTAACAAACAAATACTTAAATTTATATAAAAAAATGAAAAAAATATATTTAATTATAATAACACTAATTTGTTCAACTTCTTCTGTAAAGGCTCAAGATGGATTAGAATTACTTTTTCAGTGGTCTGATGAAAGTATAAGTGACGATAACTGGGTAGGATGCAAGTATAATGAAGTTTGGGGTATTGCTCAAAATGGTCATGAATTTGCCATTATTGGAAGTACGCAAGGAACTCATATTTTTGATATCACAAACCCTGAAAATAGTAATTTAGCTGCATATATTGAAGGTGCTGATTCTAGCCCAGCAATTGTTCATAGAGATTTTCATGATTATAATGGTTATTTATACGCTGTTGCTGATGAAGGTGAAAGTACACTTCAAATAATTGATATTTCCAGCTTACCAAATGAATTTAATATTGTTTATGATTCAGATGAATATATAAAAAGAGCTCACAATATTTTTATCGATGAGCAAAGTGCAATAATGTATGTTTGCGGAGGACGGGTGCTAAATGAATGGAATAAACTTGCTTTATTCTCAATAGAAGAACCTCAAAACCCCGTTTTTTTATCAACGTTTGAAGATGCGGGATATATTCATGATATATATGTTAAAAACGATATAGGCTACCTCAACGCGGGGGAAAATGGTCTATATATTGTTGATTTCTCTAACCCATCAAATGGTCAAGTAATTGGTTCTCTAACTCAATATCCTGATAAAGGATACAATCATTCAGGTTGGCTAAATAATTCAGGAGAAACTTATATTTTTGCTGATGAAAATCATGGCTATGAAATGAAAATATGTGATGTCTCAAACCCTAGTGAAATCACTGTTAATACAACTTTTTTAAGTAATGTTGACTCAGAATCTATGGCTCATAATTTAATTATTAAAGAAAATTATGTGTATGTTTCTCATTATCATGATGGTCTTTTCATATGGGATATCTCAGATCCATCTAATCCAATTTTAGCTGGAAGTTTTGACACTTACTTGCCTGAAGATCATGATAGTTACAGAGGGGCTTGGGGCGTTTACCCTTTACTACCCTCAGGGAATATTTTAGTATCTGACATGCAATCTGGTTTATTTGTCTTATCTCCTCTTGAAGATCAGAATTCATCTACAAATGTATTAGAAAAAAAACTGTCTGTATTTCCAAACCCATTTAGTGATGAAATTAAAATTTCATTTTCAAATTCAAATGATGAAATTAAATTAGAAATTTTTGACGTTAACGGAAGATCAATTATTAAGAAAAATATAATTAATGAAAGTACAATTTCTGAACTAAAATTAAGCTCCGGTTTTTATTTTTTGCATTTTGAAATTGATGATGAATTGTTAGTGAAAAAATTGATTAAGCAATAAATGGAATCAGCTAATAAATATGAAACTATTATTGGATTGGAAGTTCATGTTCAATTATCTACATCTAGTAAAGCATATTGTAGTGATGCTAATTTATATGGTGCCGAACCTAACAATTGCACAAGTCCAATATCTTTAGCACATCCTGGAACTCTACCTAAACCAAATAAAAAAGTAATTGAATATGCTGTAAAACTTGGACTTGCCTTAAAATGTGATATTAGCACTGAAAATCAATACGCTAGAAAAAATTATTATTACACAGACTTACCCAAAGGATATCAAATAACTCAAGATAAAACCCCGATATGTAGAAATGGCTTTGTTCAAATTTATGATGAAAATGGTGTTTCAAATAAAATTAATTTAACAAGAATTCATATGGAAGAAGATGCAGGGAAAAGTATTCATGATCTTGATCCTTTCAATTCTTTAATTGATTTAAATAGAGCTGGAGTTCCGTTACTTGAAATTGTATCTGAACCTGATATTAGATCATCAAAAGAAGCTCATGATTACTTATATGAAATAAGAAAAATTGTTAGATATTTAGATATCTGTGATGGAAATATGGAGGAAGGAAGTTTGAGGTGTGACGCAAATATTTCTGTTAGACTAAAGGGATCTAAAGAACTAAGAAACAGAGTTGAAGTAAAAAATTTGAATTCGTTTTCCAATGTTCAAAAAGCAATAGATTTAGAAAGAGATAGACAAATAACTGCATATGAAAAAGGTGAAAAAATAGAACAGGAAACAAGAACATATAATGCAAAAAATAACTCAACAATTATTTTAAGAAAAAAAGAAGATGCTCAAGATTACAGATATTTCCCTGAACCAGATATTCAGCCCATCATCATAACAAAAGATTTTATTGAAAATGTTAAAAGTAATATTCCAAGCCTTCCAAATGAGTTATTTTTAAAGTATACTAACGAATTTAATTTAAGTGTTTATGACGCAAAAAATTTAACTGAAAACAAATCCTTATCTCTTTATTTTGAATCAGTGATTAATTCTACTAAACACTATAAAACTGCAGCAAATTTAATAATGGGAGTTGTAAAAAGTTATCTAAATGAAAATTCAATTGATATA
>JAYYFR010000027.1:0-47742 GCA_036158635.1 Bacteroidota bacterium | reverse complement strand
TTTGGAATTATTGATAAAACATCTTTAGTTTGGACAACTTTATTAATTATAGTTGCAATTGCTTTATTTTGGGGGGGAATCACCAGAATTAATCAATTTTTTAAAGATCTCAAACAAAAAATTATTTTAAAGAGTGTTGTATTATTTTCATTTATATGTTTAATAATGGTTGCTATAATCCCAATGAACGAAGGATTATGGCATAAATTACCTGCTATTTTATTTTTTCTATCTTATAACTTCTTTGTTTTTTGCTTTGGACTATTTAGAAGTTTTTCTCAAGTTAGAAATGGTTTTTTTTCAGTTTGCATAGGTAGTCTTATGTTATTATCAACATTATTTCTAATTCCTTTTCCTAAAGGAGGGGTTTCAGAAATATTATACATTCAATTAATTTCATTTTGGAACTTATTAATGATGTATAAAGGAAATAAAAGATCTAATAGTCAGATAACTTCTTAAATGCCTCAGAAAGCCTTGATTTTGCTAAATAATTTTTTTCTAATGAGTCAGTAAATGGTATTGGAGTATCTAAACTAGAAACTTTAACAATAGGTGCATCTAAATATTCAAATAAATTCTCAGAAATATATGAAGATATGTCAGAACCAAAACCTCCCCTATTATTATCTTCTTGAAGAATTAAAACTTTACCTGTCTTAATGACTGTTTCCTCAATTGATTCTAAATCTAAAGGTACTAAAGTTCTTAAATCTAACAAATCAACAGAAACATCATTTTGACTTAAATAATCTAAAGCCCAGTGAACACCCATTCCAAATGTAATAATACTTAAATTATTCCCTCTTTTAATAAAATTAGCTTTACCAAGAGGGATGTTGTAATAATCCTCTGGAACATCCTGAGTAGACGTTCTGTAAAGCGCTTTATGTTCAAAAAACATAACAGGGTTAGGGTCTTCAATAGAAGATATTAATAATCCTTTAGCATCATATGGAAAAGCAGGATAAACAACTTTAAGACCAGGAGTATGAGTAAACCACGCTTCATTTGTTTGAGAGTGAAAAGGACCAGCACCAACTCCTGCTCCACAGGGCATTCTAACAACTACATCAGCGCATTGCCCCCATCTGTAGTGAATTTTTGCTAAATTATTGACAATTGGATTAAAACCACTTGAAACAAAATCGGCAAATTGCATTTCAACAACAGACTTATATCCTTTGACAGATAAACCCAAAGCCAAACTGACTATTGCTGATTCACAAATCGGAGTATTTCTTATTCTATCTTTTCCAAATAAATCAACAAATCCTTCAGATATTTTAAAAACCCCGCCATACTCCGCAATGTCTTGTCCCATAAATATTAAATTATCAAATTTTTCAAGTGATTGTTTTAGTCCTTGAGAAATGGAATCAACAAAACGAATATTATTTTTTTTATCAGTAGGTTGGATTTGGTTAAAATTATGATGTCTAAAAACGGATGATTTTTCAAAATCTAAATCACATTCAATTTGACTTTCATTAAAAGCTTTTTCAATTGCAATATTAATTTCCTTTTTTATTGATGCTTTTGTATTTTCAATTTTTTCTTCAGTAAATAATTTTTGATTAATTAAAAATTTTTCAAAATTAACTACAGGATCTTTTTTCGACCACTTTTTAAACAATTCATTAGGAACATATTTAGTACCTGAGGCCTCTTCATGACCTCTCATTCTAAAAGTATTACATTCTAAAAGGAAAGGTCTAGGTTTGTCTTTAATTCTTTTAGAAATTTCCATAATGGTTTTGTAAACCTCCACAACATTATTACCCTCAATTGTTTTAGACTCTATACCATATCCTAAACCTCTATCTGATAACTTTTTACAATTGTATTGCTCTGATGTTGGAGTTGAAAGACCATAACCATTATTTTCAATCAAAAAAATAACGGGTAAAGACCAAACTGAAGCAACATTTAAAGCTTCATGAAAATCACCCTCACTTGTCCCTCCTTCACCAGTAAATACTACACAAACCTTTTTATTTTTTTCTAATTTGTTAGCTAAAGCAATACCATCAGCTAAGGCTAATTGAGGACCTAAATGAGAAATCATACCAACTATACTAAATTCATTAGTTCCAAAATGAAAGGACCTATCTCTTCCATTTGTGAATCCGTTTGCTTTACCTTGAAATTGAGAAAATAATCTTTCTAAGGGAATATTTCTACCTGTAAAAATCCCTAAATTTCTGTGCATGGGGAGTATATATTCATCTTGATCTAATGCTGTCACAACACCTGAAGAAATACCTTCCTGACCAATTCCTGAAAACCATTTTGATATTTTACCTTGTCTTAGTAAAATCAACATCTTTTCTTCAATCATCCTTGATTTCAGCATCTTTTCGTACAAGTCAAAGATTACTTTATTTTCTAATTTTGTTAAATCAAATTTCATACAACAATTTATATGAACTCAAAAATATACAATTAATAACTACTTTTGCTACTTAAAGATTGTTTATCTTGAATATTTATGGAAAAAATAACTTTCATTATTAACCCCACAGCAGGTTACAAAAGATTTAGAATGGTTGAAGATAGTATATTAAAGTACATAAATAAGAAAAAATTTAAATTTAATATTGAATACTCTAAAAAAATAGGAGACGTAAAAAATTTAACAAAAAAGGCAATCGCTTGTGGAGCGAACATCATAATTGCTGTTGGAGGAGATGGAACAGTTAATGAAGTTAGTAGTGAATTAGTTAATTCAAATATAAAAATGGGGGTTATTCCAGTTGGATCTGGTAATGGATTGGCTCTTTGTTTAGGGATACCGACTAACATTAAAAAAGCAATTGAAAGAATTAATTCATATAAAATTAAAAAGATAGATTGTTTTTCTGTTAATAGGCTTCATTCGGTAAATCTTATTGGATTTGGTTTTGATGCTTCTGTAGCTAAAGAATTTTCTAAAGAACAATCAAGAGGATTAGTTAAATATGTTTATTTGACTTGTAAACTTCTTCTAAATTATAAACCAAAAGAATTTACTGTTAGATTCAAAAACAAAATAAAAAAAGTTAAAGTTTTTTCACTTAATATTTGTAATGGTCAACAGTTCGGAAATAATTTTTCAATTTCTCCAAAATCAAAAGTAGATGATGGTTATTTGAGAATTAGCATCATTAAATCCTTCAAATGGTATCAATTAATTTACATACTATTTCAATTTATTTTTAAACAAGTTCATAAATCAAAATTTTATAAATCATATAAAGCAAAAAAAATATTAATTGAAGGAAATTCTAAAAACTTGATTCACGTTGATGGAGAAAGTCAAATAGTAAAAAAGTTAGTTGAAGTTAATATAATACCAAAAAGTATTAACTTTATAATATGAAAAAAGAAACAATACCTTCATTAGACCTAAATGATTTTTTAAAAGGAGATAAAAATAAAAGAGAAAACTTTTATAAATCTATCGGAAAAGGATTTGAGGAATATGGCTTTGTAGCAATAAAAAATCATGGATTAACAGACGAAATAACTGCCGAATTATACAAACAAGTAAAATTATTTTTCAATCTTGATTTAAAAATTAAAAAAAAATATGAAAGACCTGAACTTAATGGACAAAGGGGGTATATATCTTTTGGTAGAGAAACAGCAAAAGGCTTTAAAAAACATGATTTAAAAGAATTTTGGCATTTCGGGCAAGAAGTTACAGACGGTGACCCAATATCTAAAGAATATGAAAAAAATATAAAATGTGATGAGTTACCTGATTTCAATGAGATTGGAAGAAAAGTTTATGAGCAATTAGAAGAAACAGGAAAATTAATTTTAAGAGCTATTGCCCTGCATTTAAATCTTGAAGAAAATTATTTTGAAGGTAAAGTTCATAATGGAAATAGTATTTTAAGAGCAATTCATTACCCTCCTATTACAAAAAAACCTGAAGGATCTGTTAGAGCTGCAGCTCATGGTGATATTAATCTGATAACTCTTCTAATGGGGGCTAGCAATAGCGGGCTCCAAATTCTAAATAAAAAAAATGAGTGGATTTCAGTTACCGCTCTCCCTGAGCAAATAGTTGTAAATATAGGAGATATGTTGGCTAGACTAACAAACAATAAACTTTGCTCATCCATCCATCGAGTTATCAATCCTCCTAAAGAATTATGGGGAACCTCTAGATATTCTATTCCTTTTTTCATGCATCCGAGGTCAGAAATGTCATTAAATTGTTTGGAAAGTTGTATAACCAATGAAAATCCAAAAAACTACAGTGACATAAATGCCGGTGATTTTCTAGAAGAAAGGATTAAAGAACTTGGCTTAAAGAAGTAATTTTAAAACCTTTTGTATATTTTTTCATAAAGAGGTAAAATATTTTCCACTTTAAATTCTTTGGCTCTATTGTATGCGCTCCTACTAAACGAAGCAAAAAGTTTAGAGTCATTTAATAATTTTATGCAATTAATGCTCATGTTTTCAGTGTCACCTAAAGAATGAGAAAATCCGTTTTCATTATTAATAATTAGATCACTAACCCCACTTCCTTTGGTAGTAATAACTGGACAAGCAAACATCATTGCCTCTAACGCAACTAGTCCAAAACTTTCTTTCTCGGATGGTAATAAAAATAAATCAGTATTTGATAAAATTTTACTAATTTCTTTACTTTTTCCAAAAAACTTAACTTTTTTATTTAATTTATATTTACTGACTAAATCTTTACATTTATTTAAATCAGGACCATCTCCCACCATATATAAAGTTGAGTCAATTTCTTTGTTAACTTTTCTAAAAATTTCTATTACATCTAACACTCTTTTTACTGGTCTAAAATTTGAGATGTGAGTAAGAATTTTTTTCTTTTTTTTAGACTTTAAAAAAAGATTTTCACTTAAATTATGGTAATTAAAATCAACAAAATTTGGAATTATTTCAATTTCTTTTTTAATATCAAAGTTATTAAGAGTTTCATTTTTAAGAAAACTAGATACAGCTGTAATAGCGTCAGATTCATTAATTGCATAGTTTACAGCAGATAGAACAAAAGGGCTCTTACCAACTAAAGTTATGTCTGTACCATGTAAGGTTGTAACAATTGGAATATTTATTCCAATTGATTGTAATATTTTTTTTGCATTGACTGCTGCATAAGCGTGAGGAATTGCATAATGCACATGAAGTAAATCAAGTTTATTCTTCTTAACTACCTCAACAATCTTTGCAGTTAAGGCTAGTTCATATGGTGGGTAATGAAAAAGAGGATAAGATGGAATTTTTACTTTATGGAAAGAAAAATTTTTTTTTAAGGAGTCAAGTCTAACTGGTCTTTCATAGGAAATAAAATGAATAAAAAAATTTTTTTCAGACAAGGCTTTCCCTAGTTCAGTTGCTACAATACCACTCCCACCAAATGTTGGATAACAAACGATTCCTATTTTCTTCATTTTTTTATACCATCTTTATATTTGGCAATCTCTAAAATTACACCTTTTTCATCATATGAATACCACCTCCCTTCTTTCTTACCATTCTTATAAATTCCTTTTGTTTTTATATTTTTAGATAAATAATATTCTTTTTTTTCCCCATTTAAATCATTATTTAAATAAGTTGACTCTGACTTCAAAGTACCATCTTCAAAAAATGTTTTAGCAATTCCATTAATTTTACCGTTTTCATAATTATATTCAATACTTATTGCTTCATTTTCAAAAAACCATAAAGCTTTTCCATGCTTTAGACCCTCTTTATAATAACAAGATTCTTGTTTTTTTCCATTTCTATAATATTTCATAAACTGACCAGTTAAAATACCATTATCGTAATTAACTTCCATTTTTAATTTACCAGTATCATGAAAATATTTTTGGGATCCATGTAAATTATTTAATTTATAATTTTCTTGTAGTGTCAGCTTGCCTTTTTTATCTAATAAAATTCTAGTTCCGTAAATAAGCCCGTCCTTAAAATTTACTATTTCTCTTATGTTGCCATTATTGTGGAACTTAACCCACATTCCATCTTCTTTATCATCAATAAAAAAACCTTTTTCTGAAATCACCTCATCAGTTCTTGGAAAATAAAGCTCCCAGTAACCTTGTTTTAAATTATTATCATCTATAATATTTTTTTGAGAAAAAATAAAAAGACTTAGTAAAAAAAAGAAAATAAAATTTTTCATATGTAAATTAGTTTAATAGAGATTCATAAATAACTTGTTGAACTTTCGTTCTAATATTTTCTTGAGTTAATTTCCAGTTATCAGCCTTTGGATAAACACGGTTAGATAAAAATATATAAATTAATTTTTCTTTTGGATCTACCCAAACCATAGTTCCAGTAAAACCAGTATGACCGTAACTAAAACTAGAAGATCCTGCAAATACATTTAAGTTTTTTGAATCAATACTTGGTTTATCAAAAAAAATACCCCTTCTATTTTGTTGTTCTTTAAAAGGTGCACTAGTAAATAAATCAATAGTATTTACTTTAAATATTGATTGACTATTATATTCACCCTTATTTAAATAAAGTTGTAAAATTTTAACCAAATCTATTGAATTTGAAAATAAACCAGCGTGTAGACTAATTCCTCCAAATAATGCAGCTCCAGGATCATGAACATATCCATGTAATAATTGCTTTCTGAAAATTTTATCATGTTCTGTAGGAATAATATTTTTTTTAGAATATTTGTTGATAGGATTATACATTATTCTGAATGCTTCAACAGCGTTGTAGAATTCTTTCTTTAAATAACTTTCGACATCAATTTTAAATTCTTTTTTTAATATATCATGAAATAAATAAAATCCTAAATCGCTGTACTTATATTTCTTTTTCTTTAAAAGATCTTTTTTTAGAATAATATCAATAATACTATCTTGATACTTGTCTTTGAAATATAAATTATTTGCAACTTTAGAATTATATAAACTAGATTTCTTTTTGCTAAAGAAACTATCTGTTGATTGTTTATTTTTATCCATAAAGTTTTGATGAAAAGGTATCCAAGGATAAAGTTGTGCCTGGTGTGTAAATACATCCAAAAAAGTAATGCTTTTTTTATAACATGTATCAGTAAATTTATAGAAATCCCCCAACGTATTTTCTAAAGAAATTTTAGATCTCTCGTACAAATTCATAAAAATTGGAGCAGCAGCTAAAATTTTGGTCAACGATGCCAGATCATATATATCATGCTTTAAGACTGGTTTTAATGAATCATACGTATGAAATCCAAAACATTCATTATAAACTACTTTACCATTTCTAGCAACTAAAACCTGGGCTCCGGGAATAGCTTTAATCTCTATTGCAGAATTTAATATTGAATCTATTTTTTTCAAATTTGTACTTGACATGCCTTCCTCCTCTGGAAGACCAAAAGAAATAATTTTTTTTGGTTTTATATTTATTCCTGAGTGAATCTTATATTTTCCAGACGAAATTGGCATTTTTCCTTTTGCGCCAATGGAACCTAAAATTAGCTGACCTGATAAATCTTGAAAATGAAAATTATTTTGATGTGATAAAATTATAGAACTAAAATTATCAATTTGTAAAGTATTTAAAATATATGGACTTGAAAATATTGTTAAAATGGAATTCTTATGTTTTGAAATTTTCTTTAAAAATAGTTTTTCACTTTTTGATAAATTATGATTGTTAAAAGGAGAAGAGCTTTTAAAATGAACTCCACATATCACAACGTCGTAATCATTTAATGATGATAAAATTTCCTTCTCATTTTTATAATAGGAAAAATATTTAGTAGGAAAATATCTGTCTAGACTCTCATAAAAATATTTTCCTTTATCATTACCGAGATGAATATAAGCTACTTTTTTTTTACTTAAATCTTTCAATGGAATTAGGTTATTATTTTTTAAAACAACTAGTGAAGATTTTGCTATTTCTTTATTAATTAATTTAGCGTTTGAACTATTTAATTTTTCTATTAAAGAGTCTTTCGTTGGAAAAATATTTGAGGATTTATTAAGACCAATCCATTTTTTTGCTAATAAAATTTTTTTACATCTAGAATTAATATCATTTTCAGAGATCAAGCCATTGAGATATGCTTTTTTTATCATCTCAATTCCCTCTGATACATTTTCAGGATATAACAATATATCATTTCCAGCTAAATATGCGTTTAATTCTACTTCACCTTTTTTATGATCCAGCTTCACTCCTCCCATATTCAAAGCATCAGTAACTATTAAGCCATCGAAATCTAATTTTTTTTGTAAAAGTTCTTTGATCATGAATGGTGATAGTGTGGCAGGTAATTTAGTTGAGTCAATTTTTGGTAAACTTATATGGCCTATCATTATTGAACTTACACCATTATATATCATGTCATTAAATGGATATAATTCAATACTATCTAACCTAGGTTTACTGTGGAACAATATGGGCATTTTATTGTGTGAGTCAATATTTGTATCACCATGACCAGGAAAATGTTTAGCGCAAGCTAAAATTCCATTTTTCTGAAGCCCTTTCATGTAAGCAAGAGACTTTTTAGAAACAGAACTAGGGTCTTCTCCAAAAGATCTTCTACCAATTATTGGGTTTTTTGGATTATTATTAACATCTACAACAGGTGAAAAATTCATGTGTATACCCAATAATTTACATTGATTAGCAATCTCAGTTCCCATTTTGTAAATTATCCTATTATCTTGAAGAGATCCTAATGTCATTGCCCATGGGAAAAAGGGAGTACTATCAATTCTCATTGAAACTCCCCATTCTCCATCAATAGAATTAATTAAAGGTATTTTTGAGATTGATTGATATCTATTTACTAAATCAACTATATTGTGAGGATTAGATTTAAAAAAAATTAAACCACCAATTTGATTTTTTACAATTAAATGATCAACTTTTTTAAAATATTCTTCATTTTCTTCAGATGAATGACTATTTGCTCGAACAAAAAAAGATTGAGCGATTTTTTCTTCTATGCTCATTTTAGACAATATGCTATCGACCCAAAATGAATCATTATCAGTTAAAAATGGTGGGGATAAAGGAAATTTAGAATTATATAATGAATCATCCTGTAATGAAAATGAAAAAGAAAAGATGGAAATGAAAAAAAAAACAAAAAACTCCCTCATAACTATTTGTAATTTTTTAAAAAAATTTTAAATTTTTCTGGAGTTGGGACTATTTTTTCTAATTCATAATTATAAAAAACCAAACTGGTTTGAATATGAGCTAAATCAATTTGTTTTTTTTTATTTTTTAATAAGTAAAATATTTGAAAACCATGTGAAGTATATTCAGTAATACTTAGTTTAATAACAATGTCATCTCCTAAATAACCTTGAGATTTATATTTCACCATACTATCTGCCATAATTAAAGAACTACCAAAAAAATTTCTTTCTGTCATATTAATTGATTGGAAATATCTAACCCTTGCTTCATGAGCAAAGGATAGAAAAGAATCATTTCCCAAATGTCCACCATAATTTAAATCAGAAACTCTCACATTCAATGTAGTTTCAAAATGAAAAGAATTAGGAATTTTTAATCTCACCCTCATTTAATAATTTTTTATAAATCATATTACAAATCCAAGCATCTGTTGCAGCATATTCTAATTGTGAAATGGATAAATTTTCTCTTTCCCAATTAGATAGTCTTACAGATTTGCTTATTGCAAAACCTAAAATTAAAATAGATAATTTTACAGCACCAATACTTTCAAACCCCAAATTTAAAGCTAAATGATTTAAATCAATAATACTATTTGACTCAAAACTTTTAATTTTTTGTAAAGCTTTGATATCATCAAAGATCGCTATACCTATTTTTTTAATTTTTTTGTCAGAAATAATGTCGATTAATTTTTCATTGAAACCAATTTTGTTAATTCTAAATAAAAAAGCTTGATCCTCAGTAGTAAATTGGATTAAGGAAACTTTGGAAGAAACTCCTTTTTTAAACGTGGGCTTTGATTCAGTATCAAATCCTAAAATTTTTTGTTTTTTTAAAAATGAATATGCTTCTGAAATATCGTTTTGTTTTTCAATTACATGAATTTTTCCGGTAAATTTTTCTATTGAATAATTTTTAATTTCATCCTTAGATACAAACTTGTTAAATGTCATAAAAATTAATCTATTAATAATTTACCGTTTCTATAGGTAGGAACATCTTTAAATTTATCCAAACTAAGGCAAAAATCAATGTCTGGATTAATATTTAATTCTCTGGTTCTCTCTTTATAAGATGATTTTATCAAAAAACTTGTCATATTATCCTTTGCTGAATCATATATATTTTTAGATAAAATAACAGAGTCACAATGACTAAAGAAAGAGTTTGAATTTAATAGTCTTGAAGCTAAACAACCTGCAAATAAGGTGTCTTCAAGACAAACTTGCCCTTTCCAACCAGAACAATAAATAATACAATCTTTATTTTTCTGTTTTAAAATATTTTCTAACGATAAAAGATTTAAAAAAGAACCAATCAAAATTTCATCAGCTCCAAGAGATGAATTAATTGCTTTAGTACCGTTTGTTGTTGTTAAAACTAATTTTTTACCAATAATATTTGGATTATTAATATAACTTAATGGAGAATTACCAAATTTAAAACCTTCAACAACTTTACCATCTCTTTCTGCAGCAACTAAATAATTTTTGTTATTTAAATAGGGTTTAACATCATCAATTTTATTTACTGCAATAACTTCAGTAACTCCATTACTTAATGCCGTACAAATCACTGATGTTGCTCTAAATATATCAACAACAACAATAATTTTATCTTTTATATCAAAAGATTGGATCATTGAAGTAGACAAACAAACACTTAATTCTCTTTTCATTTGTTTTTTTTATAAAAAGGTAACTTAACAATTTTAGCAAGTAGCTTTTTATTTCTGATAACTACAAAAATATCATTAAAATTTGATTTTGAATCAATAAATCCCAATCCGATAGGTTTATTTAAAGATGGAGACATTGTTCCTGACGAAACATATCCTATTTCTTGGTCACTTTCATTAACAATTTTATAACCATTCCTTGGAATTCCTCTATCTGTTAGTTCAAAAGCAATTAAAGATTTTCTAACTTCTAAATTATTTAAGTTTTCACTACCAATAAAATTAGTATCGTAAACAACAATTTTATTTAAATTAGCCTCTTTTGGTGAAATATCTTCAGACAACTCATTACCATACAAACAAAAACCCATTTCTAATCTTAGTGTATCTCTAGCACCAAGACCAATTGGCTTTAAATTATATTTCTTTAAGCTAAAAAGAAAATCCCATACTTTCTTCATTTTATTTTTATCTCCGTATATCTCAAATCCCCCTGATCCGGTATAACCAGTTGATGAAATAAGAATATCGGTGATGCCAGCAAAATTTATGATTTTAAAAGAGTATGATGGCATTTCGCTTAAATTAATTTTGGTAAAATTTTGCAGTAAATCAACAGCTTTTGGTCCCTGAATAGCTAGAAGACCTCTATCTTTGGTAATATTTTTAATTTCCACAGAAAATAAATTATTAGAATTCATCCATTCTATAATTTTAGAGGTATTTGAAGCGTTAACAACTATCATAAATTTTTTTTTTGACAGCATATAAATCAAAAGATCATCTAAAACCATTCCTTTTTCATTGGTCATACATGAATATTGAACTCCTCCAATACCTAATTTTGAAACGTCATTAGTTGTTAACTTTTGTAAAAATTGAAAAGCTTGACCACCCTCAATGATAATTTGACCCATATGTGAAACATCAAAGAGACCAACAGATTTTCTAACATGGTTATGTTCAATGTTAATACCGTCATAATAAATCGGCAAAGAGTAGCCATTAAAATTAACCATATTAGCATTTGCTTTAATGTGCTTTGAGTAAAATGGAGTTTTATTAATCATTTAAATAGTTTAGAAATCAAAAAACAATTATATTAATTTTTAATCGAAAAAGTTACTAAAATTCAACATTTAAATTAACTATTAAAAGTATTTTGAAAAATACTAAAAAAGTTATCGTTGATTTATTATTTTCACTAAAAAAACCAAAAAAATGAAAAAAACAGAATGCTTAATTATTGGATCTGGACCAGCTGGATATACAGCTGCTATTTACGCATCTAGAGCTAATTTGAGACCAATCATGGTTGAAGGTCTTCAGCCAGGTGGTCAATTAACCACTACAACTGATGTGGAAAATTTTCCTGGATATCCAAATGGAATTATGGGACCTGAAATGATGGAAGATTTAAAAAAACAAGCTGAAAGATTTGGAACAAAAATAATACGTGGATTTGTCACAAAAGTTGAATTCTGTAAAAAAAGAGGAGACTACCATAAAATAATTGTAGACGATAAAGATGAATATCAAAGTAAAACAATTATCATTTCTACTGGAGCCTCCGCTAAATATTTAGGACTTGAATCTGAGAAGAAGTTTATGGGATTTGGTGTTTCAGCTTGTGCTGTTTGTGACGGTTTTTTTTACAAAGGTGAAGATGTCGTAGTTGTAGGGGGTGGTGATTCAGCGGCTGAAGAATCCATTTATCTTAGTAAATTATGTAAGAAGGTTTATTTATTGGTTAGAAAAAATACTATGAGAGCTTCAAAAATTATGCAAGAAAGAGTATTAAAAACAACTAATATTGAAGTATTATTTAATCATGAAACTAAAGAAATTAAAGGTGATCAATCAGTTGAAAAAGTTATGATTTTTAACAATGAAACTAATATAGAAAGAGAACTAAATGTAACAGGATTTTTTGTGGCAATTGGACATAAACCAAACACAGATGTATTTGTTGGTAAAGTCCAAATGGATAAATCAGGTTATATAATTACTAAACCCGACTCTAGTTTAACTGATGTCCATGGGGTCTTTGCAAGTGGAGACGTACAAGACTCAATTTACAGACAAGCTGTAACTGCTGCAGGAACTGGTTGTATGGCAGCTCTAGATGCTGAAAAGTACTTAAGTGAATTTGAATAATAATAGAGGCATGGTGACATGCCTCTATTTAAATAGTTAAAATCTATAAGCCGGATTCTGTACTCTTCTCGAGTCCCTATCATTTATCTAGGTTTATTATCACTAATAAACTCAATCGATCTACCCCCTGAGTAAAGCGAGCAACTCCGCGTGCTATTAAAAAACACATCTCAGTATATTTGATCTTTCAACCCATAAGGTTTACCCAAATTTAATATCACTATTAAATTTTGTGAGCTCTTACCTCACATTTTCACCCTTACCATTAAATGGCGGTTATTTTCTGTGGCACTATCTAACTTTAAAAGTTCTTCCTGTTAGGAAGTATGGCGCTCTTTGTTGTCCGGACTTTCCTCTTAAATAAAAATTCAAGCGATAAGGCAATTTCAACTAAAACAAGTTAATCCGAGTAGCTCCACCTTTATAAATTATTGGACTCTCATCGCAAAAAGAAGCATTATTTTCTCTTAAATAATTAATAATTTTAGATTTTAAAACTCCTTTTCCTAAACCATGAATAATGATAATAAATGGTAATTTTAATCTGTGGGCTTCAAAAATAGCTTTATAAAATAAATCCATTTGAATATCAATTATTTCGTTGCTACTCAAATCAGTAAATTTGTCAATGATCTTTTCGATATGCAAATCTACTTCAAAATCAGTTGATAAACGAACTTTATAATTTAAAACTTTAGATTTTTGTTTTGGTTTTTTTCTATTTTCTTCATTTACTTTAGTAGAGTTTTTTAAATTTTTTATTGCTTCATAAAATGAATTAGTCTCGTCAGTAACTTTAATAATATCAGAGTGTTTTACTTCAAAATCTATATCTTGACACTGAATAATTAGCGTTTCATGATTCTTGTGACCAATAACAATTCCTTCCCTTGTATCATTAATAAAAATGACCTTATCACCAATAGAATATTTTTTAAAAGTCATTAATTACAATTGCAGTTAGACCTATCTGGAAAACATATTTCAAAACCATTTTTATATTTATCCATGGCTTTTTGATATTTTCTAGCATTTTTTAAGTGATTTAAATATGATGAGGCAAAATTATGAGAGTCAAAGAAACAAACTCTATTTTTAACTTCATTAATTTTAGCTTTTGCACACATATAAAGATGGTTAGTATATTTATTCATCAATACAGCATCGATACTGTGAATAGAGGGAGATGTGATAGGCCCTGGAGGCAATCCCTTATTTAAATACGTATTATATTCACATATAATTTTTGTATGTTTTTTATACACCCTTGTTAATGTTGTGTCAAAATCAAATAATTTCTTAAAACAGTAATTAACAGTCGGATCTGCTTGTAATTTCATGTTTCTTCTCAATCTATTTAAATATAAAGAAGCAATATCAGGCATCTCTGAGATATTGTTAGATTCTTGTTCAACTATAGAAGCAAGTATTGAAACTTGAAAAGATGATAAATTTAATTTATTCAACTCTTTATTTCTTTTAGCCCAAAATTTCTGGTATTCATTTAACATTCTTTGAATAAACTGTTTTTCAGAAATGTGCCAATATATATTGTAAGTATTAGGGATAAAAAATGATATTATTTCTTTTTTAGTAACTGTTCTATTAAAAACTGAATCAAAATTGAAAGAATCAATAGTATTTAATAAAATAATTGAATCAATACTAGTATCATAACTTAACTTAGAAGCCAAATAACTGAAATCATCAAAACTATTGAATGAGAAATCTATAGTTTTTCTATTTTCAGGAACTCTCAATTCGTTAATTATATCATTCAATGAAGAACCTGATTTGAATATATATTTACCGGATTTAAATTTTTTTAAGTTCTTTTTATTACAGAAAAATGAAAAACATGAGTAAGATGGTATAGAAAATTCATTAATTAGTTTATTCAAAAGTTTACTGTAAGTTATTTTTTTATCAACAATAAAAATTTGATTTTTCTCTGTTACAGGCGAAAAATAAATTTTTCTAATTTGAATAGAAAAAATCAAAAAACTTAAAAGACCAAATGTAAAAACTAATATTATACTATTCTTTTTCATTGATTTGTTTTAATAATAATTCTACAGATTCATTATTGGGGTAAATTGAAGAAATTTTTTGTAATGATTTCCTAGCTTGATTAATTTCATTATTTAATATATAAATTCTAGTTTTATTTAAAAGTGCTTGTTCATAATTAGGATTTAAACTCAAAGCAATATCAAAATAATAATCTGCTAAGTTTTTATCAGTCTCATCTTCGTTAATCAAATAATCATGAATATATAAATTACCAAGATGGTTATAGGCTGAAAAATATCTCGGATCCTCGTCAATAATAAATTGAAATTGAACTTTGGCTTGTTCAAAATTATTAAGTTTGACTAGGTTAACTCCATACTTTTCAATAATATCTAAATGATAAGGTGCTAAATCAACAGACTGTTTTAAAAATTTATTAGCAATTTCATAATTAGAATTTCTATAATAAGATTGCCCAACTCTGTAACAAGTTAAAGCATCAAAATTGTTGAATTGCTTATTACTGAACTTAGATAAAATAAAATCAACTCCAATATTATCAATATATTCAATTATATTTTTAAATGATCTTGATACAAAATGATAAAAAATGAAAGAAAAAAGACCTTCTTTTGAACTAAAATCCATCATATTGAGGTAAACAAGAGCCGAGTCTAAATACTCTTTCTTTGGATTAAAAGCATCATATTCTTGTAGGTAAGCATTTACAATACTATAATTTGATGGATTATCATTATTTATACATTCTAAACCTAAAAATTCTTTACTTTTATTATTTAAATCTCCTTTCTTATTTATTTTAATTTTGTGATCAGTAATTGTAACGTGGGGAATATCAATTGTTTTAGATTCTTTCATATGACAAGAAACGCAATTGTCATTAACAGCTAATCTTTCTATTTTAATTTCTGTACACGCTTCTTGAATATGACATGAGAAACAAGAGTTGTTATAATTAATAATACTTGTGTTTTTTATTGAAATATGAGGGTTATGACAATCTAAACAACTCATGCCACCATCAGACTCAATAAAACATTTACTTTGTTTCATTCTATCTAAATGAGATGCCATTATAAAATCATCATCAGAATTTGTATATCTAGGTAAATATACATCCATTACCTCATTCAAATACATACCAGGTTTAAAATCAAAAAAAGATTTTTCATACTTTAAAACAGAGTTTCCTTGGACGTGACATCTAGAACATAATTCATTTTGTAGCTCAATAGATAAATTAGCTGGATTAACAATTGAATAATCAAAAAATTTAGATGTGTCTACTAAAATTCCAGATTGAACATTAGATACATGTAATTCACCTGGACCATGACATCTTTCACAATCAATACCGCTGGGAACATTTTGATATTTATTTTCAGAACCAAGAGTGAAATGAGGAAAAGAATTATGACAAGTCATACACTCCAGGCCAATCTTTCTATTATACCTTGTGTTGTTTCCATGTTCAAAACCTGGGGGAAAATCTAAAATAGAGTCTTGAGTATAAAAAGTAAATGGAGCCTGAGATAAGTAGCCATTATCACTAATAATATGAGAATTAGTGTGATTGCCAGAACCAACAATATAATCTATCTCTGTTTTCAAAGAATAAATTGTATCATTATTTTGAATTTTATACTCATCTAAAACTAATTTTTCTCCCTCCCAATGTGGTCGATAATGAAATTTTAAAATACTGTCATAAATTTCGTGACTGAATATTGAGGAACTATATTTTTTTTTAGCAGTTTTAAAAGATTTACCCATGCCAGTTTCAATAAAAGAACTGTATATATCCATATGACATTGTTTACAAGTGTTAATTCCAACATAATCAACATCACTATGAATATTTAAGTATTGAGATGTTTTATTATTTTGTGTGCACGAAAAAAAAATAATAAAACACAAAAAAAAATATCTAGTTTTCATATTCAATATATCCTTGAAAGACTAAAGAAACAGAACCTGATAAACAAATATTGGAATACACATTATCAATTTTCTCCCAATTAACAACTAAACTCCCACCTAATGTTTCAACTGAAACTTCAGGGGGAATATTAATTCCTTTTTCAATTGTTGCTATAACAGAGGCAACTACTCCTGTTCCACAAGAAAGTGTTTCATTTTCAACCCCTCTTTCATAAGTTCTAATAGAGAATTTTTGGTTTGAAATTTCTACAAAATTTACATTTATACCATCTTTCTTATAATCCTTTAAATTCCTTATTTCACTTCCTAAATAATTAACATCAACGTTTTCCAAATCCTCAGTAAATACAACTAAATGACGACACCCAGTATTTAAAATATGATAACCATTTTGGTCAGTTTCAACATTAGTAACGTTGGGCATTGTTATTGTAACAAAATTATCAACTGAACTTCCGCTAATTTCTTTTTCATTAGACAAAAAAATAAAATTATCCTCAAATAAATTTAAATATTTTGCAAAATGCACAATACACCTACTACCATTAGCACAAAAAGATGACTGTTCACCATCTGAATTAAAATGTCTTATAGAAAATCCTTTAGAATCACTACCCTCTAATATAATTAAGCCATCAGCACCTATACCATATTTTCTATGACATAAATTCTCAATAAATAAAGAATTAATTATAATTTCATTTTCTCTGTTATCAATAATAACAAAGTCATTACCAGAGCCGTGATATTTATAAAATTTTATTTTCAAGTAATTATATTTTTTCATAAAATTAATTAAATAAAATGTTAGATTTAATTATTAGTTTAATTTAATTCTATTTACATAAAAAATGAACTCAAAAAAAGACAATAAAAAAGGAATTTATAATGAAAAACTTGAAAAATATATTCAAAAAGAACAAGCTGCAGTTAATTTAATTAATTTTACAGGTAAATTACTTTACGAAAAAGGAGTTGAATTAGTTCTTTTTAGAAGACACTTAATTGACACAACAATTACAAAAATTTTAAGACTTCACCATTATGCAAAAAACTTTGTAAAAAAACCAATAAATGTGTTTGAAACAACAGAAATCGTAAAAAACTTATATTCAATGGACCTATGTCCGTCTAAAATAGATATAGGTAAATTAACTTTCGAGTGGATTGAAGAGAAAAAAAATTATGAAAACCAATTTGATTTTTTAAATAAAAAATTAAAATTTATTGTAAAATCATCAAACTCTAATTTAAAACCAAAAGATGTTATTCTATTTGGCTTTGGAAGAATTGGAAGATTATGCGCCAGAGAATTGATTAAACAAGCTGGAAAAGGTCAACAGTTAAGGATTAGAGCTGTTGTTGTTAGAAATATTGATAATAAATCTCTTAAAAAAAGAGCATCTCTTTTACTTCAAGATTCAGTTCATGGTAGATTCTCTGGTTCACTAGAAATTGATGAAAGAAGAAAATCAATAATTGTAAATGGACAACATATTTATTTTTTATCGTCAAATGAAAAAATAGACTATGAAAAATTAAGTATCAAGGATGCTTTATTAATTGATAGCACTGGGATTTATAAAGAAAAGACCCAATTAAAAACTCATCTAAATAAATTTATTAAAAAAGTTTTATTAACAGCACCTGGCAACTCTATTCCAAATATTGTATACGGAGTAAATCATAAAAAATTTAATATAAATAACGAAAATATTTTTTCTGCCGCATCCTGTACAACTAATGCAATTGCTCCAATTTTACATATTATCAATAAAGAAAAAAAGATCAATAAAGGACATATAGAAACAATTCATGCTTATACTAATGATCAAAATTTATTAGATAACATGCATAGTAAAAGTAGAAGAGGAAGATCTGCAGCAATAAACATGGTTATCACATCTACTGGTGCAGGAAAAGCAATTTCTAAAATTATGCCAAAGCTTGATGGAAAATTAACCGCTAACGCCATAAGAGTACCTACTCCTAATGGTTCATTAGCAGTTATGAATCTTGACTTAAAGGAAAAAACATCAGCTAATGAAATAAATGAGATCTTAAGAAAATCTTCTTTATCTGGAGAATTAGTTAATCAAATAAAATATTCAATTAACGAAGAGTTAGTTTCTAATGATATAATTGGAACAACAGGTTGTGCAATTTTTGATTCAAATGCTACCATTGTTTCAAAAAGTGGCAAGAACATTGTCTTATATGTTTGGTATGATAATGAATATGGATATACTAAACAGGTAATAAGATTAGCGAAGTATATAAGTGGAGTTAGAAGATTACACTACTATTAGTCAATTAAATATCTTAATTTTTCAACAACATAGTTAATTTCCTCTATTGTATTATACTTACAAAAAGAAAATCTTATGACAGTATTTTCATTTTTATTGTTAATTTCAGAAATTACATGAGAAAGTTTTGAACTACCCGAACTGCAAGCACTTCCCCCTGAACAAGCAATTCCAAATAAGTCTAAATTAAATAGTAGTAAATCAGAATTATTAAATTTAGGAATAGAAACACTCAAAACCGTATATAAGCTTTTAGAAATATTGCTTGACAATCCATTAAAAGATATTTCCGGAAGTATTTCATTGAGTCTGTTTATCATGTGTTTTTTTAATTTTAAAATATGTTCGTGATGCAATGACATTTTAGAAAAAGCTATTTCCATAGCTTTTGATAAACCAACAATTCCATAAACATATTCTGTTCCTCCTCTCATATTTTTCTCCTGACTTCCGCCGTGTATAAGAGGAGTTATGTTAATTTTATTATTAACGTATAAAAACCCAACTCCTTTAGGGCCATGAAACTTATGAGCTGAACAAACTAAAAAATCAACAGGGTTTTTTTTAACATCAATTGGAAGATGTGCAATAGTTTGGACTGTGTCACTGTGAAATAAAGCATTGTATTTAGAACATAATTTAGAAACTTCATCAATAGGTAATAAATTACCAATTTCATTATTTGCATGCATTAAACTTACTAAACAATTTTTTTTTTCTTCAAGTAAATTTTTTAAATGAGAAAGATCAATTTCACCCATTTCATTTAAATTAACGAAATGAAGACTAATTTTTTTTTGTTTTTCTAAATTTTTAACAGTATTTAATACTGCAGGATGCTCTATTTTAGATGTAATTATATTTTTTACTCCAGCATCTCTAACAGCGCCTCTGATTGCCATATTATCAGCTTCAGTTCCTCCTGACGTAAAATATATTTCGCTTGGTGAAGCATTAATTAATTTTGCAATTTTCCTTCTTGAACTTTCGATTAGTGACCTACTTTTTCTTCCAAATGAATGAATTGATGATGGGTTTCCATAATTTTTTCTTAAACAATCAGTCATCACCACAACCACGTTAGGATCAACTCTTGTTGTTGCAGCATTATCTAAATATACTTTTTCAATCACAATAATTTTTTAATATAAAGATTAATAAAATCTTTTAATTCTTCAATTTTTTTCTTGGATTTTGACTCAATTATAAATCTAATTATTGGTTCAGTATTAGATTTTCTTATATGTATCCAACTTCCACAACTATAATTAACTCTTAAACCATCCAAAAGAATAAAGTCAACATCATTATTATTCTTTAAATCAGACTTAACGAGTTCAATTAATTTATTAAAATTAAATTTGTTTGACAACGTAATTTTGTCTTTGAACATAAAATAGGCTGGCAACTTATTTTTTATTTCTTTGCATGATAAATTGAGTTCTGAAAAGTATGACAGGAATAAAGCAATTCCAACTAATGCATCTCTCCCAAAGTGTAACTTAGGAAATATTACACCCCCACTCCCTTCACCACCAAATATTGATTGTTTTTCTTTCATTACTTTTATCACGTTACTTTCTCCAACAGGTGAATAATAATGCTTCAAATTTCTTTTTAATGTTATATCACGTAAACCATTTGATGAAGATAGATTAGAGACAGTACTCCCCTTTAACTTTGATAAAACATAACTACCAATAGCTATAATTGTATTTTCTTCACCAAAAAAACTTCCATCTTCACAAACAAAAACTAATCGATCTACATCTGGATCAACTGCAATTCCAAAGTCAGCATTTTCAGAAATAACAGCACTAGATAATTTAAATAAGTTGGCAGGAGATGGCTCTGGATTATGAGCAAAAATTCCATTTGGTACACAATTTATTTTAACAACAGAAACATTTAATAGTTCAAGTAATTTTGGAACAATATGACCTCCAGAGGAATTAATGCCATCTAAAACTACTTTTATTTTTTTTCTTTTTATTTTCTCAACTGTAACTTCTTCTAGTTCAAGAATTGAATTAATATGAAAATTAACTGCATCATTTGCTAATTTAATCGCCACTGGTTTATTTATAACGCTATAATTTTTCAAGTCAATTTTAGAATTTATTATATCATCACTTTCTTCTTTAGTTAAAAACTCTCCTTTATTATTAAAAAACTTTAATGCATTCCATTCTATGTTATTATGACTTGCTGATATCATGATACCACCTGTTGCCTTTTTAAAAGAAACATACATACCTAATGTTGGAGTAGTTGTTAAACCAATATTAATAATGTTTACTCCCATTTCATTTAATCTAGTTGAAATGATCTTTGAAATATGTGGTCCAGAAACTCTTCCATCTCTACCTAAAATAACAGATGGTTCAGAAATGATATTTTTTAAATAAAAAGCATAAATAGTAATGAATTTAAGGACATTGAAGGGGTTTAAATTCTCTTCAGAAGTTCTATTTATAGTTCCTCTTATGCCTGAAACTGATTTAATTAATACCATTATTAAATTTTATTGAAATATTACAAATGTAAATAACTTTTTATTTATGATTTAAATTAGTCATTAAGTATTTTGTATTTTTAAAAAAGTATTTATTTACAATAAAATGAATTATAAACTAAATAAAATACCTAATAGAACAAAAAAAACAAGAGACATTGGTTTAACCATGGTTATGGATAAGGGATTGAGTGTTAGAGAAGCTGAGGATTTAGTTTATTCTAGCTCTGATTATATCGATATAATCAAACTTGGATTCGGAACCGCAATAATTTCAAAAAATATAAAAAAGAAAATTCAATTATACCAAAAAAATAACATCAAGGTCCATGTAGGGGGAACATTATTTGAAGCCTTTATAATTCGAAATATGTTTGATGATTATATAAAATTTGTTGAGGAACTAAACTTAAATACTATTGAAGTTTCTGACGGATCAATTGACCTAAATCATAAAATGAAATGTGAATATATTTCTGATTTATCAAAAAAATTTACGGTTTTTTCTGAAGTTGGATACAAAAAATCAAATCGCATTTTAGCCCCTTCTAAATGGATAAAGTTAATGAAACAAGAATTAGATGCAGGTTCATGGAAAGTAATTGCTGAGGCCAGAGAAAGTGGGACAGTCGGTGTTTTCAGAAAGGATGGTGAAATTAGATCTGACTTAATTGAAGAAATTTTATCTAAAATACCAAATGAAAAAATATTATGGGAGGCTCCAAAAAAAGACCAACAGGTTTGGTTTATTAAATTAATGGGAGCAAATGTTAACTTAGGAAATATAGACCCCAGGTCTGTTATTCCTTTAGAATGTTTGAGATTAGGGTTGAGAGGAGATACTTTTCATCAATTTATTAAGTAAATAATTATGAGAGAAATTGATATTGATAATTTTTTAAAATTAAATAGGAATAATATTCAAGTTATTGATGTAAGAGAAAAATATGAGTTTGATGATGGGTGTATTTCTAAATTAAATATTCCTATGGATCAAATTTTAGATTCAATTCATCTAATTGATAAAATTAAACCTGTTGTTATTTATTGTAACAGTGGAAGAAGAGGGGCAGCTGTTGTTCATATTTTAAGAAAAAAATACTCAATGAATAATGTTTCTAACCTTTCTGGTGGGTATCAATCATACTTAGAAAAAATTAAATGATATAGTGTTTTTTTTAAAAAATATATTTTTTGGACTTTTAATTGGAATAGCGAATGTAATTCCTGGACTTTCTGGTGCTACAATAGCATTAATATTAGGTATTTACGAAAAATTAATTAACACTATTTCTGCTATAAAAAAAGATACTTTATTAAGTGTATATAATTTAAATTTCAAAAAAATTTATCAAGATTTGTCTCTTGATTTTCTAATTCCTATTTCTATAGGTATAATATCTAGCGCTTTATTATTTGCTTATGCTTTGGAATACTTTGATTTGTTGGGAAAAAATAAAGAGTACACATTATCTTATTTTTTTGGATTGATATTATGTTCCGTCCCTATTATTATTAATATGATTCCTAAGTTTAGATATACATATTTATTTTATTTTATTTTTGGGATAACCATTGCAGTATCCATAGCAATAACTCCCGGAATTCAACAAGAAAATAATAATATAATATTTATATTTTTTTGCGGTGTAGTTGGAATTACTGGTATGGTTGTACCTGGTTTATCTGGCTCGTATCTACTTTTAATTCTAGGAAATTATAATCTACTTGTTAAAGATAGTATCAATAAATTTCATGAAGATATTAATTCATTTATATATCTTTTAGTATTTATATTAGGTATGGTATTTGGTATGATATCTCTTGCCAAAATTATATCATGGCTATTCAAAAAATATAGAAATCAAACTTTATCAATTATTGCCGGGTTTATTCTTGGTTCTTTAATTTTTATATGGCCTGTTAGATCGGAGGAAGCAACGGCTTATTTAGAAGTTATTAACCCAATAATTAATGAATTAAATAATAGTGGAAATATTATGAATTATTTTAATAATTACTTTCATCTTATATTTTTTATTGTTGCCGGATTTTTATCATTATTTTCAATTAATTTCATCAGTAGAAAAAAATATGTTTAATCTTGGATTAATTGGAAAAAACTTAAAATATTCTTTTTCTAAAAAGTATTTTAAATTAAAATTCAAAAAAGAAAATTTAAATAATTTTACATATGAGTTGTATGAATTAGAATCTTTAAATGACCTTAGTTCAATATTAAAAAATAAGAAGATTATTGGTCTAAATGTAACTTCTCCATTTAAAGAATCTATTATTCGATATCTAGATCAAATAGATGATATTTCTAAACACACGAAATCTGTTAATACTGTCTTCATAAATAAAAAAAATAAAAAATTATTTGGATTTAACACAGATGTTCATGGATTTGAAAAATCTCTAGATCTATTTATTCCTCGATCAAAAATCAAAGGTATGATATTAGGAAATGGAGGAGTTTCTAAATCAATCAAATATGTTTTAAAAAAAAAAAATATTGAATTCGTTACAGTATCAAGAAATGCAAATGAGAACGATATAATTTCATATAATAATTGTGAAAAATATTTACAAACTCATAAATTGATAATAAATACTACAATACTTGGAGCTGGTAAACTATCAGATAAAGCGCCTAAAATCAATTATAAGCTACTAAACAAAGAGAATTATATGTTTGATTTGACATATAACCCACGAGAAACTTTATTTCTGAAAAAATCAAAGAGAATGGGAGCTAAAACAATAAACGGTGAATTAATGTTAAAATTACAAGCAGAATTATCATTTAATATATGGTTAAAGGAATTAAAAAAAAATAATGAAGTTTAAATTAAATGCGCCATTCTATCCAACAGGGGATCAACCTGAAGCAATTAAAAATTTATCTAATGGGGTAAAAAATGGAGATAAAAATCAGTGTTTACTTGGTGTAACTGGTTCTGGAAAAACATTTACAATTGCAAATGTTATTGAAAATACTCAAAAACCTACTTTAATTTTATGTCATAATAAAACTCTAGCTGCTCAATTGTATTCTGAATTTAAAGACTTTTTCCCAGAAAATAATGTTGAGTATTTTGTCTCATACTATGATTATTATCAACCAGAAGCATACTTGCCAGTTACGGGAAAATACATTGAAAAAGATTTATCTGTGAATAAAGAAATAGAAAAGATGAGACTAAAAGCTACATCAACATTACTATCTGGAAAAAAAGACATAATTGTTGTCTCGTCGGTCTCATGTATTTACGGTCTAGGTAATCCAAAGTTATTTAAAGAAAAAACAATATTAATTGAAAAAAATCAAAATATTGAAAGAAAAAAATTAATGAGTTATTTGATTTCAGGAATGTATAACAGAGTCAAACATGATTTAGAGCCAGGAACTTTTAAAATAATAGGAGACTCTTTAGAAATTTTTCCTTCTTACATAGAAAAAAAATTTAAAATTAATTTTTGGGGGGAAGAAATCGACGAAATAGAAGAAATTGATATCAGCAATAATAAAACTAATTCCATAAATAAATTACAGATTTACCCAAATAGTATCTTTGTCTCCAATAGTAGTGATGAAATTATAGAAAATATATATAAAGATTTAAACTCTCAGAAAAAATACTTTATTGAAAATAATCAAATAGATGAAGCAGAAAGAATTGAAAAAAGAACAGAATTAGATATTGAAATGATTAAGGAATTAGGATATTGTCCGGGTATCGAAAATTATTCAAGATATTTTGATAAAAGATTAGTTGGGGAAAGACCATTTTGTTTATTTGATTATTTTCCTGAAGATTTCTTGTTTGTGATTGATGAAAGTCACGTAACGATTCCTCAAGTTAAAGGAATGTTCGGAGGGGATAAAGCTAGAAAAAAAAATCTAGTTGACTATGGATTTAGACTTCCATCTGCTCTAGATAATAGACCCTTAAATTTTGAGGAATTTGAAGAAATTACTCCCCAAACTATTTATTTAAGTGCTACTCCCTCAGATTATGAAATGGAAAAATGTGGTGGAGTTGTAATTGAACAATTAATTCGACCCAATGGGATTTTAGAGCCTAAAATTGAAATAAGAAAATCAAAAAATCAAATTGACGATCTGTTGAATGAAATTCATCAAATAATTAAAAATAACGAACGAGTTTTAGTTACTACATTAACCAAAAAAATGGCGGAGAGACTGAGTGAATATTTAATTGATGTTGGTATTAAATGCTCATATATTCATTCTGAAGTTGATACAATTGAACGAATTGAAATTATGGAAAATCTTCGAATTGGTAATTTTGATGTTTTAGTTGGTGTTAATCTTTTGAGAGAGGGTTTAGATTTTCCTGAAGTATCTTTAGTAGCGATTATTGACGCAGATAAAGAGGGGTTTTTGAGATCTAAAAAATCACTAATTCAAATTATAGGTAGAGCAGCAAGAAATGTAAATGGAAAGGCTATTCTATATGCAGATGAAATGACTGACTCAATAAAGAAAACAATTATTGAAACTGATAGAAAAAGAAATGCCCAAAAATCATATAACACAAAAAATAACATAACACCTAAATCGATTAAAAGCAAAAGAAAATCAGAGTTTAAGAAAAAAGATATAGAGGAAAATACTAACTCAAAAAGATTCTCAAAAGATAAATTAATGGACCTTAAAGAAATTGAACTAAAAAAACTTATGAAATCCAATAAAAATTTAATGGAGAAGGCAGCAAAAGCTTTAAATTTTACAGATGCAACAATCTACAGAGATAATCTTAAATTAATTAAAGAAATATTAAATAAAAAAAATACTTATTAATTATTTCCTAAAATTAATGGTAAACCGTCATCCCCTGAACCAACAACAACAACTTTTGAATTAGGTGACTCAGATAATTTTAATGTAGCTTCAATTCCCTTATCTTTTAATACATTAATAGTTAAACTTTTATCTAAAATATCATTAGCCGTAGCTTTACCTTTTGCTTCAATTTCAAGTCTTTTTGCCTCTTTTTCAGCTTTTTCAATTTTAAAATCATATTCTAATGCTTCTTGTTCTTGTTTTAATTTTTTTTCAATAGCATCTTGTAATGTTTGAGGAAGTGTGACATCTCTAATTAAAACAGCATCTAAATTTATATTTTTCTTTTCGAGAGATACAAAAGTTTTTTCAAAAATCTCGTCCTCAATCGTTTCTCTCTTTGTAGAGTACAGTTCTTCTGGAAGGTATTCTCCAATTACTTCTCTTGAAACAGATCTGATTTCAGGTATTATAATTTTATCATGATAGTTAGAGCCAATATTCTCTTCAATAAATCCAGCTTTTCCAGGAATAGGGTTATATCTGTATGAAAGTTCCATGGCAATTGTTAAACCATTTTCTGCAAGAACTTCCATTGTACTCATATTTTCTTGAATTCTAACATCGTATTTTATTAAATTATCCCAAGGAAATTTTAAATGAAATCCTTGACCTTTCACATTTTCTTTATCAAGACCATTTCCGAATGTGTAAAATATATATCCCTCAAATCCTTGAGGAATAGTGTAAAATAGTCTACTAGAAAATAATACTATGAAAATTCCTAAAAATCCTATAGTTAATAAAAAAGTAGCTTTTTTTGTATTTATTTCAGGTTGATTGTTTCTCATTGTTTAATTTTTTCAATTATTTTATCTAATATAAAAAAACAATTAAATAATTAATAGCCAATAAACCTTTTTCTAAAAAACCATTCAGCAAAAAGAAAAAACAAAATGAAAATCAAAGGAAAAATTGAGTTAATAAGAGGCTGTCTTTCATATTCATAGTGAATTATTGGTTTAAAATACCCAGATTCTAATAACTCATTTTCAATATTTTTGAAGTCACTCAATTGAAAAAATAAACCATTATTTTGCAGTGCGATATTATATAATAATTCATGATTAGCTAAAGTTATTTTATTTTCAATGAATGAGTTTTCAACAACAAAACTTCCTTTTTTAATAAAATTTCTATTATCATATTGGGTTGAAATTGTGAATTGATAATTTCCCGGCTTTAATTCACCCAGATTTAAATAATAATTCTCTCCGATTGTTAAAAATGAATAGTTAAATTTATTACTATCATCATCTTTTAGAACAAATTCAATTTCATTATTTGAGATAAATTCTAAATTTTCGTTATAAAATTGAGCATTAATAATTATTGATTCACCAAATTCATAAGAGGGCTTATTATTAAATTTAAGTCCTCCTTTATTTTTATTAATTAATAAATTTTTAACAATTTGAATTATTATGGAATTGAAGTTATCATGATTTGATTTTTTTAAAAAATTATTTAGCTTCCACCTCCAAATTCCTTCAGAAATAAAAAAACAGTCCTTATTGTTTTTAGAAAAAAACCATATAGGGTTTTTTCTGTCATTATTTTGATTCTTTTTACCAATCAAAACCTTTACATCTGATTTAATTTCAAAATTTTCTGTAGATAACAAAGGTGGAGAACTATTAATCATTTCAATAACATTATCATCTAATTTAAATTTTTGAAAAGACTCTTCATAACTAGCGTAAATATCATTAAACTCATTACTTCCATCTTTAAAAGAAATTGTTTTTTGCAATTCATTCAATCTAGATAAATTTGACTCACTTCCAATAATATACCAAATAGGAATATTTTTTTTATTTAATTTACTAATTACATCATAATTCAACTCGCATTGATAAAGAATAACTAAGTCATAATCAAAAATGTTTTTTTTAAAATCAGCATTGCTATAAACAGAAATATTATACTGTTGATCTAGTTGAATTGATGATTTTAAAGCAGACACATCAGGATGAGGAAAGTCATATAGCATTAATATATTTTTTTCATTATCAACTATATCAATGTAGAAAGATGAATAGTTATTATCTGTATTATTTTCTGATTTAAAAGAAGTAGGAGAAACTGATATATCAAATTTATTTAAGCCAGTTTTAAAAGACTTAACATAAAAAAAAACACTTTTAATAAAATCTTCTTCTTCTATTTCTATTACTTTTTGAAATACAATATTATTCTTTGCTTTAACTGTTAGATTAACTTTTTCGTCTTTTAAATTATATGCCTTTAAATTAATTTCAACAGGTAACTCATTTCCTGGAAATCCAATATTATTATTGTTAACTGAATGGATGAAAACATCTTTTACTTTGTTTGTATCACCCAAAGCAACAATGTGTAATGGGGCATTTAATATTTTACCTAAATATTCTGGATTTTGCCCTTTGTTATATATTCCATCTGAAAGTAAAATATATGAACCAATATTGATATTAGAAAAAACATCTTCAGAGTAATCAAAGATTGAACCAATATCAGAAAATTTATCAGTAAATGAAATAGAATCTCTTCTAATATTTTCACCAAATAATAAAAACTCAACATTGTATTTATTTTCAATTTTTGATATAAAACTTTCAATTAATTCTATATAATCAGTTTTATAAAATAAAGAGTCTTTATTGGAGGGAATTGACATACTATTATCTTGAAATATAACTAAAGTTGGTTTCTCAGATATTTGTACTTTACTTTCTATGTAGGGATTGAGAGTAAATAATAAAATCAAAAAAAAGGAAATAAAACGAAAAAAAAATAAGAACAACTTGTTAATAAATGAAATATCATTATGTTTTCTTTCATTAAAAAAGTATAGAAAAAAACTTAAAAAAAATGAAACAGTTGCTATTAAAATTAAAAATGAAAAGGAAACAGAGAACATATATTTATGTTAATAAACCTCCACATACATTTATAACTTGACCTGAAATGTAAGAAGACAAATCTGAAGCTAAAAACAAACTACAATTAGCAACATCCGAGCCAATTCCAACTCTTTTTAATGGAATTGAATTTATCCAATTTTCTATTATTTTATCATCTAAATTTTCTGTCATTTCAGTTTTAATAAAGCCAGGTGCAATTGCATTGCATCTAATATTTCGAGAACCTAGCTCTTGAGCGATTGATTTAGTAAATCCAATTACACCTGATTTTGAAGCGGCATAATTTGCTTGACCAGCATTTCCTTTAATACCAACAACTGAACTCAAGTTAATAATTGAACCAGATCTTTGTTTTAACATTATTTTTTGAACTGCTTTTGTCATGTTAAATACAGACTTCAAATTAACTGCAATTACTTTATCAAAATCATCTTCACTCATTCTCAAAAGTAGATTGTCTTTTGTAATTCCCGCATTATTTACTAATACATCAATTCTTGAAAATTTCTTCTCAACAATTTCAATTAAAGATTGTGAAGATGTAAAATCACTAGCATCAGACTTGATATATTCAGATTTAATACCATAAGACTCCAATTCTTTTTTAAAATCTTCAGCATTTTCCACTGAGGAGTTATTAGTAAAAATAACATCCGCCCCATTTTCAGCAAAACTAGTACATATAGACTTTCCAATTCCTCTTGAACCTCCAGTTACTAATGTAACTTTACCCTTTAGTAATTTCATTTTTTTAAATTTAAAATATTTAACGTAATTTTTCCTATGTCAGCAGGCGAGTCAACAACGTGAATACCACAATCTTTCATAATTTTCATTTTCGCTGCAGCTGTTTCTTCAGAGCCTCCAATTATTGCACCAGCATGGCCCATAGTTCTACCAGCTGGAGCTGTTTGACCAGCAATAAATCCAATAACAGGTTTGGTTCCATTATCTTTTATCCATCTGGACGCTTCAGTCTCCATTTCACCACCAATTTCACCAATCATTATAATAGCAGAAGTGTCATTATCTTTCATAAACATCTTTATTGCATCACACATACTAGTACCAATAATTGGATCTCCCCCAATTCCAATACAAGTTGATTGACCTAATCCAACTTTTGTTAATTGGTCAACAGCTTCATATGTAAGGGTTCCTGACCTAGAAATTACACCAACACTTCCTGGAGAGTGTATAAACCCCGGCATTATACCGACTTTACCTATACCAGGACTAATAACTCCTGGGCAATTTGGACCAACTAAAATTGAATTACTATCAGATAATTTTCTTTTTACTATAGTCATATCTTTAACTGGTATCCCCTCAGTAATACAAATAATAATATCAATTCCAGAATCAATTGATTCTATTATTGCAGAACTAGCAAATTTAGGAGGGACAAAAATTATAGAAACATTTGCACCAAGTTCGTTCATAGCTTCTGAGACTTTATTGAAGACAGGTTTACCAAGATGATTTTGCCCTCCTTTACCAGGAGTCACACCAGCAACAATATTTGTTCCATAATCGATCATTTGTTGAGTATGAAAAGTTCCTTCTTTTCCAGTAATTCCTTGAACTAAAATTTTTGATTGTTTGTTAATAAGAATACTCATTTTTTATTGGTTTAATGATATATAAAGTTAATTTTTTATTAATTCTACGACAAACTTAGAAAATATATATTCTTAAAATGAGTATTTTTGTCATGATTATTTATAAATGTGAATAAATTGCAAGAAAATACAATATGTTCAGTCTCTACAGGTCACGGCGAAGGTGCTATTGCACTAATTAGAGTCTCTGGTAATAAATCTTTAAGTATTTGCAAAAAAATATTTTTTTCAAAAAAAATTATTACAACAAAGCAAATAAAACCAAATTTAGCATACTATGGAAAAATAAAAGACTTTGATCAAATAATAGATGAAGTTATTCTTACTTACTTCAAAGCTCCTAAATCTTACACCGGTGAAGATATGGTTGAAATCTCATGTCATGGGTCTGAATATATACAAAAAAAAATTATTGAGCTATTAATTAATAAAGGTTGTTTTTTAGCAAAAAGAGGAGAGTTCACCCTCAGGGCGTTTTTAAATGGAAAGCTAGACCTTTCTCAAGCAGAATCTGTTGCAAATTTAATTAGTGCCAAAAATTCAAAAAGCCATGAACTTGCAATGAAACAAATGAGGGGGGGGTACTCAGAAAATATTCAATTACTAAGAAAAAAATTAATTAAATTTGGGGCTCTAATAGAACTAGAACTAGATTTTAGTACTGAAGATGTAGAATTTGCTGATAGAAAGGATTTGATAAATTTATTATCTGAGATGATTACAAAAATTGAACCTCTGATAAAGTCCTTCAAATATGGTAATGCAATAAAAAATGGTATACCAATTACAATTGTAGGGCCACCAAACTCCGGAAAATCAACTTTATTAAATAAAATTTTGAATGAAGAAAGAGCTATAGTATCTGATATCAAGGGTACAACCAGAGATGTTATTGAAGAAACTTTTAATATTGAAGGATTTGAATATCGTTTCATTGATACAGCAGGTTTAAGAAAAACAAATAACGAAATTGAAAAGATTGGAATTCAAAAGACTCATGAAAAAATAAATGAAGCTGCAGTAATTATTTATTTATTTGACATAAACGATTTTAACAAAACTCAAATTATCGATAATCTAAATTTTATAAAAACAAAAGACTTAGAAGTTGTGTTAGTTGGAAATAAAACAGATTTAAACAAAAGTGAAATTAAAGAATTTGAAGGAGAAATAATTTATTGTTCATTATTAAATAACAAAGGAACTGACCAAATTTTAAATTCCATATTACACAAAACGAAAAAATGGAAAAACCTAAATCATGAATTTGTAATCACAAATCAGAGACATTATGAAGCTTTTACCAATACTTTAGAGAGTATAAGATTAATTAAGGCTGGAATTCAATCTAAAATTTCTGGAGAATTATTATCAATCGATATAAAATCAGCATTAAATAGTTTAGGAGAAATAACTGGTGAAATCACTAATGAAGACCTTTTGGACTCAATTTTCAAAGATTTTTGCATCGGAAAATAATTTTTTACAATTTTTTTTATGTTGATTAAATCTTAAAAACCATAAAATTTTTAAGAAAAAATTTATTTTTTTTAATTAATGTATAATAATTAGATAAAATAGTTATACATTTACGAAGTTTAATCAAAAATTTATAATATGAACTTAGAATTTATTAGTAATCTCATGGCTATTAAAGTCATGGCACCTGATGACTATGTAGGATTCACATTCTTTATTGGATACATGGCTATGTTTGCAGCCTCTGTATTCTTTTTCTTTGAAATGAATTCTGTTAGCACTAAATGGAGAAAGTCTCTGTTAATATCTGCTCTTATTACAGGTATAGCTGCTGTACATTATTTCTACATGAGAGACTACTACCTTGCAACAGGTGAAAACCCAACATTCTTTAGATATGTTGATTGGATTTTAACTGTGCCATTAATGTGTGTAGAATTTTATCTACTAACGGTACTTGCTGGTGCAAAAAGAAGTTTACTTTACAAATTAATTGGAGCTTCACTTTGGATGCTTGTTGCTGGATATATTGGAGAAGCATTTAACGTAGATGGAAGTACTGCTCACTCTGTAAAATGGGGAGTAATCTCAACTATCGGTTATGTATATATTTTATATACTGCTTGGTTTGGTGAAGTTGCAAAATTAGCTGAAAATGCTTCTGAAAACATCAAATGTGGTGTTAGAACACTAGCTTGGTTTGTTTTAGTTGGTTGGGCTATCTATCCAATTGGATATATGTGCATGGATGGTGGTTGGTTAAACACAGCTTTAGGTTGGGGATCAGAAAACGTTGATCTTTTTTACAACATAGCTGATGCTATCAACAAAATTGGTTTTGGTTTAGTAGTATACAATATTGCTATTACTGAATCAGCAAAGAAAGCTTAATTAATATTAATTTTGTGAATAGTGGGGCGTTAATCGCCCCACTTTTTTTTTATGAACGTTTTTTCATTTCTTTATTTAATATCTATTTTTATCATATTTAATATTTATGCTGGATTTGGTGACATTAATTTTCAAAATCAAATTTTAATTAGTAGTTCTCTTATAATTTTGTTTGGTATACCGCATGGTTCCCTTGACAATATTTTATTTCTTTCAAAAAACAAAATATCAGTATTTTCATTTTATACCATTTATTTATTTATCGCTTTTATTTATTTAATCGCATGGATATGGTGGCCATATTATTCATTCATATTTTTTTTAATAATCTCAGCCTATCATTTTGGAGAATCACATTTTTCAGACTATAAATTAAAATTTAAAGCGAAAAACTTTGTTTTTATTATATGGGGATTATTCTTAATGACTAGTTTACTTTTTTTAAACAGTTCTGAACTTATATTAACAAGTGAATTTTTTTTTGATACTAAACAATTTTCTAGTATTTACAGTGACAAAATTATTTCAAATTTATTCTACGTTAGTTTAATTTTGACAGTTTTAATGTTGTTTTTTTTAGTTTACAAAAAATATATAACTACTGAGGATATGTTTTCTGAAATTTTTCAATACTTTTTAATATTCATTACATTTTACTTATTCCCTATAATAATTGGATTTACACTGTACTTTGTCTTTATCCACTCATTTAGATCACTTTACCATGAATACAAATACTTAAAAAAAATTAAAAAAATTAAAAGTATTTTTAATTTCATTATACTACTTATCCCCCACTCTATTGCTGCTTATTTTTTTACGTTTATAATTTGTTATGCATCTTTAAATAACGTCTTAAATATTTCACTTCCTATGGTTATTTTAATAATAGTCTCTGTAATTACACTTCCCCATGCTTTAGTTATGAGCAACTTTTACAATAAATAAAAATTTGAAAAAGAACTTAGAATTTAAAATTTGTATTGTTTGTGAGTTACCATTTAATTGGAGAAAAAAATGGAAGAGAAACTGGGATGATGTTAAATATTGTAGTGAGAGATGTAGAAGAAATAAAAAAAAAGTTACGGGATAGTAAATTTAGCAAATACAGCTCGGTGATCTGACTCATAATAATCTATTACGATATCAGACAAATAATCAGGCCCAACAAGAGATACTTCATTTAAATCAAGCCTGCCAGAATAGTAAACAAAATCAATTCTATCATGAACTTCATTTTCTGATTGAAAAGGAGTCCAAGTAAAGCCTGGATGAGTAATAGAATTAGGATGTTTTTGTCTGTATGAATCAATCATCCCTATAGACTCTAAATTACTTGAAATAGGCCAATTTATTTCATACCCGAAATTTAATCCTTGATTTGCAGCTTCTATATTCCAATCTAAGTGAGATGGTTCATTAAAATCTCCAACTAAAATAATTTCTTCGTCTTTAATTAAGGAATGTAAATCTACAAGTAAATCTTGAAATTCTTCTCTTCTGGTTTCTTCAGCCTCATGTTCTATTTCCCAGACAGTATTTAGTTCCCCATCTCTAATTTGGTATGGTTGATAAGGGAAAGATGTAAAGTGAATATTAAAAAAATTGATAACTTGATCATCATTAAGTTGAATTCTTACATAATTATCTTCAATAAATTCCATTTCAAATTTGGATAAAAATGCCAAACTAGAGTCATTATTACCATAATAGCAATAACCTAAACTTGTAGCAATATCCAAACCAACCCCATAAGACTCTTGTAAACCAACAACATCAGGACTTAAATCTTGAATAAGTCTTAATGTACTATTTAATGAAGTTGATTCTAACCTGTTGAAGGATAAAACTGAAAGTTCTGCCCCACCACAACAACTTAATTGTTGAGGAAAATCACATGCAGTATAATTATTTAAATCGCTTTCACATGAAATAAATAAAAAAATAAATAAAATATATAATGTGTTTTTCATTTGATAAAATTAGTGAAAATATTAGATTTGCTACCATATTTAAATAATGAATACAAATAAAAAAAAATTGAGATCATATATATTCTATCATCTGGATGGAATTGCTGTAATCCCCACCGTTTTAGCACTTGGTAAAAAAAAGATATTAAATGAATTTAAAGATGAGAAAATTAGTCTTTCTCTTCTATCAAAAAAATACAATGCTAATGAAGGGTATTTGAACATATCCCTAAGATTACTTTGTTGTCAAGGTTGGCTAACTCAATGTTTTGAGGGTAATGATATTTTATTTCAAAAAAAAAGCTCTATTGATTTAATTGAAATCTTTAATATTTATAAACAAATTGATTTATTCTTTGAAAATGATTTTGATTATAATATTTTTTTAGAATTCAAAGAAAATAAAATAACTGAAGGTGAGGTTCAGCTACAAAAAATGATTAGTGATTACTTGAATAATAGAAAAGATTTAATAAGATTAAATGACGCAAGTATAAATTTAGTAAATCATATTGATGGAGTAATTTTAGGTCCTATACTTGTTAATTTATCTAGAAAAAATTACTTGAACCTAAATTCTTATGACAACTTCAATATAAATAATAGGTGGAAACAAATTTTAAATAAATTATTCATTGATTTAAATATTATTAAAATTGAAAACAACTCTGTTACTGATCTTGGAAAGTTTTTATTTAAAAGAGCTTCTGCTTATGGAGTAACAGTTTCATATTTACCTACATTTAGAAAATTAAATGAGTTAATCTTTTATAACCCTTATGTTCTATGGGAAAGAGAAGAAAATTCGGCCGAAATCCATGTTGATAGAAAAATGAACGTATGGGGAAGTGGTGGAGCACATAAATTATACTTTAAAAAAGTAGATGAAATTATAATAAATTTATTTAATCTACCAATTGACCAACAACCTAAAGGATTCATAGATATTGGTTGCGGAGATGGTTCATTAATTGAACACATATTTGATTTAATATATTATAAAACTGAAAGAGGAAAAATTTTAAATGACCACCCTCTAACCATTATTGGTAGTGATTTTAATTACAAGGCTCTAGAAGTTACTAAGGAAAAAATTAAAAATGCTGATATTTGGGCTAATACAGCATTTGGAGATATTGGAAATCCTACTGAACTAGCTCAAAAAATTAAAAAAGAATATAGTATCAACTTAGAAGATTTGTTAAATGTAAGATCATTTTTAGACCACAATAGAATTTACAAAAAACCTATTAAAAATAATTCTCATAAATCTAATTCTAAATGCAGTTTTGCTTTTAGAGGTAAAAGAATAAAAAATGAAGATTTATGCCAAAATCTTTATGAACATTTTTCTAATTGGAAACCTTATTTAAAAAAATATGGTTTATTAATAGTTGAACTTCACTCTATTGACCCTTATAAAACTAAAACTAGTTTAGGGGAAAACTCTATGACTGCATATGATGCAACTCACGGATATTCCGATCAATACATAATTGAGTATGAGAATTTTTTATTTGAAGCAAAAAGAGCCGGTTTAGTTCCTGATAAAAAACACGAACACCTTTTTCCCAGTAAAGAAATTCCAATAGTTAGTGTTAATAGACTAATCTGTAAATAAATTAGAATTAGAATAAATCCTCCATTTATTTATTAAATCTTGAAAATTTTTAGGTAGTTCAGATTCAAAATACATTTTCTTGCCAGTTTTTGGATGTAAAAAGCCTAATGATTTAGCATGTAATGCTTGTCTAGGAAGTAATTTAAAACAATTTTTAATGAATTGTGTATACTTAGTAAATCTAGTTCCTTTTAGTATCTTATCTCCCCCGTATTCATTATCGTTAAATAAAGGATGACCTATATATTTCATATGCACTCTTATTTGATGGGTCCTTCCTGTCTCAAGTTGACATTCCACAAGAGTTACGTAACTAAATCTTTCAATAACTCTGTAATGAGTGACTGATTGTTTCCCATAATCATTATTTGGAAAAACATCCATAATCTTTCTATTTTTTATATTTCGACCTATATTTCCTTCAATTGTACCTTTATCTTCTTTTAGTACCCCCCAAACTAATGCAACATATTTTCTGTCAATTGAATGGTCATAAAATTGAGATGATAAATTTGTTAGACTATCCGAATCTCTAGCTATAACCAACAAACCGCTAGTGTTTTTATCAATTCTATGAACCAAACCAGGTCTATCTTTATTTTCAAGTTTATTTAGTTCCTTATACCAATATAGTAATGCATGAACTAAAGTTCCCGAGTAATGACCAAAACTAGGATGAACAACCATACCAGGTTTTTTATTTACTACAATAATTTGATCATCATCATATACAATATCAAGTGGTATATTCTCTGGAATAATACTTTTATCTAGGGGTTCATATTCAAACCTTATACTGATTTTATCATTTGGTTTAACTTTATAGTTGGATTTAAGTTGTTTAATATTATTACAAAATACATTACCATTTGAAATACAATTTTGTATTCTATTCCTTGATTTATTAGCAAGTCTCAACATTAGAAATTTATCTAACCTAACGACTTCATGCCCCTTTTCAACTAAAAAGCTGTGATGTTCTATTAATTCTTCATCTAAATTTTTTGACATTATTGTTCAATTAGTTTAGTTGAATCACTAGTTAACCATAAGTCAATAGTTGGGGCTTTTGAAAATTGAGAAAAGTAAAGTTTTTTTGGTTTATCTCTTGGTGGTATACTCTGTTTAAAGACAAACAAAGATAAACTATCTTTTAAAGATTCATCAGTATAAATAGCACCATAGTTTAAAAAATTGTTTTTTAAGATATTTATTGCATCGTTAAGATTATAACCTTTTAAATTTGGAACTTTATATTCAAATTGATTTTTTGGCTCCCCAGTACCAACATAAAGATCAATACTTGAAAAAATAGGTACGCTATCTAATTTTCTAATTTTAAAATTATTATAATTTGCCTCCACTATTACATTTTGAGCTATATCGCTTTTATAAAAAATATCTCCAACTTTTAAATTATTACTTTCTAATATATTTTTAGCATATCTGTATGGTTGATCAATTATTTTAGGAAAAGTTGTTTTTGGAATCTTGTCAGCATTAATTGTAATGTAAATTGACCTACCTGCTTTAACATTGGTGTAAGGAAGAGGGTTTTGACTTGTAACTGAATTAGTTTTAAATTTTGGATTATAATCGCGTTTTTTATCTCCAATAACAACATAATTTAGACCCAAACCAGAAATAACATTATGAACCTCTTGAAAAGTTTTATCAAGAAGATTTGGTACTTCAATCAATTGATTATGATTAGTATGTTTTTTTAAAACAAAATCAGTAATAAAAAAAAACATAAATAAAAAAATAAATGCAGAAAAAAGAAAAATTATTAAATGCCTATACTTCTTCATAAAACAAATATATCTAGAAATAGATTATTAATTTAATAAATCTTATAACTTTATGTAATTCTAAAATAAACAAATTGAAAAAAAATATAGCAATTTTAGTTGGAGGAGAGTCCGTAGAAAGAACAATTTCAATAAAAAGTGGTGAAAACTTTATTGAGAATTTAGACACTACAAAATATTCAGGCTATTTAATATTAGTTAATAATTTAGATGATGATTTTTTTTGTTTGAAAAATCAAATTAAAATTGATAAGTCAGACTTCTCTTTAGAAAAAAATGGTAAAAAAATTCATTTTGATGCATCTGTAATATTAATTCATGGCCCTCCTGGAGAAACTGGTGAGTTATGTAGTTATTTTGAATCTTTAAATATTCCCTATAGCTCATCAAATCTAATAGCATCAAAATTAACATTTGATAAAAAAAAGTGTAATGATTATTTAAAGAACAAAGGATTTACCGTTCCTAATTCAAAAATTAATGAAAAATTAAATATAAATATTAAATATCCATGTATAGTCAAACCAATCAATAGTGGTTCAAGTTTTGGAGTCAGTAAAGTAAATAATAAAAGTAAATTGAATGGAGCAATAAAACTTGCAAAAAAATATGCAACAAATTATATAATTGAGGAATTTATTGATGGAAGAGAATTAACCTGTGCTGTTCATAATTTCTCTAAGGAGAATCTAATAACTTTCCCTTTAACTGAGATAATTTCTTATAACGAAATATTTGACTATAACGCTAAGTATCTTGGACAATCAAATGAAATCACACCAGCAAATATAGAAGAAAAAGTTGCAGTTAAAATTAAAAATATTGCCACTAAGGCATATGAGACACTAAAACTAAATGGTATTGTACGTTTTGATTTTATTGTAAAGAAAGGAATTCCATATATAATTGAAGTAAATACTATTCCTGGATTTTCTAAAGAAAGCATTGTCCCACAAATGATAAAAAAATCTGAAACTAATATTAAAGACTTTATTTCAATGGCAGTTGATAAAATTATTTCTTATAAAGAAATTTAAACAATTTATTTATTGCTAATGATCTGTGACTGATTTTGTTTTTTTGTTCAGGTTTCATTTCTGAAAATGTTATATTAAAGTTATTAGGTATAAAAATTGGGTCGTATCCAAAGCCACCCTCTCCCCTAATATTTTTTGTTATATTTCCATTTATCTCTCCCTCAAAAACAGCTTCAGTCAATGAATCCTTATAAGCAATTACAGTTTTAAATCTAGCTCTTCTATTTTTGGCTTCACCAAGATTATTTAACACTTTTTTAATATTATCAATTGAGCTCGCATAATTCCCAGCGTATCTAGCAGAATATACTCCCGGTTCGCCATTTAAGTAATCAATTTCTAATCCACTATCATCAGAGATACAAATTTTGTTTGAATAGTTAAAAACCTCCCTAACTTTGATTAACGCATTTTGCTTAAGAGTAGTTCCAGTTTCATCTATTTCTCTATTAAAATTAATATCATCTAAAGAAATTATTTTTTTTGATAAAAATATTTGTCTAAACTCCCTCAACTTATTTTCATTGTTTGAAGCTAAAATTATTTCATTCATGATGATAAGGATGATTTTTAATTATTGTTACAGCCCTGTAAAGTTGCTCAATAATAATTAATCTAGCAATTTCATGGGGAAGTGTTAATTTTGACAAAGAAATAGTAAAGTTTGACCTATTGTGTAAATGCTCAGGGAATCCATAAGCATCTCCAACAATTATTAAAATTTTTTTAAACGATAGAATAATCTTTTTTAATTTTTTTGCAAATGATTTTGAATTAAGTTGTTCTCCATTTTCATCAAGCAAAACAACAAAATCATCAGCACTAAAATTTAGATTATTTTTTTTGTTGAAAGAGGGGATGTATACTAACTCTAAACTAATTTCTTTTTTAATTCTTAAAAAATATTTTTCAATTAAATCATTAAGATTATTATTCTTTTTTTTACCTAAAAAAATTAACTTTATTTTCATTTAGAACTAAAACAATTATCAGTTCAAAATTATTATATTTTAATTTACTATTACAAAAAAATAAATGGATAATAAAAAATTACAAGAATTTATTGAAAATTGTATTCAAGAAGACATCAAAGACGGTGATCATACTTCAATTTGTTGTATACCAAATAATAAAAAGGGAACTGCAAGTTTAATAAGTAAAGAAAATGCAATTGTTGCCGGTGTTGAATTAGCAAAAAAAATTTTTAATTATTACGATAAAGATCTTAATGTTGAACTTTTGAAAACAGATGGTCAAAATATAACAAAAGAAGAAATTATTTTAAAAATTACTGGAAATATTAGATCCATATTAGCTATGGAAAGATTAGTATTAAACTGCATGCAAAGAATGAGCGGAATAGCTACTAAAACAAGAAAAATTATAAACTTAATTTCAGATTTTAATGTTAAATTATTAGATACTCGAAAAACAACACCAAATTTAAGATTCTTAGAAAAATGGGCTGTTAAAATTGGAGGAGGAGAAAATCATAGAATGGGACTATATGATGCCATTTTAATCAAAGATAACCATATTGATTACTCAAAAGGAATTACATTCACTGTTAAACAAGCCATAAATTATTCAAATAATGTTAAAAAAATACCAATTATAGTAGAGGTAAGAACAATAGAAGAATTAAATCAAATAATTTCATTTGATGAAATTTACAGAGTTATATTGGATAATTTTAAAATTGATCAAATTAAAAAAGCAGTTAAGATAATTTCTAAAAAATTTCCTATTGAAGTTTCGGGAAATATAACGGAAAATAACATTAAGGATTTTGCTGCAACTGGAGTCGAATTTATTTCAATGGGCGCCTTAACTCACTCAGTCCAAAACATTGACATGAGTTTAAAAGCATAAGCACCTTAAAATAAAGCAAAAAATAATATCTTCGTAAAACAATATATACCTATTATTTATGAAAAAGATTCTTTTTTTGTTTTTTTTAATAGTTGTTATAGGAATTTCACAGAATGTAGATTCTTTAGTCACAACTTATGACCCATTAAATAAACCTAATACTTATAGAAATATTGATAATCCAAATTATTGGAAAAATAAACTGCCTTATGAAGGATACTGGCAGCAGGATGTGTATTATGAAATAAAAGCAGAAATCAATGATTTAGATAATATAATAACAGCTTCACAAAAATTAACTTATTGGAACAATTCCCCTGATGAATTAAATGTAGTATATTTTCATCTTTACCAAAATGCTTTTCAAGAAGACTCTTATTACGAGCACTTAAAAAAAGTAAATAACAGAGTTGATGAAGAGTTTAAGGGAGTAGGAAGAGGAACCGAAATTTTATCTATTTCTTCTGAAGGAATCAATTTAAATACTGAACTTGATAATACAATCCTAAAGGTTATTTTAAATCAACCACTAAAGAGTGGAGAAATGATGGTTTTTGATTTCGACTTTAAAACTTTTTTTAATAAAAAACCTTATGGAAGAAGAATGAAATATTATGATTCATGGGATGGCGAACATGATGAAGAAACTAAAAAACTAAAACATTATAACGGAGTACATTGGTACCCTAGAATTGCTGTTTATGATGCTAAGTTTGGCTGGACTATTGATCAACATTTAGTAAAAGAATTTTATGGAAATTTTGGAGCATTTGATGTTGAACTTACATTTCCATCCAATTACATAGTTGAAGCCACGGGAAACATGTTAAATAGAAGCGAAGTCTTACCTCCTAGTTTAAGAAAGAGAATTGACATTAAAAATTTCGCAAATAAACCTTGGAATGAAAAACCATCAATTATAATTCCACATAATCCCAAAGTAAAAAAAACTTGGAAGTTTCATGCTGAAAACGTGCATGATTTTGCATTTACTGCAGATCCTACCTATAGGATTGGGGAAAGTGAGTGGAATGGAATAAAATGTTATTCTTTAGCTCAAGAGCACCACGCTGCTGGATGGCAAAATGCTGCTGATTACACAGCTAAAACAATTCAAGTGCTTTCTGAGGATATTGGAATGTATGTTTATCATAAAATGATAGTAACAGATGCTAGGGACGGTATGGAGTACCCAATGTTAACTTTAGATAGTGGATTTGACCCTTATTACAGAGATTTATTTGTTCATGAAATTGGACACAATTGGTTTTATGGGATGGTTGGAAGTAATGAAACATACAGAGCTTCTCTAGATGAAGGGTTTACACAATTTTTAACTGCATGGGGATTAAATAAAATTGATGGACCTTATTCTTCTGAAGCTCCTAAAAGTCGACTATTTAAAAATGAAGAGTTTAAGCTACTTGCAATTGATGAAGAAATATATAACAGATATATGAAAGACGCAACAGTTAATAATACTCCCAAATTAAATACTCATTCCCATGATTTTGGAAGCGCTCTTCACCATGGAGGTGGCTATAGACATGTTTATTACAAACCAGGTGTAATGTTATACAACTTACAATATGTTTTGGGTGATGATTTATTTTTAAAGGCAATGCAAGATTATTTTAATACTTGGAAAATGTGTCATCCATATTTTAAAGATTTCAGGAATTCAATAATAAAATCAACAAAAGTTGATTTAAATTGGTTTTTTGACCAGTGGCTTGAAAGTACCAAGGGACTTGACTACTCCGTTTCAAATGTTGAAAAAGTTGATGAAGCAAACTTTAATATTGAGTTAAAAAGAGATCCTAATGGAATGGAGATGCCAATTGATTTAGTCGTATCTTCAAATTTTGGATTAAAACAACGATTTCACATACCCAATAAAGAATTTACTAAAAAAACGAAACACAAAGTTTTACCAAAATGGACTGGTTTTGGTAAATTAAATCAAACTTATTCATTTTCAGTATACTTACCTGATTCCAGCGGAATTGAAAATGTAATTATTGACCCTACTTATAGGTTGGGTGATAATTATATGCTTAACAATAGACTTAAAGGTAATACAAAATATTCTTTGAATTATGGAGTTAGACAACATCCAGATTGGAAGTTTTATGAATTTAAAGTCAGACCATCTTTAGGATATAATTCATATGATGGAATCAAACTAGGAGTTGACATGAAAGGAGGTTATTTAGGAGAACATCATTTAATTAATTCTTTCTTCTTTATTAATAGCACATTTTTAAATGCTTCAGAATACTCAAATAGACCAGGAAATGACATTATTTCATATGGTTTTGATTACACAACTGCATTAGACAAATATGTAAAAAATAGTGATTTTCATGGTACTATTAAGCACTTAGATGGACTTGATGCTCACTCACTATCTTTAAGAATTCATGATCATGAAAAAGTAAATTCTTTAACAATTGGATTCAAAGGAATGTTAAGAAAAGAATTTAATGACTTAAATTATTTATTAAATGAAAATTTGTGGGGTCCATTTAAAGATCCAGTTGAAAATAAATATAATAGTATTTTATCTGTTGATTTATCTCATAAATATGAATACGTTAACGGAAAGGGGAATATAAATCTATCACTCAGAAGTTCCTCTTGGATGAGCGATTATAGTTTTTCTCAAATCACATTATCCGCCATAAATAAAAATGAAATTTTTGGTTTAGGAATAAAAACTAGATTTTTTGCACAAACTGGATTTGGTGAAAATTTCCCAATAGAGAGTATGTTATTTGCAGCAGGAGCAAATCCTGAAGAAATGATGAACTATTCACTTTCAAGATCTGCTGGATTTATTTCTAAAGAAAGTGCCGCATACACTGTTGGAACAAATCATTTTCATGTAGGAGGGGGGTTAAATTTGAGGGGGTATTCTGGTAATTATATGCTCGAAAATACAGAAGATGGTATTTCCAACACAAACCTTGGAATTGGAGGTGTTTCTATGAATTTTGAGGTATCTTATATTAAATATTTAAAATCTCTCACTAGAGGATACAAAATGTTTAATTTTTTAAATAAAATACCTATTAACTCATATGTGTTTTATGATATTGGAGTTATTAATAATGATAATGTTAGAAATAATTTTTCTTTTGGCAGTATAAGAAGTGATATGGGAATTGGATTTACATGTGATTTAGGTGAAATTGTTGATAGCTACTATGATTTTGAAAAACCATTATTGTTTAGACTTGATTTTCCTTTTTTCTTGAGTGATCCTGCTAGCTCTGAAAATCAAATTAAATTTAGATGGCTTTTTGGAATTAATAAATCATTTTAACCATGAGAATAAATATAATTTTCTTTTTAATTACTATTTTCTGCCAATCTCAGTCTGACGATATTTTAGGAATATGGCTAGAAGAAGAAAAGCAATCTAAAATAGAAATTTATAAAAAAAATAATAGTTTTTTTGGAAAAATTATATGGTTGAAAGAACCTCTAGACAAAAATGGAAACGAAAAATTAGATAAAGAAAATCCAAATAAATTATTGAGAAATAAACCAATCAAGGGTTTAGTAATAATGAATGATTTAAAATACAAAAAAAAAGGAGAATGGACAGAGGGTGAAATTTATGACGCAAGGAGTGGAAAAACATACTCACTAGAAGTTTACATGAAAAATTCAAATGAATTAGAATTACGAGGATATATAGGACTTACTTTATTTGGAAAGTCAACTAGTTGGACTCGGGTTAAAAATTAAATTTTTGTTTTATTTTTTTATACCTGTACTTTCTAATAAACAAACCCAATTCTTTAGACACTATTTTCTTTTCAAAAAATAACATAGACTTTAAATAACCCAAAAATAAAGACACGCCAGATAAAAAATATGGAAACCTTAAACACCACTTAAAAAAATTCGTAAGCATTAAAGGAAAACCCATTCTAATTGAATAAAGCATTTTTCCATTCATATATCCAGCTTTTAAATATCCGGATTTAAAATTTGTTTTTCGCTGATGATGAACTTTTAAATCTGTAAAAACTGACACCTTCCAGTTATAAAATCTTGCAGTATGTTCATCAACTGTATCCCAACCCATACACTTTAATAAACCTCCTATTTGTATAAAACATTTTTTTCTATAACATTTAATCGCTCCTCTTACATGATCTAAATTGGTAATTTTTTCTTCTAAACCTTTTGTTAAACAAATTCCTCCACAAAGTCCAATTTGTAAATTACTGTTCATTCTTTTAGATACTTCTAAAATGTAGTTATTTGGTAAAATAATATCAGCATCCAGTTTCATAATTAAATCAAAATCTTTTACGTTTTTATTAGTATAACCAAAATAAAAAGCATCCATAACAGCTTTCCCGGGTCCAGAATAATCTTTTTTTTCTTTCCTAAGATATGTTATCCAATTATACTTTGAAGCTGCTTCTTTAGCAAGATTAGATGTGTTATCTTCAGACTGGTCATCTACAATTACCCACTCAATAGGCAAAAGTTTTTGACTCACGACTGAATCAATAGTAGCTTTAATAAACTTCTCTTCATTATACGCTGGAGTAATTATAAGAGTTTTCAATTTGACACTAATTATTTCTTTTTAACACAATAAACGATATAATCCCTAAAAAAAGGTACATTAAAGCACCCAAAATTGAATATAATAATAATAATTCCTCATCACTTTCCCATTTAATAAATGAAAATAGAATTATTAATAAAATACAATATAAAATTCTCCAAATTAGAGTTAAATGATTTTTTAAATTATATGCAATTACGCTACTTGCAATAACAAAAATAAATCTTGATAAAACTAAAGGTGAAATTATTTTAATATATAACCCAACTTTCCTCCAATTATTATCTCCTAAGATGATGTCAAAAAATTCTGTTGGGACAAAATAAATGGAACATACTGCTAAAACTCCAAATACTGTCATTCCTAAAACAGATTTCAAAAAAAATAAAGTTTTATTTTTTTCAACTGTTAATCTCTGATAAAATGCAACCTTAAAAGATTCAGAAATAATATTCAAAGGTTTTACTAATATTTTTTCTGCAACACTTAAAATCCCAACAGTAGACCCACCAAATGAGAAAGCTGTAAAATAAAAAATGATGTCAGTAGAAAATCTTTGCAATATACTTTGTGGAATTTCATAGAGAGGGAAACTTTTATATTTTTTAATTAAATTTTTAGATGAATTATATAACTCTAAGAAACTTATTTTTTTTATCTCAATGAAGTAATTATTAATTAAAAAATATACTGCTACTAATCTTCCAAAAATTTGCCCTAAAATTAATCCTAGAGCAGAAGAGATACCAAGAAAAGAAAGAGCTACAGAGAGAGGAGAGCTAACAGAGGAATGAATAATATTAGATTTAGAAATATTTTTATATTTTTCAGAACGACTATTCCAGTTTAATAAAATATTATAGAAACCAAGTAAAAAAGCTCCAATAGGAAGTAAAATTAACCAAATGGAATCAAATGAGTCACCTAATAAAATATTAAGATAATCATGAAAAAAAAGAAAAAGAAGAAAGGAAGAAAATGAAAGAACAAAAAGAAAAAATAGAGAAAGTAAAGAAACTTTAGTTGCTTCATCTTTGTCCTTTGGTAAAACTATAGTCATTTCAAACCTTAATGTGAATAATATTGCTAATAGTTGAACCAATCTCATAAAAATATCCCATTTACCGAATTCTTCGGGAGAAAATAGTCTGGTTAGAACAAATAAAAAACTGAAAGAAATAAAAGATGCAAATCCCATTCCAGCAGATAATGTTATAACATTTCTTAAAAAAGAAGATGGAATTAACTTGTTAAAGTATCTAGAATTATCCTT
>JAYYFR010000026.1:0-40958 GCA_036158635.1 Bacteroidota bacterium | reverse complement strand
TTTCGGGGAAACACAGTTATTAAGCGTGCCGTACGCATTTTTTTCAAATTCATCTGGCGATCAGAAATGGACTGAAGAAAATAATATAATTAGCCCTGTTAATCAAGAAAGTAAGATTCACATAAATTCTTCAACAGAGGTAAACTTAAATTCTGACAATATAGGTATAGGTTCTGATAATGCAACTTTGAACTTTAATTATAATGAAGTTAAGTTTATAAATAATGAAAATGTATTTATGCAATTTGATTCAGATATTTTAGACGTACAAGGGAGGATAAATAGTTATGATCCAATTGATCCATCTAATGTGTCAACTAAAAATTACGTTGATATGCAAGATGATGGTATTGTCCTTCAAATGAATTCAGCGTTTACTGAAAATATTAATTATTTTCAATCTGAAATAAATGAAATCATTGATAATGTGACTTCACTTCAACAAAATGTAAACTTTAATTCAGATGCATTTTATAACCTACAAGAAATTGTAAACTCAAATAATGATGATTTACAAAGTCAAGTAAATTTAATTAATTCAATAATTTTGGCTTTAGAAGAAAATATTTACGAAAATATAGTCCTACAAAATCAAATTTCTGTCATGCAAAATGATATCAATAATATAAATCTGTTAATTCAAGAAATTCAAGAATCAATATCACAGGAATGAGTTACTTAATAAATTCTGTTTTTTTATTATTTTTTTTAACTAATTATATTTTTTCTCAAACATTAGATGCTAATGTTTTTAGTTCATCGGGTAATTTTTTTTCAAATAATCAAACCCTTTCATCTACTTTAGGTGAAGTTGTAGTGTATGATTTTAGTCAATCAAATTATGATTTACATCAGGGATTTCAAAATATTGCAGCTGATTTAGTATGTTCTTTTGATTGTGTAATTTTTAGTCAGCTAATTAATTTACCTCAAGGTTGGAGTTATTGGTCAACTTTTTTATCCCCCAAAGACAATAATATGGAAGATATATTTTCTCAAATAAACGAAGATGTTATAATTCTCAAAGATCAATACGGAGAAGTTTATTGGCCTTTTTTTGGAATTAATGGAATTAATGGACATAATTATGGTGAGGGTTATCAAATTAAAATGAATACAAACCAAACATTAACTATTAATGGTTACAAACAAATTAATCCAACTATCTCTGTAAATGAAGATTGGAATATTTTTGGTTGTTTGTATTATGAACCTGTATTAATTGAAGAATCTTTAGCTCCAGTTATTGAAAATATAATACTTGTTAAAGATGAAAATGCAAATGTTTTTTGGCCATATTTATCAATTAATACTATTGATTATATTTATCCTGGTGAAGCCTATGCATTAAAATCAAATTCAGATTTTAATTTTACTTTTTTAAATAATCAAATAGAAGAATCTTTGAGAGCACCTGATGACACATTTGAAAATAGCTTTTATTTTAAAAAGCCAATAATTACGGACAAAAACATGACTTTGGGATTTCCATACGAAGTTTTAAAATCATTTATGAAATATGGTGATGAAATCGCTGTTTTTGATTCACAAAACAATTTGGTAGGTCGTCAAATTTTTGAAGATAATAATTTAGCTATAACAGTTTGGGGAGATGATGTATTTACTGAAATTAAAGATGGAATGGTAGATTTAGAGCCCTTTAAATTTATAATATGGGATAGTCATCAAGAAAAAGAATCAGAAATTAACGTCTTGAATTGGTTAGAGGGAACTGATTATTATATAACTAATGGAATCAATATTTCGGGAGAAATTGAAGAAATTAATAATCAAATAAAACTCTCCTTTTTAAATTGCTTTCCTAATCCACTATCAAAGAATACAGTAATTAATGTAGAAGTCTTAGAGGATGGATTAGTAGAAATTTATTTGATTGATAATGTTGGAAAAAGAGAATCTTTATTAAACACTGAATTACCATCAGGGTTACATAATATCGATTTAAGTATAAATAAAAATCCGGGCTTATATTATTTAAGTGTTGAGCAACATAATAATATCCGAGTTATTCCAATAACTGTAATTAGATAATTATTTTATTTCAATTTTTCTCTCAACACTGCCATCGTCATAAATCATAATCAAAAAGTGTTTTATATGACTTTCTTGACCTAAGATATTAATTGTTTTGATGACTTTTTTGAATTGATTTGATTCTAAAACATTTGATGATTGCAAGATGCAATCGCAATTTTCATCATAAGTACCATATATAAAATCTCCACCCTCTGATACACTAGAAACGCATTCATCAAAAGGGTATAAGCAAGTAGGATCATTTAAGAAAATAGGGTTTAAATAATTACATGCCAATTCATCGGTACAACTTATGTCAATAATGTTATCACACTCTTTTTCTAATTGCCAATTGTAGAAATAGTAATAATAATCTAATGGGCTATCTGTTGTGTTAGATGTTATCTCAATAATATTAAATAAATTTAAAGGTAGAGTATTTTCATCTAAACTATTATTTCTATAAAGACCCTGATTGTCGCCATTAATACCTATTTTATAATTATCACCGGGACTTATTAAATAATTTAATTCAATTTGATTTAGGCCTTCAATCAAACTAATGTTTTGAGAATAAATTTGATTATTATTATTATCTAATATTTCAACTGTAGTATTAAAAGAGTTTTCAGCATATAAATCAATAGATTTAATTATTACTTCTTCATTACAGCTAAATGTCATATCCCACAAATCATTATAGTGATAACCACCAGGACCTAAATCAATGTAATTAGGTCCAGCAAAAGCAGATAGCGAATTTGCTTCAGGATTATAATTTGAAGAAAAGGGGTTGTTACAGCCTAAAATAATTGGAGTGCAACTACCATCATCAAAACAAGCATCTGGATTATAATTATACGCAATTTCTTCTGTGCAACCTGAGACATAACAACAGCTATTATCATCTAAAGTAGCATTATTGTTATAATTAAATGCGTTTTCATTTGTACAACCACAGTCTTCACTTATTTTTAATTTAATTATATCATTATAATACGTGTCTGTCTCCGCCTCATAACCAGAAGTTAAAAATACATTGCAGTCAATGACAAAAGATCCTGGAGCCCATCTAGCACCACCAGGGTGCGAAGTTAATTGAATCCAATTGTCATTAACTGGATCATATTCCCAAAGCTCACCACTATCAAGGGGGCCATGATCATCACCATCACCACTTAAAACATATCCTTTTCCGTTAAAAGAAAATTGTGTTCCAGCTACTCTTCCTTCGGAGGGAAAGTCATTTAGTTGAGTCCATTGATTTGAACTTACTTCGTATTTATAAAAATCTTTATAAATAGTAATATTATCATTTATATAATCTCCATGACCGAAACCTACATAAGGAGTATTGTTAATTGAAAAATAAAATGGATGATGTCTATCACCAAAATTAAAACTTGCTTTTTGAGACCATGAATCATTAAGAATATTATACTCCCACCAATCACCTAAATTCTCTCCATCTGCACTCCCCAGACCCACAAACACTTTATTTTCAACTATTACCATAGCAGGATGGTTTCGGCCAACGTCTGGAAAATTGGCTAATTGCTCCCATGAATCTTCTACAAAATTATATCTCCACCAATCATTTGGATACCCACCATCATTACTCCCAAAACCAACATAACCATGAGTTGAATTTGCTACTCCATAAGCATATCCTCTAGGTCCACCTGGAAAGTTATCAAGTTGTTCCCAACTTTCAAGTTCAGAGTTGTACTTAAATACGTCATCAAGATATTGACCATTTCCGTTTTGTCCAGCAATTATAAAACCATATTTATCATTTGAAAAAGTTACAGGATGATGTCTTGCGTCTCCAGGGTAAGAACCTGAGAAAATCCAACTTTGAGAATTCGCAAAAAGTGGAAAGATTAAAATTAAAGCAAATTGTTTCATTTATTTTTTATATTTTTTTTCAACACTACCATCGTTATAGAGGTATAATAAGAAATTTGATTCAGTCTTAAATGAAAAATCTCTACCTAAAATGTCAACTACTTTAATTAATTTTTTTCTATTTTGATTTTCAAGTAACCCAATGCCATCACAAGCATCTCCAATATTATCTGAATTAAAATCTTCTTGGTCAGGGTTAAATACATCCACACAGTTATCTAATTCATCACAAATCTCATCCCCATCAGCATCATTTAAACAGTTACCATCACAATCATAATATTCCTCAGCATATTCACAGGAACCATCATCGTCAGTAGCATTTGGATCATAGTTACATGCATTAGAATCTGTACACCCAACTATTTCTAATTCATCACAAATCTCATCCCCATCACTGTCATTTATACAGTTACCATCACAATCATAATATTCCTCAGCATATTCACAGGAACCATCATTATCGGTAGCAATTTCATTATAGTTACAAGCTAATGAATCAGTGCAACCCAAAATACAATCATTTCCTGGGTCTTCATCACAGTTTCCGCATTCATCTAAAAATAACTCAGGAATTTCTAGTGATAATGTATCAGAACACAACGAATCAGAAACAATGGCTGTATAGTTTCCAACCATCAAATTTTCTAATAAAAACTCAGTACTTCCAAAGTCCCATAATATTGTAACATCATCGTTAGATGGTATGATTTCAATTATGCCGTTTTCTGGATTGCAGTCATTATTTATTAATATATCAGAATATAAAGGTGATGCTTCAGGAACAACGATATCTTCCTGAAGAATACACCCGTCAGGATGTGTAATTGTTGATGTATATGTTCCCGGCGATAAGTTATATAGATATTTATATGTTTCTGCGGTTGAACTACCATCTCCTTGTACTATTATTGAATCACCAATAGACCATGTAAATTGACAATTACTAGAATTACAAGAACATCCACTTGAGCTCATATATGCCCAACCATCAGTTCCTCCCGGGCATGATGGAGCTTGAGCAAAACTAATACTTTCATATTCTGGAACAATAGTTGAAATTGTATCAGAGCAGCCATTGGAGTCAATTACGATAACGCTGTATTCTCCTGATGGAATATTTTCTAAGTCTTCAGCTGTTGACCCATTAGACCAGTAATAACTATATGGAGGGGAACCAACACCATCGGGTCCTAAATATAGATTAATTGAACCGTTATTTTCTCCCGGGCAAGCTGTACCAGGAAACGCAAAAAGGTGCATGTCTATATTACAATCCCCATAGTTAAGATGATAAATAGCATCATAGTTATTTCCCATATAACTTCCCCAGGCAATTTCAAATGGTGGAGGTGAATAAGTTGTTTCAATTCTTGTTACTCTTATACCAGAGCTTACAAATGGATTGTCAAGTTGAGTTGTAAAAACTATATCAATAAGCCCATTATTGTCAATGTCTTTAATATAAGGAGTAGACCAAACATCTCCTCCATTTGTTGAATATATGTTGGTATTAGTATTATTCATAAAATCTAAAAGTACAAGTTCATGTTGCCAATTTCCATTAATATTGTTTGTTACAGAAATTAAAACTTCATCTTTTCCATTTTGATTTGAATCAAAAGCTACAGGAGTTGAGAAATTAAAATCACCAATACTATCCATGAATTCAATTTCTCCGGTATTACCATTTATCATTAATTGATAAAAATCAGAATAAGATGATTCTGCTCCCACATATAATGTGGCAAATACATCTGCGTTGTGGTCATCTCCTGAAAAATTTCCAATAATTGGAGATGCTGCACTCTCAGTTCCAGGAATTATAACTTGCCAAAGTATTTCTAAAGTATTTCCATCAATTGCTGTAATTTTACCGTCAAAGCTTTGGGCTACAATATCAAGAACATTATCATTGTTTAAATGACCCAAAGATGGTGGGGCAATCATGCCTAATTCTAAATTAGAAATTAAAGGAATAGAATTTGAAAGATCTTCATTTAATAAATCACTAAAATCTGCCATCCATAAATTACCTTCAATAGTTTCACCTCCAGTTCCAAATAATATTTTCTCATCAAAAAATAATGGAGACATATATGTTTCATTTGAGTCTGGAACAACAGCACTTTTTAGTATATTTCCTGACATTGCATCTAAAATCATAATGTGCCCTGGGGGCCTATCTGTTTCAATTGCATCTAAAGAATGATCACCACCATTAGCGCATAAAATATCAGAGTAGTTATCATTATTTATATCAGTAATAATTTGAGGATTATAAAAATTATACCAACCGTATTCATTTGGGTTTTCATCGCTTTCCCAAAATTCCCAAATAAGTTCACCATTAGAACCATTAATTAATTGAAGTTCAGCGTCTCTTCCACCGATTAATATATCAGCAATATTATCTTGATTTTGATCATAGCTTTGAGCACTTAAGAACCATTCATTTCCGTTTTCTTTAGTCCATAAAACTTCTCCATTAGCCCCATTAATTGCCATAGCTCCAAAGGGGCTGGGAACACCATCAACACCTCCTCCCAAAACTATATCTTCAATTCCATCTGAATTTAAATCAATACTTCTTGGAGAAGAGTTACTTTTAATAAATTCAAAATCAGTTTCCCAAATAATATTTTGACTGATTAAAAAATTTGTTAAGAAAAAAAGAATTAAACATTTATGTAATTTCATAGCTCAAGTTTTATATTCAAAGATAGTTAATATATTTTCTTTTAAAGTATGTATATTTGGCATTCAAAAAAAAAAAAAATGAAGATTACTGAGGATAAAATAAATAATTTATATGGCACTTTAAAAGTTCATATTCAGGCCGATGAGTACCAAACTCAAGTTAATGATGCGATTAAAGGATATAGAAAAAAAATAAATATGCCAGGCTTTAGATCTGGGAACGTTCCCGTTTCTTTAATTAAGAAAAAATATGGAACAAGCATTAAAGTTGAGGAAATCAATAAAATTATCTCTAAAGAACTTACAGATTACTTACAAAAAAATAAGTTACCTATATTTGGATATCCTATTCCCAAAGAATCAAAAGTCGATTGGTCCTCAGATGAAAATTATGTTTTTGAATATGATTTAGGATATAAACCAAGTTTTAAAATTGTTTACCCTAAACAAAAAGATGTAAAATTCTATGAGATAAAGGTTGATAAAAAACAATTGGATGATAATATTTCAGATTTAAGAATGAGATTTGGAAAAAACGTATTTCCAGATAAAGCTAAAAAAGATGATATGTTATTTGTTAAAATTGATGAGGTTGTTGATGGTAAAGAAAAAAATAAAGATTTAATTTCTCATAGTTCTTCTATGCTTGTTTCTAAAATAGAAGATGAAAAATTCAAAAAACAAGTCCTAAATTCAAAAAAAGGGGATGTTATTAACTTTGATCCCAAAAAAGCATTTACTAATGAATTAGATTTAGCTTCTTTTTTAGGTGTTGATAAACAATTATTAAATAATATAAGTAATAAATTTTCTTGTAAAATTGAATCAATTAAAAGAACTGAGCCATCAGATTTAAATAAAGATTTTTTCAAAAAAGCTTTTCCTGAAAAAGATATTAAATCAGAAGAAGAAATGAGGAAGGAGCTAACTATTAATTTTCAAAATATGTACCTATCTCACTCTGATAATAAATTTTTTAAAGATTCATTAGATTTTATAATTGAAAATTCAAAAATTGAATTACCTGATAATTTTTTAAAAAAATGGTTAAATAGTAATGCTGAGAAAAAAATGGAAGAAAAAGAATTAGAAAAGCAATACGAGTCTTATAAAAAATCCTTTCATTGGGAGTTGATTAAGGAAAAGATTATGACTGATGATAAAATAGAAATTTCAGAGGAATTGATTTTTGAGGAATCTAAGTCGATTTTAGGGTTGCAATTTAAACAGTATGGAATGACTAAAAATGATGATGAGTTAAATGATTTTGCTAATAATTTATTAAAAAATAAAGAAGAAAAACAAAGAATTATAGATCAAATTATCAACAAAAAAATCATTGACCATTTAAAAAATAGGACCAAGATTATTAAAAAGTCTATTTCTTTGGATGATTTTACTAAATTAGCTTAAAAATCTACTTTATGTCACAAACAAATGAATTTAAAAAGTTTGCAACAAAACACCTTGGAATAAATAGCTTAACTCTTGATACGTATTCTTCGATGTATTCAAATTATATTTCTCCCACAATTACTGAGGAACGAAAAATGAATGTTGCTACGATGGATGTTTTTTCTAGGTTAATGATGGATAGAATAATTTTTTTAGGCGTTCCTATTAATGATTATGTAGCTAATATAATTCAAGCTCAACTTCTTTTTTTAGAGTCAACTGATAGTAGTCAAGAAATAAACTTATACATTAATTCACCAGGGGGTCAGGTTTATGCTGGATTAGGTATATATGATACTATGCAGTTAGTGACACCACCTATATCAACTATTTGTACAGGTATGGCGGCATCTATGGCTGCTGTTTTATTATGCGCTGGAGAAAAAGGTAAAAGATCTGCTTTAAAACATTCTAGAGTGATGATACATCAACCACTAGGTGGAGTTCAAGGTCAAGCTTCGGATATTGAAATTACTGCAAAAGAGATACAAAAGCTAAAAAAGGAATTGTATGATATAATTTCTAAACATTCAAACAAAAGTTTTGATCAAGTTGAAAAAGATTCTGATAGAGATTATTGGATGACTTCAACTGAAGCAAAGTCATATGGTATGATTGATGAAGTTCTTTTCAAAAAGAATTCATGATTTCTTTTTAAACTTTAAAAAAGTATAATCAAATTTATGTCTTGAATCTTTTTTATTAAATTCTTTCGAAATTACTTCCCATTCATTTAAATTTAACTCTGGGAAAAAAGTATCTCCTTCTATATTTGCATGTATTCTTGTTAAGTAAATTATATCAACTATTTTATTTTCAATTGCGAATTTATATAATTGTCCTCCGCCGATTATGAAAGGATTTTCATCTCCAATTTCTTTACAATAATTAAGTGCTTTTTCAAGTGAATTAAATATTTCACATTTTTCTGCTTTGAAATTAGAATTTTTTGTCAGAATTATATTTGTTCTATTTGGTAATGGCCTAAATTTTTCAGGAATTGAGAGGTAGTTTTTTCTCCCCATAATTACACAATGACCGCTAGTTTTTGTTTTAAAAAAATTCATATCACTAGGAAGGTTCCATGGTAAGTCATTTTTAACACCAATAACGTTATTTTCAGAAGCGGCTACGATTAAATTAACTTTCAAAACATTTTTAAATTGCGACTGTTGCTTTTATGTGAGGGTCGGGGTTGTAATTAACTAGTTCAAAATCTTCAAATTTAAAATCATCAATATTTTTAATTTTTGGATTTATTCTCATAGTTGGTAATTCTTTAGGTATTCTTTTTAATTGGATTTTAGCTTGATCTAAGTGATTTAAATAAAGGTGTGTGTCACCAAGGGTATGGACAAAATCACCGACTTCTAAGTTACACACTTGGGCGATCATCATACATAGTAAAGAATAAGAAGCTATGTTAAATGGTAAGCCTAAAAACACATCTGCGCTTCTTTGATAAAGTTGACAAGATAATTTATTATTAGAAACATAAAATTGAAAAAAAGAGTGACAAGGGGGTAGTGCCATTTTTGGAATATCACCAACGTTCCATGCACTAACAATTAATCTTCTAGAATTAGGGTTTTGTTTTATATTTTTGATTAGTTCTGAAATTTGGTCAATTATTATTCCATCATTTGACATCCAACTTCTCCATTGATGGCCATAAACAGGACCTAAATCTCCATTTTTATCTGCCCATTCATCCCAAATTCTGACGTTATTGTCTTTCAAAAATTTAGTATTTGTACTTCCTTTTAAAAACCATAAAAGTTCATATATAATTGATCTTAAATGTAATTTTTTTGTAGTAAGAGCAGGAAAACCTTTTCCTAAATCAAAACGCATTTGAGCGCCAAATATACTTAATGTTCCTACTCCAGTTCTATCATTTTTTTTTGTGCCATTATCTAGCACCTCTTTCATAAGTTTTAAATAAGAATTCATATTAATATACCTACAATTACAGCGGTTAATAATGATGCTGCTGTCCCAGCAATTAATGCTTTTATTCCTAATTTAGCTAAATCTTTTCTTTTATTAGGAGCTAGAACTGAAATTCCTCCAATTTGTATCCCAATTGATAAAAAATTAGCAAAGCCACACAGAAAATATGTAGCCATGATCCTTGATTTTTCAGTAAGTAAATTACTATTAATCATTTTTCCTAAAGATTCATATGCAATGAATTCATTAGCAACTGTTTTCTCTCCTAACAGTTGACCCGTTAATAATATGTCTTGAAATGGTACACCAATTAGCCATGCAATTGGTGAAAATAAATATCCAAATATTAATTCTAATGATAACTTATCATAAATTTCATTATTAGCAGAAAGAAATTCATTTGTTCCAGTAAAAGAACCTAATAAATTTAATAAAGCATTAATTAAAGCTATAAATGCAACAAAAACAAGTAGCATTCCCCCTACATTTACTGCTAGTTTTATTCCTTGAACAGTTCCAATTGTAATTGAATCAAATAAATTACTACCAAGAGTCTCATTTGATATTTTCATTTCTTGATTCGGAACAGAATTTTCAGGGATTAGAATTTTACATGCTACAATTGCTGCTGGAGCAGACATTACAGATGCAGCTAATAAATGGGGGGCATATTCTTCCCCAAGCATGCCGATGAAGGCAATAAAAACACCACCGGCTATTGTTGCCATTCCCCCACCCATTAAACACAACAATTCAGATTGTGTGAATCGCTGAATATAAGGTTTGATTAAGAGGGGAGACTCAGTTTGTCCTAAAAAAATATTACCTACTGCTGCTAAACTTTCTGCCCCAGATAGGTTCATTAATTTTTTAATAATTTTTGCAAAAAAATATACAATTTTTTGAAGGATTCCTAGATAAAATAAAACACTTGTTAATGAAGAAAAGAAAACAATGGTTGGAAGAATTTGGAACGCAAAAGTTGCGCCAAAGCTGTTATCATTAACTAGAGTTTCACCAAATAAAAAAATTGCACCTGATTTAGTAAATTCTAATAACTCAATGAATACATTACTAACTGAGTTAAAAAAAGAACCAACTAGACTGATTTTTAAAACTCCAATTGCAAAAATCAATTGGATTAAAAGACCTGAAAAAACTAATTTCCATGAAATTTGTTTTCTATTGGATGAAAATAAATAACAAATTCCTAAAATAGAAGTTATACCAATTAGTCCTCTTAAAATATTATTTATATCTAAAAACTCCATATTTATTTTTTTCTTTTCTCAATTTCATCTCTTATTATTACTGCTTCTTCATAATTTTCTAGTAATAATACTTTTTTTAATTTATCTTTTAGTTGATTAATTGAAAAACTTGAATAATCACTAGACTCAGATTTATTATTTTTTTTAATTTTTTCTTTAAAAATTTTATCAGAACTATTTGCTTTAATTACTTTTTCATTTGTAAAAATAGGAACTTTATATCTTATAGCTAAAGCAACAGCGTCAGATGTCCTAGCATCAATTTTTTCTTCCTTACCATTTTGGTCTATAAAAAATAAATATGAGTGAAATATTCCATTAATTATTTTATGGATGTATATATGTGATAATTCAATTTCGAATTTTTGTGTAAATGATTTAAATAAGTCATGAGTTAGAGGTCTTGGCACCTTAATTGACTCAAGACCAATTGCAATGGACTGAGCTTCACAAGAGCCTATAACTATAGATAAATTTCTATTTTCTTTATCATCTCGTAGTATTAATGCAAATGCTCCTTGCTGAAACTCACTATGTGAATATCCAACTATTTTTAATCTTATTAATTCCATTAATCATAAATGGTTTTAAATATATGTTGTATTATTTAATCTTGAATTTTCTTGATTTCCTCAATCATTTTTGGAATCACCTCAAAAGCATCACCAACAATACCATAATCAGCAGATTTAAAAAAAGGGGCTTCAGGGTCAGTATTAATAACGACAATTTTTTTTGAGTTACTTACACCAGCTAAATGTTGTATAGCTCCAGAAATACCAACCGCAATATATAAATCTGGATTTATTGCTATTCCAGTTTGACCAACGTGTTCAGAATGAGGTCGCCATCCCATATCAGAAACAGGTTTTGAGCAAGCAGTTCCTCCATTTATCAGCTTTGCAAGTTCTTCAATCATTTTCCAGTTTTCAGGAGCTTTTAGACCTCTTCCCGCAGAAACAACTCTTTCGGCATCAGTTAATGAAATTTCACTACTATTTTTTTCTTCTCTTAAAATTTGAGTGTTAGATTCAAAATTTAAAAGATCTAAATCTCCCTCGGTAATTTTTGCTGTACTCGGCTTTGTTTCGCACCCAACTGAATTGGGTAGTATAGTAATTACATTTTTATCTGATGTACTTTTGTAATAAGAAAACGCTTTACTTGAGAATGCTTTACACTTAATATTTATTGGTTTGTATTCTGTTGGAAGAGCAATAGCATTAGTTATTAATGAACTGTTAGTGTCAATTGCAATTTTTGAACAAATACTTTTTCCTCTGCTAGTATTAGAAATGATAATGAGTTTAGCACTTATTTTTTCAGCAGTTTTGGTCATCATATGAGCTAATTTATCATTTTCAATACTTTCTAAATCAATTGAATCATATTTAATAATTTCATCACTACCGTATTCTTCTATTAATTTAATACTATCATCTAATTTGGAGAAAATTAATGTAAAGGTCTTGAGATCTAAATTATCACTTAATTTTTTAGCATATGAAATAGCTTCAAATGATGATTTTTTTAGTTTTCCATTCCATGTTTCTGCAAAAATAAGAATACTCATAATGTTATAATACTTTAGCTTCGTTTTTTAATAGTGAAATTAGCTCAGGAATATTATCTGAATCTATCATTTTGCATTCCGATTTTCCTTTTGGTAATTTAAATTCTGTTATATCTAGATTATTTTTTATTTCTTCTTTAGGGTGGATGATTTCAAGAGGCTTACTTCTAGCCATCATTATGCCTCTCATTGAAGGAATTTTCAGTTCTTTTTCTTCCACTAAGCCTTTTTGTCCAGCAATTACAATAGGTTTTTTTGATTTACATATTTGGATGCCATTATCAATTTCATTATTCACAATAACATTTTCTCCTTCAATTTCCATTCCTACACATGCATTAGCAAATGGAATGTTCAAAATTGCAGAAATGAAACCAGGTACCTTTCCTCCGTTATAATCAATTGATTCTTTACCACAAAAAATTATATCAAAGTTATTTTCTTTAATATATGTTGATAAATGTTTTGATACTGTTAGGGCGTCAAGATTTTTTGCATCAATTCTAACGGCTTTATCAGCACCAATTGCTAATGATTTTCTTAGAACAGGATCATTGTTACTTCCACCAACATTTAGAACTGTAATATTTGCACCAATTTGCTCTTTGATGAAAATAGCCTTTGTTAGACAAAATTCATCAAAAGGATTAATGATAAATGTTATACCATTTTCATCAAACTTTGTATTGTTTTCAGTGAAATTTATTTTTGATGTTGTATCAGGAACAACGCTAATGCAAACTACTATTTCCATACTTTCAAAGTTAGGATATTTAAAATTATTTAGGGTAAATTATTCAAATAATTTTATCTTTAGAAAATAAAAAAAAATAAAATGAGGGAAATACAATTTAGGCAAGCTGTTATGGAAGCTATGAGCGAGGAAATGGAACTTGATCAAAGAGTTTTTCTAATGGGTGAAGAAGTTGCGGAGTATAATGGTGCATATAAGGCATCTAAAGGGATGCTTGATAAATTTGGACCAAAGAGAGTAATTGATACTCCTATTTCAGAATTAGGATTTTCAGGTATAGGAGTTGGAGCAGCGATGAATGGTTTAAGACCTATTATTGAATTTATGACATTTAATTTCTCTTTAGTTGGCATCGATCAAATAATAAATAATGCAGCAAAAATGATGCAGATGTCAGGTGGGCAATTTAATGTCCCAATTGTTTTTAGAGGCCCTACCGGATCAGCAGGACAACTAGGGGCAACTCATTCTCAGTCTTTTGATAATTGGTTTGCTAATTGTCCAGGTTTAAAAGTTGTTGTTCCTTCAAATCCATACGATGCAAAAGGTTTACTTAAATCTTCTATACGTGATGATAACCCTGTTATATTTATGGAGTCTGAAGTAATGTATGGAGATAAGATGCACGTCCCTATTGAAGAATATGTTATCCCTATCGGTGAAGCTAAAGTATGTAATGAAGGAACTGATGTGACAATTGTTTCATATGGAAAAATGATGAAAACTGTTTTTGAAGCTGCATCAAAATTAGAAGAGGAAAATATTTCGGCAGAGGTAATTGACTTAAGAACAATAAGGCCAATGGATTATGAAACAATTTTGAGCTCTGTAAAAAAGACTAATAGATTAATTGTTGTTGAAGAAAGTTGGCCATTTGCTTCAGTTTCATCTGAAGTTTCCTATCACATCCAGAAAAATGCTTTTGATTATTTAGACGCACCTATAAGTAGAATATGTTCTGCTGACGTGCCAATGGCTTATGCTCCGAATTTAGTAACTGAGTTTTTACCAAAAGTTGAGACAATCATTGAAAAAGTAAAAAAAGTACTTTATCTATAATTTTAAATTTTTATTAATTATCTGTACGACTTTTTCAAAATCTTCTTCTCTTTTTTCATAATTTAAATTATCAGTTTCAATAACAACAAAGTTGTGTTTATAGTCTGAAAAAAAAGCTTCATATCTTTCATTAAGTCTATTTAGATAATCAATTCTTATACTTTCTTCGTAATTTCTTCCTCTACTTTGAATTTGATTAACTAAGTTAGGAACTGATGATCTTAGATAGATTAAAAGGTCAGGAGCTTTTACAAAAGATTCCATTAATGAGAATAGAGATAAATAATTCTCATAATCCCTTGAGGACATCAAGCCCATAGCATGTAAATTCGGAGCGAAGACGTATGCGTCTTCATAAATTGTTCTATCCTGTATGATTGTTTCTTCAGAGTCAGCGATTTCTTTAATTTGTCTAAATCTACTATTTAGAAAGAAAACTTGAAGGTTAAAAGACCATCTTTGCATATCTAAATAAAAGTCATTTAAATATGGGTTGTTATCTACAGCTTCAAAAGATGGCTTCCATTCAAAATGTTTTCCTAACATTTTACATAGAGTTGTTTTACCTACCCCAATATTACCAGCAATACCTATATGCATAATTTTTTATTTTAAAATTAATTTACAACTACTTAGTATTATTCTAAAGTAGTTAAGTTTTCTTTCCAAAGAAAATCATTTTTTATTTCAAATAAAAAATTATTCTGTATAAATATTAAATCATTTTTATTTAAGTTCTTTAAAAAAGAAAATTCATTAAAATTATCAATTGTAGATTTATATAATTTGTTTTTAATAATTAAATAAACGTTATTATTATTAAAAAATAATCTATCAAAAGTACTCAATTTCAATTTTTCATTTTCAATTAACTTATCATTTAAATAAAGAATTTCAGAATTATTAATTATCATAATAGACCCTTTATGAAAAAATAATTTTGCATTATGATTATCAATATTTAAATTCTTATTACAATCAATGATTTTTGTTTTTTTTATATCATAACTACATATTTCAGAACTATTTTTAGAAAATAGAAGAACTAAATTAGAATGTGTGTCAATGTCTGAAATTATATTATTATGAATGGTTTGAATCTTAATCTCTTTATTTAATTTACTTAAATTTTTATCTAAAAAAATAATTTTTTGAGATTCTTTAAAAAAGAGAGTGGTTCTTAATGGGTTTTTTGTAATTATTTTTGTTAACTGGCCATAATCAGAAAAATAAAAATCTAATTTTTTCCCATCTTTTTTTTGAATTTTTGTAATTTTTTCTGGATAGCACAAATAAACGTTTTCAAATGGGTCAACACTCAAATAATTAATCTTCTTAAAATTTTCTAATTTTTGAGCAGTAACATGGTTACATAAAATAAGTAAAATAAGTATTATTTTTTTTTTCATAAAAAATTTAATAATTCATCAATTTGTTCTCTATTATTTTGTAACCTTGGAATTTTGTTTTGACCACCTAATTTGTCTCTTTTTTTTAACCATTCATAAAAAAAATTTTTACAAGCAACATGAACTTCAGGTTTTTTTAGTAATAAATCTTTTGATCTTTTTGCTTCATAGTCAGAGTTTATTTCTTGTAATTTTAAGTCTAGAATTGTTATAAATTCATTTATGTTCTTTGGATTTATTTCAAACTCTATAATCCATTCATGACAACCTGAATAATTATTTAAAAATTTAGGTGCAGCTGTGTATTCTTTCACAACTGATTTAGTTTTCTCAGAAGCAATTTTTATTGCTAGATCAGTATTATGTACCATTATTTCTTCACCAAATGCATTAATATAGTGTTTTGTCCTTCCTGTAATAATTATTTTATAAGGATTAATTGAAGTGAATTTCACTGTATCTCCAATTTTATACCTCCACAGTCCTCCATTAGTAGAAATTACCATTGCATAGTTTTTATTTTTCTTGACCTCTTCTAAAGGAATAATTGATGAGGTTTCTTTATTATTTTCAATAGGTATAAATTCATAAAAGATACCGTAGTCAAGCATCAACAGTAAATCATTTTTATTAATATCATTTTGTATAGCAAAAAATCCTTCAGAAGCATTATATATTTCAATATAGTTTATATTTTTTCCTATAATTTTTTCAAAAGAGTTTTTGTAAGGGTCGATACTAATTCCTCCATGCATAAATAACTCTAAGTTAGGCCAGATTTCGATAATTTTTTTTTTCTTAGTTTTTTCTAGAATTTTTTCTAAAAGAAGAATTGTCCAAGAGGGGACTCCTGAAATCGATCTAACATCTTTATAAATAACTTCAGAAATCATTTTTTCAATTTTTTCCTCCCAATTAGATAATAATGCAATTTCTTTTTTTGGGGTACTAATTAATTGAGTCCATATTGGAAGGTTGTCAATTAATATGGAAGAAAGATCTCCTGAGGATATTTTACTTTTTCTCTCAATCTCATTGCTTCCACCTATCATCAAACTTTTACCTGAAAATATTTTAGTTTTTGGGAAGTTATTAACGTAAATTGAAAGTAAATCTTGACCTGCTCTTAAATGACATTTGTTTAAGGATTCTTTTGTAATAGGAATATATTTACTTTTATCTCCTGTTGTCCCTGAAGATTTAGCAAAAGAGAATATTTTAGTAGGCCAGAATAAATTTTTAGTTCCTTTTTTAATTAAATCAATATTTAATTTTATGTCTTCGTAATCTTGTACAGGAACATTTTTATTAAAATCTTTATACGTTTTGATTTCTTTAAAATTATGCTTTTCCCCCCAAATTGTATTTTCTGATTTTTTAATTAAATATTTTAATAATTCTTTTTGAGTTTTTATTGGGAACTTAACAAAATTATTGATTCTGTTAATTCTTTTTTTAATTACCCAAGATATTATAGGATTAAATATACTATATTTCACTTATCGAAATTATTAATAATTATAAAATTACAAAATCAAAATGTATAACATATTAATTGATAAAATGAAAGTTGTAAATAGTAGCCCAGTAGAATACTATTTTTATTTTGATGAATCTTGGAAATCGGTAAATGAATTAATTGGAAAAAAATTATCATTTATTTGGTCAGGAAATGTATTTTGTTTTTGTGGTAAAAAAATGAAAAAATTTTATAGACAAAATTTTTGTTATGATTGTTTTTGGAGCTTGCCTCAGGCATCACCAAGTATTTTTAAGCCAGAATTATGTCAAGCTCATTTAGGAATTGAAGAGAGAGATCTAGCTTGGGAAAAAAAATTTCAATTACAACCTCATGTTGTATATATTTCTATTTCAAGTGGAGTAAAAGTAGGTGTGACTAGAAAAAATAGTGTTGAATCGAGGTGGATTGATCAAGGCGCAATTGAAGGAATTGTCATTGCAGAAACACCAAATAGGTATCTGGCTGGAAAAATGGAAGTTTTTTTAAAGCAATTTTTAGCAGATAAAACTTCATGGATTAAAATGTTGAAAGGAGAAATAAAAAGTGTTGATTTAATTCAAAAAAAACAAGAAATATGTTCTTTAGTTGATAATGAATTTAAACCTTACATAATAGAAAAAAATGATCTCAAAAAAATAAATTATCCCTTAGTAAATCACCCAAAAAAAATAAAAAGTATTTCTTTGGAGAAACAAAATGTTATTGAAGAAAAATTAGTTGGGATAAAAGGTCAGTACTTAATATTTGAAAGTGATTATGTTTTTAATATCCGAAAACACACTGGTTTTGAAGTTAAGTTCTCTACAGCTTAACTTCTTCTCCGTGTTTTAAGTTAAATTTCTTTCTTAATAAGTTAACTAATAAATATAACGGTATAGTATCAATAAGGGCTACTAATATTTTAAATAAAAATCCATTTAAAAAAAGTTTTTTTAAATCACTCCAGTTTTGCAAACCTTCCTCTGGGCTCAACGACATTAACAAAAATAAAATTAGAAATGTATCAACAAGTTGTGAAGTAATAGTTGAGAAGTTATTTCTAAGCCAAAGGTATTTTCCTTTAGTTAGTTTCTTCCAAAAGTGAAAAATTCTTATGTCAATTAATTGACAAACAAGATAAGTAAATAATGAAGCTGCCATTGCAATTCCAAATTGACCAAAAACTAAATGAAATATTTCATCATCAACTTTCTTATTTTCTGGAATTGACCAATTTGCTGCAGGTAAAAAGTCAGCTATAAATATTAAACCTAAAACAACCATGCTTGAAATTATTCCAGAGATTACTAAAAAGTTTGCTTTTTTTTTCCCGTAGATTTCAGAGACAATATCAGTAACAAGAAACGTAATTGGGTAAGCAATTAAACCAACTGATTGTGTGAATGTAATGTTTAAGAAGCTAATTTTTAAGCTAAAAAATTTTAAAAAAATTAAATTGCATGAAATTAGACAAGATATAAATATCCCTGATAATAAAATATAGATTAGAAGTGCTTGATTTTTTAAATTCATTCTATTTAATATTTAATTCATAAGGAATTCTTGTTTGTATGCCCTCGTAATTTTTAATAAGATTTCTAAATTTTTCTGTCTCCCAATTTTGTACGTAAAGTTGCAAATTATCGTATAGCTTATAGTTGGATTGTAAGTCCTCTAATAAAATTTGAAAAAAATCTTTTTTCTTTGGGTATTCTTCTAACACATAATCTTCAAGTTTGGTGACTTTAACTGCATAATTTATTGCGTCGCTTAACCCCCCAATTTCATCAATTAATCCAATTTTTTTAGCTTCCAGTCCACTCCAAATTCTTCCTTGTGCAATATCATTTATCTCTTTTATATTTATATTTCTACCATTAGATACTTTTCTTAAGAATGTATCATATGTTTGATCAATTAAATCTCCTAGCATTTCTTTTTCACTTTCATCAAATAACTCATATATGCTTCCAAAGTTTGAATATTTGTTTGTGTTGATTTCATCAAAGTGTATATTCATCTTATTTTTAAGAAGATTTTCAATTTTAAAAAATAAACCAAAAACACCAATTGATCCCGTAATTGTGCTGTTTGATGCAAATATTTTATTTGCATTACATGAAATGTAATAACCGCCAGAAGCAGCAACATCACCCATAGAAACTATGAGTGGTTTTATTTTTTTTAATTCTTCTAATTCATTCCAAATCATATCAGAAGCTAATGCACTACCACCTGGTGAATTTACTCTCAATACAACTGCTTTAATATTTTCATCTTCTTTTAATTCTCTAATTATTTTACTGTGACTTTGGGGACTAATTTGATCATTATCTGAGTCAGATATTTGTCCTTCAGCGTAAATAATCCCAATTTTATTTTCAGATTTAAATTCAGTACTTGATTTTAAAATATCATTTAATGAAACAAATGAAATTTTTTGGTCGAGATTTAAAACATCATTTTTTGTATTATTAATTTTTTTCTTCAAAGATTTAATGAATTCTTGTGGATATTTTTGTGTATCAATTAAAATTGAATTTTTATTTAAGCTCCAATTATCAATACCTTGATTAGCAGTTAAATTTAATTCTTCAATATTTAAATTCCTACTTTTTCCAATATCATTAACAACGTCATTCCAAATATTATATAATAATAGCTCAGATTGTTCTTTATTTTCTTTACTCATTTTCTTTAAAATAAAGGGCTCAACAGCTGCCTTATACTTACCGCTCCTAATAATTTCAGGTTTTATGCCGATATCATTAAATAGGTCAGTTAAAAAAAACGAGGTCATACTTAAACCTCTAAAATCGACACCAGTTTGAGGGTAAGTAATTACAGAATCAGAAACAGAAGCAAGATAGTAAGCCGATTGACTTAAGTTTTTGGAATAGGACCAAATAAATTTTTCTGATTTTTTAAATCTAACTAAAGCATCTCTTATTTCTTTTAAAGAAGACCATCCACCTGGTCCTATAAATTCATCTAAATCTAATAGAATTCCATTTATATTTTTGTTTTTTGAAGCCTTGTTTATTGCTTCTATTATTCTAAATAGATTTAAAGGATTGTTTTTATCATTATTTATATTAGTTAAAATATTATTTGTGTTGAAGTTAGTATTTTGACTATCATAGACTGGGTAGTTAAGTTTTATTTTTAAAACACTGTTAGGTTTTATCTCACCTTCAATTTTATTTTTTGGATTTGAAATGGAACTAAATATGATCAATATTATCATAAAAAAAATAATCATTACAGCAATTGTTGTTCCTATTGCAGAGCTGAGAATATTTTTTAAAAATGTATAATTTTTTTTTCGTGTAAGAATTTTTTTTATCTTTTTCATATGGACAAATATATATATTTATCTATTGGTACTAATAAAGGAGACAGAATTTCTAATAGTAAATTAGTTATAAAAAAAATATCTAATATTTCTAATATTATCAGGATATCAAATTTTTATAAAACACAATCATGGGGATTTTCAGCAGATTATTTCTTAAACTTCATAATTCAAATTCAAACAAAGTTATTACCAATTGATTTATTAGATGAGTTAATTAAGATTGAAAAACAAATGGGTAGATACAGGAAACCTCATCCCAATGAAAACAAATATGTATCAAGGATAATAGATATTGATATTTTATTCTACGGGTCTGAAATAATTAATTCTAATAAATTAATCATTCCTCACCCAAGAATTAATTTGAGAAATTTTATTCTTGTTCCACTTAGTGAGTTGTGTCCAAATTTTATTTGTCCTGTAACAAATAAAAAAATTAAAGATATCTTGAAGGATTGTCAAGACAAATCAATAGTTGAAAAAACAACAACTTTAATTCATGTTTAGTTTTAATATATTTGTTTAATGATTTTAAGTTTTAATTTTCAGGCAAATCTTTTTTTAATAATATTAATTTTTAATGGGTGCGTTTTTCAAAAACTAAATGATAAGAATGGTCCATTTATTTCAAGCGAGACTTTGCAAATTAATGATGATAAGAATGATGAATTGTTGATAGATTCAGATAATGATGGAGTAGTAGATAAATTTGATTTAGAACAAAATACACCATTAGGAATTTCTGTTGATGATTCTGGTCGTTCCTTAGATTTAGATAAGGATGGTATTCCTGACCATATTGATGACGATACTTTTTCAACTTTAGGATCTCTAGTTGATCAAAATGGTAGAGAGATTGATGATGATGGGGATGGCATCCCTAATAATCTAGATTTGGAATTGAATACAAAAAATGGTTTTTGTGTTAACAACAAAGGCCAATCAACAAATTGTGAAAATGCAGTTTTACCTAATGTTTTTTTTAAACCAAATAGTAGTCAAATTGATGATTCTAATTTAGATAGAATTAGGGTTGTTTCCTCGGTTTTAAGAAAGAATGAAAAATATAAAGTTAAAGTGATTGGTTATTTTGATTTTATAGACCAAGAATCTTACAACGTAAATTTAGATTTCAAAAGAGCGGAGGCTGTTTTTAAAACATTGATAAATATTTTTGGGGTGGACTCGACCAGATTGGAAATAAATATAAATAAATCAAAAGAAAAAAAAATAGGTAATTACAGAAAAGTTGAATTCAAGTTATTTTAATTTTGTTTTAGAAAAATATCCCATAATATTACACCAACACATACCGAAACATTCATAGATTTTTTTTCTCCAAATTGAGGAATTTTAATTATTAAATCGGAACAGTTTATTGCTTGAACAGAGACACCTTTCACTTCATTTCCAAAAATAAAAGCAATTTTATCATTTTCACTTACTTCAAAATTATTTAACTCCACACTTTTTTTTGTTTGTTCTATGGAAATAATTTTATAATTATCATCTTTTAATTTTTTTATAACATCAAGAATACTTTTTTTGTATTCCCAATCTACAAATTCTGTAGATCCTAGTGCAGTTTTGTTAATCTCTCTATTAGGTGGTGTGCCACAAATTCCACATAAAAATAATTTTTTAATTTTTAGAGCATCACAAGTTCTGAAAATAGAGCCAATGTTATTTAGGCTTCTTAAATTATCTAGAATGACAATATTTTTTTTCATTTGTTATTAAATCATTTATAATAATAATTAAAATTTAATAATTTAAACAATTAAAATAAAACACCTTTACTTCTATTTTAAGTATGAATGATAAAAAACAAACTCCACTAATGAGGCAATATGCTTCTATTAAATCAAAGTATTCAGATGCGATACTTTTATTTAGGGTTGGAGATTTTTATGAAACCTTTAGTGATGATGCAATTGAGGTGTCCAAAATATTGGGCATTATTTTGACTAAAAGAGCAAATGGATCATCGAATGTTGAATTAGCAGGTTTTCCATTTCACTCGTTAAATACATATTTGCCAAAATTAGTTAAAGCTGGAAAGAGAGTTGCGATTTGTGAACAACTTGAGGAAGCTAGTACAACAAAGAAAATTGTTAAAAGAGGTGTTACTGAGTTAATAACTCCTGGAGTTTCATTGAATGATCAAATTTTAGATGCAGCAAAAAATAATTATTTGGCTTCAGTAAATTTTAATGAGAAATTAAATGGAGTATCTTTCTTGGACGTTTCAACAGGTTCTTTTTTTGTAGCTGAAGGCTCTTTAGATTATATCAATAAGCTACTTGTTGATTTTTCTCCAACTGAGGTATTAATTCCAAAAAAATTAAAAAATAATATTAATAATAAAATAACTTCTAGTTTTTATTTTTATCCAGTTGACGATTGGTTATTTTCTCTTGATTTTGCAAAAGAGGAATTAGAAACTCAATTCAATACTTCTTCATTAAAAGGATTTGGTGTTGAAAAATTAACTAGTGGGCTAATTGCTTCTGGGGTAATTTTATATTATTTAAAACAAACTCAGCTTGATAAACTAGAACACATAATTAATATTAAAAGAATTGATAGAGATGATTATGTATGGATGGATCAATTTACTATAAGAAATTTGGAAATATTACAATCCTTAAATCCCCACGGAAAAAGTTTATTTGAAGTATTAAATAAAACTTTTTCACCAATAGGTTCTAGAATGCTAAGGAGATGGTTGTCTTTCCCTTTAATAGAAAAAGAAGAAATTGAAAAAAGACAAAATATTGTTAATTTTTTAATCAACAACGAGTTTTTTTTAGATGAATTAAGCATTTTATTTAAAGAAATTGGAGATTTAGAAAGAATGGTAGCTAAAATTTCAGTATCTAAAATTAGTCCAAGGGAGTTAGTTCAGTTTAAAAACTCAATTAAAACTATAAGTTCAATTAAAAAGATTACCAAAAAACAAAAATTAAATAAACCATTTGAATTTTTGATAAACCAATTGGATGATTGTGAAAATATTGTAAATAAAATTGAGGATCAAGTCAATGACGATGCTCCTGTTTTAGTTTCAAAAGGAGGGGTAATCAAAGCAAATTTTTCTCAAAAATTGGATGAATTTAGAAAAATTACATTTTCATCTGAAAAAATTTTAGAAGATATTAAGAACAGAGAAATTGAAAGAACAGGAATTTCATCATTGAAGATTTCCTTCAATAATGTTTTTGGATATTACTTAGAAGTTAGAAATAAATACAAAGAAAACGTTCCTCAATCTTGGATTAGAAAACAAACTTTAGTAAGTGCTGAAAGATATATAACTGAAGAGCTTAAGGAAGTGGAGTCTAAAATAATTAACGCCAAGTCACATATAACAGAGCTTGAGGCAAAACTTTATGATGATTTAATTAACGATTTAAAAAAATCAATTTCTGTTTATTTAAATAACGCAAAATTATTAGCTACTATTGACTGTTTTTTGTCATTTGCTATTATTTCAAAAACAAATAATTATATCAAACCAATAATTACTGATGATAATAAAATTGATATCAAAAATGGACGTCATCCGGTTATTGAATTTACTTTTTCAAGTGGGGAGCAGTATATTCCTAATGATATTTATTTGGATAATAAATCTCAGCAAATAATAATAATAACTGGTCCAAATATGTCTGGGAAGTCCGCCATATTAAGGCAAACCGCATTAATTGTTTTAATGACTCAAATAGGTTGCCATGTTCCTTGTGATGAAGCTATAATTGGTTTAACAGATAAAATATTTACTAGAGTAGGTGCTTCTGATAATATATCACAGGGTGAGTCCACATTTATGGTTGAAATGAATGAATCTGCAAGTATTTTAAATAATTTATCTGAAAAAAGTCTTATTCTATTAGATGAGATTGGAAGAGGGACAAGTACTTTTGATGGAGTTTCTATTGCATGGGCAATTGCAGAATATCTTCATAATGATAACTTTAAGCCAAAAACTTTATTTGCTACTCATTATCATGAATTAAATGAAATGACTGACAAATTTCAAAGAATTAAAAATTACCATGTTTCAGTTTTAGAAAAAAATAATGAAATTTTATTTCTTAGGAAATTAAAAAAAGGAGGATCTAATCATAGTTTTGGTATTCATGTTGCAAAAATGGCCGGGATGCCTCCATCTATTTTAAACAAAGCTCACGAAATGTTAGATTGGTTAGAAAGTCATAGAAGTTCAAAAAAAACTAATAAAACAAAGCAAAATATGCAACTAAGTTTTATTCAGTTAGATGATCCAATTTTAGAAGAAATAAAACAAGAACTAATTAATACAGATATTAATAGTCTTACGCCTGTCGAAGCACTAATGAAATTAAATAGTATTAAAGAAAAAATTAAACCAAATAAAAACAATAAATAGTTTTTTGATTCTTTTCTTATAAAAAAGTCATTATATTTGTCGACTCTTAATGCGAGTGTAGCTCAGGGGTAGAGCACGACCTTGCCAAGGTCGGGGTCGAGGGTTCAAATCCCTTCACTCGCTCAAAATGTAGATGCCCAGGTGGTGGAATTGGTAGACACGCAGGACTTAAAATCCTGTGGGCAGTAATGTCCGTGCGGGTTCAAGTCCCGCCCTGGGTACAGAAAGCAGAGACGAAAGTTTCTGCTTTTTTGTTTTATGTTTGATGTTTTGAGTTAATATTATCAATAACTCAGAAAGTATAAACGAAAGTTTCTGTTTTTTTGATTTATTATTTTAGCTTGTATTAAATACTCCATTTTCATGAAAAATATAAAAATAATTAGCGTTATGTCTGAATTAGGAGCCGGAACGAGAGGTTCAAGTTTAGCATTTTCTGCTATCTTATCAGCATCTTTAAAATTAAAAAGCGATTTTTTCAATAAATTTCCTGTTGAAGAGATTAAAAATGAAAATCATTATTTATTTAATCACGACACAAATTCTTTTGCAAAAAATATCGATGGAATAATAAAGATTTATGCAAGACTTGCTAGAAAGATAAAATCTATTTGTATTAATAATAATTTTCCAATTGTAATTTCTGGAGATCATTCCTCAGCTGGTGGAATTATTGAAGGATTAAAAGCTTCTCATCCTAATAAAAAACTAGGTGTAATATGGATTGATGCACATGCTGATTTGCATTCCCCTTTAACAACACCCTCAGGAAACATGCACGGAATGCCACTATCTATCTCTTTAAATGATGATAACTCACAATCAAAAATTAATATTGTCGAAGACAGTATTCTTAAAAAGTGGAAAATTTTAACTGGAAAAGAAAAAAAAATACTTGCTGAAAATTTGATTTTTTTCGGTGTTCGTGACACAGAAAAACAAGAAGATGAAATGATGAGTCGCTTAAATTTGAGAAACTATTCAATAGAAGAGATTAGGACTAAAGGAATTCAAAAATGTGTTTTTGAGTCACTTCAAAAATTAAACGACTGTGAGCTAATTTATGTGTCATTTGATGTAGATAGTTTAGATTCTTCTATATCCAAAGGAACAGGAACTCCTGTGTCTAATGGTTTTACAGTCTCAGAAATAAAAAAAATTTTAAAATATTTTTTTATGAGTGAAAAGATATGTTGTTTTGAAATTACTGAAGTAAATCCAACATTAGATGATAAAGGAAATAAAATGGCAGAAACTGCTTTCGAAATTTTAGAAAAAACAATTTCAAATATTAGTTAATATATATTTTAATTTTATTTTAATTTTTTATTTTTTTTATGTCTTTCTGAATCTCTTTTTGTTTTTTTCTCAATAGAGTCTATGATACAATTTTCTAAATTGATTTCCATTTGATTACAAAGACATGTTAATACAAAAATGATATCACCAATTTCATCTTTGATTAGTTCTTTACTATTTACCTTTTTTTTATAACTCTGCTCTCCGAAAGTCCTTGCCATATGTCTTGATAATTCACCAACTTCCTCAGTTAGAAGAGCCATATTGGTAAGCTCTGAAAAATACCTAACCCCATATTTTTTAATCCAATTATCAACTATTTTTTGCATTTCACTTATTTTCATAATATTTATTTGATATTTTTTACAAAACTATAAATATGTTTTAGATATTTATTAATTATTTTAATAACTTACTTATGCTTCATTTAAAACTTCCTACAGATCCTAGATGGGTTAACTTAGCTGAAAAAAGTATAGAAGATATACTAGTAGATCATGCTTTTTGTGAACAAAAAGCTGCTACATCTTGTATATCTTTAATTGTAACTTACTCATATTTAAAACCTATTGTAGAGGCTATTACTCCTGTTGTTAGAGAAGAGTGGGATCATTTTTCTTTAGTTTTAAATGAAATACATAAAAGAGGATTTGAACTTGGTAAACCAAGAAAAGATGAATATGTAAAGGAATTAATGTTATTTCAAAAAAAAGGTGTAAAAACTGAAATAGTATTAGTTGATAAATTATTAACTAATGCTTTAATTGAAGCAAGAAGTTGCGAGAGATTTAAGTTATTATCTGAAGGTTTAGATGATCCATATTTAAAAAAGTTTTATCATAGTTTTATGGTTTCTGAAGCTGGACATTATAGATTATTTATGGATTTAGCAAAGCTTTATCAAAGTGATTCTTACGTAAAAAAAAGATGGGAAGATTTTCTCCAATTTGAAAAAGATTTAATGAGTAAACTTGAATTAAGAGGTGACCGTATGCATTAAATAAAAAAGGGAGGTTTTAAACCTCCCTTTTTTATAAACTCAATTAATATTATTCAATAATTACAGGAATCTTTATTGAATTCCCTTCGGTTTTCAAATTAACGATATAGGTTCCTTTTACTAAGTCAACTTTTATATTTTGTTTTGAATTAATTGAATAGTTTTTTACTTGTTGTGTATACACTTCTTGTCCTAAAATATTTATGATACTTAAATTAAATGATGACAAATTATCATTTAGTGTAATACTAAATGAACCATTATTTGGGTTAGGAAATAGATTCATTTCTAAAATATTATTTTCTTCAATATCTGAAGTGTCATAAATACATGAGCCATCATCAACTGTGGCATTTGGATTATAGTTTACGGCAGATGGGTCAGTACATCCAAATACTTCAACTTTAAAATCACCACACATTTCTATGTTATCAAAATAAGCCATAGCGGTACAACCAGCTCCTCCGCATGTACCAAAGAAATTAATTGCATCTAAAACATTTAATTGTTGCTCTCCACCAGCATCTTGACTAAATTGCCATGAATATAATTCTTGTCCATTGTAATATAAAGTAGTATAATCATTATCTAAATCAATTTCTTGTCTTACTTCAACCCATGTGTCATAAATCGCATCAAATGAGACAGCAGCATATCCCGCTGCATCTAAAACTGATTGTTCGCCACTTTCAGCTGATGCAAACATTATTTGATGGGCCCAAATACTATTTTGTCCTGCATTTGGGGTGTTATACCCATGTAGAATATTGTAATATGCGCCAGCGCCACCACTAGATGGAATATACATCCAAAAAATTACCTCACCACTTCCAGCGTTAATTCCATCAAAAATATGAACTACATCATCATTTTGTTCAACTAGAATGGATTGATTACTACCGAACCCAAAGTTTTCTGTTACATCAACACCTGAATTTATATTATCCCAACCTACCCAATCAGTTGATTGAGGGTCAATATTGGATGAATTATAACTTTCAAAATTTTCTGACCATTGTAAGATGTCACAAGGTTCCCAAGGGTAGATACAGGAACCATCATCTTGGATTGCATTAGGATCATAATTATCTGCATTTGGATCAGTACATCCCTGCTGGTATTCACATGTTCCATCATCAGAATTTGCTGATTCATTAAAATTTAAAGCAATAGGGTCTGTACATCCAGAAACTATTAATGTGATACAGCTTCCATCGTCAATTAATGCCGATGAATCATATTCTAAAAAGTTTTCATCAGTACAACCTGCGCAACTTGAATATTCGCAAGAACCATCATCATTAGTTGCAAATGAGTTATAATTACAGGCGTTTGAATCAGTACACCCATCGTATATACATGATCCGTCATTCGTATTTGCCTCAGAGTTATAATTTGATGCCAAAGGGTCGGTACATCCATAAACAGGCTCACCTGCTGATACACAGAATGAGTAAGTAGCAGAACAAGGTCCATTGTTTTCACCCGATTCACAGTCACCAAAAATAGGGTCGTTTTCTTCGAATAATATTTCTCCATTTTGATCAGTTATTGAAAAAGGAGTCCCATCAAGACCACAACTAAACTCAGAACCACCAACACCGTCACCGTAACTATCTGTTATTGTAAATGTATAACAGCCAGCACTTAAACAAATTTCTTGTTGTTGTGTACTTCCCCCTTCTTCCATTGTGTCTGTAGTACTTCCACCAGGGTAAGTTCCTTCTGAAACTTGAGCAATAATATTTCCATTCTCATTTACTAAGTCCCAACTAATTTCTTCACCGTAACAGTCAATAACAAGGTAAAGAGATACTGTATTATCACATGAATATTGGCAAGACCCATCATCTTGTGTTGCAATAGGAGAAAAATTATTAGCAGTATTATCAGTACATCCAAGTATGTATTCACAACTTCCATCATCCAAAGTAGCATCTAAATTATAATTTTCAGCGATTGGATCAGTACAACCAAAGACAGCATTTGCATTACAAAATTCTTGTTCGTTAGCACAAACGTCTCCATTTGTATTCGAACAAATCCAATCAATAAAATATGAAACACGAGCGTAAACACCTGGGTATCCAGCTTCAGCGCAACCATACCCCCAACTTACAATACCTACTTGGAGATATGTTTGTTCATCACTTGCTAAAACTACCATAGGACCACCACTGTCTCCTTGGCAAGAGTCATAGCCACCGTTACTAAATCCAGCCATTATCATATCAGCATCAATCTGATTTCCTCCGTAATTGGAAGTAGCTGTAATTGGAACGTCAACAACTTGTAATTGATTTGGATTGTTTGCTGTCCCTTCGTCTTCACCCCAACCTGTTATCCATGATGTTTGCCCAACATCTTCAGCACCTAATTGTACTTGTTGGTCGCAAATTAGTAATACTGGTTGAACATTGTTATTAAATTGAATAGGGTTTTCAAGTCTAATTAAAGCTATATCATTATTCATACTATTTCCATTATATCCATTATGAGCTATAATTTCAGCAGCTTGGTAAATATCTCCTCCAGAGGCGTAACTATTAGTTGCACCTACTCTGATTGAGGTCGTGTTGGCATTTTCACCTTGAACACAGTGAGCAGCAGTCAAAGCCCAATATTCATTTATAATAGAGGCTCCACAATAAGCGCTAAAAAAACTATTTTGACTAGATTGATAGCCCAGTGCTGCTTGATATGGGTAATCAGAAATATTAGCATCATCCCCTCCTACAATATCAGCTTGACTGAATAAAAATAAAGGTGTTACTAGTAAAAGAAAAATTGTTAATGTAATGTTTTTCATATTTTTTTATTTGAATTATATAATTATAGTATGCAAAAATTGTACCTAAAGATACAAAAAACTAATTGATATATTTTTCAATAGCCGATGTGATTTTTTCAGAAGCTCCTTTATGAGTTTTGAAAAATTTATTTGAATTTTGTCTAACTCTTTCAAAATCAATTTTTTCGTTACTCAATAATTTTTCAAATTCAGTTTTATCTTTAATACTAAAAGCAACTTTTGATTTTACAAAATAAATTGCTTCAGGAAAATTATAATAGTTAATTCCAAAAATAATAGGTTTACCAAAAACTGCAGGTTCTAAACAGTTGTGAATTCCTTTTGAAAAACCTCCTCCAACATAAACAATATTAGCATATTTATATATGTATTTTAGAATCCCTAATTTATCAATTATTAATATTTTTGCCTTATTTAAATTTTTTGGTTTTGAGTATAAACACCAATTAGTATTTAATTTTTTTGAAATTTCTTTAATTTCTTTTTTTGAATTTTTGTGAGGAATAATAATCCACTTAAAATTATTATTATTATTAATTGAATTTATAAGTATTTTAAGGTCATTTAGATCTGTGCTACCTGCTATAAAAACTTTTTCATTATCAATAAATTTTTCAATTAGCAAATCTTTAAATTTTTCTTTTTTATAATTTATAACTTGATCAACTCTCGGGTCTCCGCTAACTAATGAATAAATATTCTTTTTTTTAAGTATTTTTTTAGAACCTTCATCTTGAACAAAAATTAAATTTATTTTTTTTAAAATATTAGCATAAATTTTTCCGTAGAAAATATTATTAATTTTTGATTCACTTATTTTTGCCCCTAATTGAATTATTGGGATAGATTTTTTGTTACTGATGTAAATTAAATTAGGCCAAATTTCATTTTTCGCAACAAAAATTCTTTTAATATTAAATTTTTTAATAAAGTGATTTATATTTTTTTTAGTATCGAGCGGAAATAAAGAACAGCGGTACTCTATTTTATTTTTGAATTGTAAATATGTATTTACTGAAAAAAATGTAATAATTAGTTTATTTTTTTTTTTATCAAAATAATTAATTATTTCCTTTACTTGTTCATATTCTCCTGCCGAAGAACAATGAAACCATATTTTTGAATCTGTATTAGATTCTACTGAAAAATTTTTTATTTTTTTTTGTTCAGACCTCCAAGCTTTTATTTCTTTTGAAAATATTGATAAAATAGGAGAAATAATTTTATAAAAAAATATTAAAAATATGTTGTAGAAGGAGAGCATAAGTTTATTAGAAATAATAATAATTAGAAGTTGTTCTTTTTTTCAAAGGAACAATCCATTCAAATTTTAAACCAATAAACATATCAAACCTTTTTTTCTGGATTGAATTATTTGTATAATTATTAATCCTTAAGTCTTTCGACCAGCATTCAATTATTTCTAAGCCAATATTAAAGTTTTTCATGTTATTTTTTGATAAGTGCATGAAAGTTAGTGATTGCTTTAATGAAACCCCCCCAGATAATCTATCATATCCTTTTATTAATTCTTCATTTAATTGTGGTATTTCTCCCAATAAAGTTTCAATAAATATTTTATGATAAACATATCCCACACCAAAAGATGGGACTATACCAGATTTATTTTTTGATTTTTTCAAATTATACTTTTTTCCAAAATTGATATGGAATTGACCACCTCTTTCAAATAATCTAATAATTGGAATTTGACCATTAATATTTATTATATCACCGTTATTTCCATCAATTAGTTCAAAAATATTATCTTCTCTTATGTCATTTCCAAATATCCATTTTCCAGATAAAGAAATTAATACATTATTTTTATTTTTTTGTATCAACGAGGCTCCAATTGAAGAATTATTACCAAATCTATCTTTTAAATCAAATTCTGGGAACTGATAAGCATAGTCTACAGAAAACATTGTAGAAGATACTTTTTTATCATTTTTTTGTGATAAAATAATTGTTGGTGCTAATAATAAAACATAAATTATTTGTCGCATATAAATTTCAAAATGTAAATATACACTGAATAAACAAAAACATAAACGATATAATAAATGTTATATTTGAAAATTATTGTTAATTAACTATGAATTTTGATAAATATATTTTAATAACAGGGGGTGCGGGATTTATTGGTTCCCATCTGGTGCGAAAATTTGTAAACAGTTATAAGAATTATTTTATCATAAATATTGACAATTTAACATATGCTTCAAATTATGAGTCCATAATTGATTTAGAAACAAACTCAAATTACAAATTTATTAAGGGAGATATAAGAAATAGAGAAATTATAAATAAAATTTTTATGGAGTTTAAAATTGACTCTGTTATTCATCTTGCTGCAGAATCACATGTTGATAATTCAATTGAAAATCCGTTACTCTTTGTTCAAACAAATATATTGGGTACCATTAATTTATTAGAAGAAGCAAGGTTAAATTGGAACAAACCAGCTTCAAATTATTTGTTTTACGGAATTTCCACTGATGAAGTTTATGGTTCTTTAGGTAAAGAAGGTTTTTTTTCAGAAGAGTCGCCATATTCTCCCAAATCACCCTATTCAGCATCTAAAGCAAGTGCTGATCATTTTATAAGAGCGTATGGAAATACTTATAATATTCCATATATAATTTCAAATTGTTCAAATAATTTTGGACCAAACCAACATCATGAAAAATTAATTCCACTGACAATTAATAATATAGTTAAAAATAAAAAAATACCTGTTTATGGAGATGGTCAAGCTGTAAGAGATTGGATTTTTGTTTTGGATCATGTAGATGCTATTGATGTAATATTTCATCAAGGATTAAATGGGGAAACTTATAATATTGGCTCAAATAATGAAAAAAATAATCTAGAATTAATTCGAAAAATATGTTCATTGATTGATAAAAAAACTAATTTAAAAAATTCTGAAAATTTAATTCAATTTGTAGATGATAGGCCAGGGCATGATTTTCGTTATGCAATTAACTCTTTAAAAATTATGAATCAATTAAATTGGAAACCAAAAACAAATTTTGAAAATGCTCTTGAAATTACTGTTGATTGGTATCTAAAAAAAATTAGTTAAAAAACCAAGGTATTTTTCTTGCTATACTTTTTTTAAAATCTGTGTATGGAGGATATAATAATTTAGCAATTGAAAATCCTGGTGTTTGAATTAAAATAGATTTTTCATTAGAAAAGTTAATAAAAGTTCTTTTACCTCCTGATTTACCAATCCCACTGTGATTAACTCCACCAAAAGGTAAATTTGGGTTCATATATTGAATAATACAGTCATTTACAACAACCCCTCCCGAACTAGTTTCCTGAATTATTTGATTTGTTAACAATTTATTTTTACTAAATACATAAATAGCCAAAGGTTTTTCTTTTGTTTTTATATAATTTATAACTTCATTTATATTTTCATATTCAATAATTGGTAAAATTGGTCCAAAAATTTCTTCACTTAATATCGGGTTATTAATACTAACATTTTTAATCGCAATCACGGGTATGAATTGATTTGACAGTTTTTGATTATTATGAATTTTTTCACCACTATGTTCTAAGCAGATATTAATTAATTTTGCAATCCTTTTATAGTGTAATGAATTGACTATCTGAGTAATTTGTTTTTCATCATTAAGTGACTTTATTTTGTCTAAACATTTTTTATAAAATAAATCTTTAATGTTTTTATGAACAAATACATGATTACAGGCAATGCACGTCTGACCAGCGTTCAAAAATTTTGACCAAATAATTTTTTCAACAGCATCGTTTAAATCAGCAGTTTGGTCTACTATTGTGTGGTTTCTTCCTCCTAATTCTAATGTAACTGAACATAAATTTTGACTTGCCTCTTTCATAATTTTTTTTCCAACTGTTGGTGAGCCAGTAAAAAATATATGATCAAAGGGAAGTCTTGTTAATTCTTTACCAATTTTTTCGTTTCCTAAAACTACTATATTTTCTTGTTCTAAAAATATCTCATTAATCATTTTGTCTATTAATTCACTTGTGTAAGGGGTAAACTCCGATGGTTTAATGAAATTAAAATTCCCAGCAGCTATTGAAGAAACAAGTGGGTTTAATGTTAAATTTAAAGGATAATTCCATGGGGAAATAATAAGGCAAATGCCTTTAGGTTCGTATAATATTTTTGAGCTTGTTCCCAAAAGATGAAAGGGTGTTTTTTTCTTCTTAGGCACATACCATTTTTTTATGTTTTTTAGTGTAAAATCAATATGACTAATTAAAGGTTTGAACTCGGTTGTATAAATCTCAACTAATGGTTTGTTATAATCTTTTAAAATTGACTCAATAACTAAATTTTCATTTTCTTTAAGCCAACTTCTTATTTGTTTAATTTTTTTTATTCTCTCTTTAAGATCTGTTCTTTTTTTATTTTGAAACAGTTTTTTTTGTTTATTAAAGAGCTGATTTAAGTTCATTTCTAAATTGAAAATGTATTAAGTTCAGGGTTAATTTTTTTTACCAATCCTTGTAATACTTTACCAGGACCAATTTCTATAAATTCTTTTGCACCATCATGAATCATATTATTGATTGATTGTTCCCATCTTACTGGTGAAACTAATTGATGTATTAAATTTTCTTTAATTTTTTTAGGTTCAGTTACTGCTTCAGCGTTAACATTTTGATAAACAGGACAGATAGGATTATTGAAATTTGTAGAGTTAATGAATTGTTCAAGTTTTTTCTTTGCAGGCTCCATTAATGGAGAATGAAAAGCACCTCCCACTGGTAAAATTATTGCTCTTCTGGCTCCAAGTTGTTTAAATTTTTCACAAGCTTCTTCAACTGCTTTAAATTCACCTGATATAACAATTTGACCGGGGCAATTATAATTAGCAGGAACAACAATTCCTTCAGAACTATTACAAACTTCTTCTACTTTAGTATTTTCTAGTTGAAGAATAGCAGCCATAGTTGATTTATTATTTTCACAAGCTTTTTGCATTTCTTTTGATCTAATTTTTACTAATTTTAATCCATCTTCAAATGTTAAAACTCCCCCTGCTGTTAAGGCCGATATTTCCCCAAGGGAATGTCCAGCTAACATATTTGGAGAAAATTCTTTTTTTTGTTTTATTATTTCCGTTAGAATTACTGAATGAATAAAAATAGAAGGTTGTGTAACATTTGTTTGTTTTAATTCTTCAAGAGTTCCGTTAAACATAATTTCAGAAATATTAAACCCTAAAATGTCGTTTGCAACCTTAAACATATTTTTTGCAATCGCTAAGTTTTTTAAATCATTTCCCATTCCAGGAAATTGTGAGCCTTGACCAGGAAAAATATATGCTTTCATAAAATAAAATTTTAATTATTTTTTAAGATGTATGAATCAAGCTAGACCAAAATTCATGCGAAATATCACTACTAAATTTACTTTCAGGAGCTAATATAACTGAGATAGCATCGTGAGAATGTAAAGACTCTTGGTGAGAGCAAATTACTCTAAAGTCCTTAATTCGAGCATCTTTTATCAATTTTTCGTATAATAATCTCGCGGCATCTTCAACAAATTTTAAATATGAGCCATTTAACTCAGCAAATGCCATTTCATCTTCTCTTTTTACAATTACTTGTGTTTCAGTATGAAGTGCTTCTTCACATATTTTTTGTAAATCTTCTATCCATAAATTTTTATCAAATTCTACAGAAATTCTAGCTACTGAACGTTGAGAATGAGTTACAGTTGCTTTATTTCTATGTTTTCTTGCATGTTCAGCCAATTCATAGGAACATGGACATGCAGATGAGTATACGAAGTCGAAATGAATAATTTTTTTGAACTTACTATTTTTATCGACTTGCCCTTCAAATGATACTTTATAATATTGAAAGCCTTTATTGTTAGATCTTAAAGAGGGAAGTAAAATAGGATATGAAAAATGTAAGCCAATTTTTGCTTTAAATGAACTTAAGTCATTTTTATATTTTAATAATATATCTTCCAATTTTTCAATAATATATTCATCTTTAAACTCATAAAATGTCCTCATTATTCTGGACATATTTATACCTTTTTTATGAGCTTCTAAAGAAACAGTTCCGGTAACTTTTGTTTCTAATTCAATATCTTCGCCGCTCTTTTTTTTGTATTTAAGTGGAAGTCTAAAATTATGTACCCCAACATGTTGGATTCCAACATCTGCTCCTTTAATAAGAGAAGATGGTCCATTCTGAAGGTCAGGAAAATTTTCAACTTCACTTTTACTTGGTTTGTATTCTGAATCGTAATTTTTTTCTATTAAACTCATCTTTATTTATTTTCCAAAATATTCAAAAATATTATTTTCTGTTTCTAAAACTTTTACACAAAATAATTCACAATTTAGTTTGTCTTTAATAGGTTTTTCTAATTCATTCCATATCGCAATACAAACATTTTCGGTTGAAGAAATTTTCCCTTTCATGAAACTAACATCATTAATAAATTGATGGTCAAGTTTTGAAATCACATATGACTTTAATATTTTTTTTAAGTCTTTTAAGTTAGTTACAAAACCAGTTTCTTTATCTACTTCACCTTTAACTGTTACAAATAATTCGTAGTTGTGGCCATGCATATTGTAACAAGAGCCAAAAATACTAGTATTTTTTTCTGTATTAAAATTTTTATTTTCTAATTTATGAGCACTTGAAAATCGCTCTCTTCTTGTTATATATACCATATATATTTTTTTTAAAAGTATTCAAATATACTAACTATATTTATACTATAAATCAATTATTGAATAATGATTATTATTACTGGTTCTTCCGGATTTATTGCTGGTTCTTTTTTAAAAAAAATTGAGGCATTAACAAATCTTAAGATTATTTTATGTGACTTTAAAAACAATAAAAAAACTAAGAATACAATATTTATTGAAACAGATAATTTATTTTCTTTCATCGATGAAAATAAAAATAATATTGATTTTATTTTTCATTTAGGAGCTATTACAGATACAACATTTAATGATAAAGATAAGCTTGATAAATATAATTTAAATTATAGTATAAAAGTTTGGAGAAAATGTGTTAGTTTTTCAATACCACTTATTTATGCTTCATCAGCTGCTACATACGGTGATGGAGGTCTGGGTTTCTCAGATGATCATAAAAAAATTAATTTTTATAAACCATTGAATTTATATGCTGAGTCAAAACATGAATTTGATAAATTTGTTCTTTCAGAAAAAGAAACTCCACCAATTTGGTTTGGTCTCAAGTTTTTTAATGTATTTGGATTTGATGAATCAAAAAAAGGACCAATGTCATCAATTGTTTTTCAATCTTTTAACCAAGTTATAAAAACAAATAAAATGAAGTTATTTAAATCAAATGATATAAATATTCCTCATGGAGATCAATGCAGAGATTTTGTCTACATAGATGATGTAACTAGTATTATTTATTATTTATATACCAACAAAGTTAAATCTGGAATTTATAATGTTGGCTCAGGTCAGGTAACTAGCTTTAATAACTTAATTAATTACGTTTTTAAATCTTTAGAAAAGAAAGAAATTGTTGAGTATATTGAAATGCCTCAAAAATTAAAAAAACAATATCAAAATTACACAAGAGCTGATATTAGTAAGCTTAGAGGAACAGGTTACATGAAAAAATTTACTAAAGTTGAACATGCTGTTAGTGATTATATTTTAAACTATTTAGTTTAGGTTTTTTCTTATTTCAATTAGTTCAGCTTTAATTTTTTTTAAATTTTCAATTACTTTTTGGTGAGTTTCAGTTTTTTCAGGGTTTTTTCTCATTTTTTTCTTTGCACCATCAATTGTATATTTTTTTTCTTTTAATAAATGATGAATTAATTTTAACTTATTAAGTTCCTTTTTATTAAAAATTCTATTCCCTTTTTTATTTTTCTTTGGTTTAATAGAATCAAATTCTTTTTCCCAAAATCTTATTTTTGATGTTGATATTCCAATTATTTTTGAAACTTCTCCAATTGAATAATAAATTTTTTCGTCTGTATCTTTATTTTCCAGCATTTACTTTATACTTATATTTCCATCATCATCAATATTAATTTTATGATTAGGAAAGTCGATATTTGTCAAGTCTTGAACTTTTTTAATTGCCTTTTTTTCTTTATCAGGATATACATAGCCACCACTTATTTGCTTGATTGGAATAATTTTTCCGGAAATAAATTCACCTTTATTTGAAATTTCTAATTGTAAAATTGGAGCTATTCCTTTAGACCCAGAAAGATTAAATCTACCATAGGTGCAAAAATTACCTAAACTATATGCAATAAATTTATTTTTATAAATATCAATTGCTCTTGTTACATGAGGACCATGGCCAATAATAACGTCTGCACCTGCATCAATCATAGCGTGTGAAAATTTATAAACGTTCCCTCTGTTTTCTCCGTAGCAGTACTCAGTTTCTCTAGTTACATTTTGAAATTTAGAACCTTCACCACCACCATGAAATGAAACAATTACTATGTCACATTTTTTTGATAAATTTTGGACAATTTCTTGAGCTTTTTCAATTTTTATTAATGATGGTGTTCTATAATTAGGAGCAAATGAGCAAAAGCCAATTTTTATACTATCATTTAAGTCGAATATAGTGTAAGGTTTATAGTCTAATCCAGCGTAATTTATATTTAATGAATTTAAAACGCTTTTTGTGTCTTCGACTCCTTCTTCACCAAAGTCCCATGTGTGATTATTTGCTAAACTAATTAGATTAAATCCTGCGTACTTTAAACAATTCCCAAATTTTTTTGGCATTCTATATAAATAACATTTTGTTGGATCATTACATCTTTTTCTGGGTGGGGCATCATCTGAAATACAACCTTCAAGATTTCCAAAAATAATGTCGGATTTATTAAAAAATTCTTTTACGTTTTCAATCAGAGGAATACAATCTTCGTTTTTAGGTAAATATTTTTTTGCTGGAAAATTAGTTCCAAACATGATGTCTCCAACAGCTGTAATTTTTATATTTTTTTTTGTTGAAGAATTTTCCTCAACTATTTGTGTAGTGTTATAAGATAATTGTGCGTTTGAAAAAACAGAAGTAAATAAAAAAAATAGGATTAATGGATTTGAATCTATTAAATTTTTTTTTCTATATAAGTTATTAGTTTTCTTGCGAATAATTTTTGCGCATTTGATCATATTCTTCAATTGTTAAATCATTGTAAAAATAATCAATTGGATTAACTTTTTTGTTGTTTACTCTAACTTCATAATGAAGATGAGGGCTTGTTGACTTTCCAGTATTTCCAACATATCCTATTAATTCTCCTCTTTTAACATTTTGACCCGTATTTACCGCTAACTTACTTAAGTGAGCATATTGAGTTTTATAACCATACCCATGATCAATAACAATAAATTTACCATATCCTCCTCTTGATCTATTAACAGCTTCAATTATTTTTCCATTTCCTGTTGCATAAACTGGTGTTCCCGTAGGAGCAGCAAAATCAGTACCTGTATGCATTTTTCTTATTTTATAATGAGGGTCAATTCTTGGGCCAAATCCAGACGAAATTCTTGAGTAATCTTTTTTTGATAAAGGTTCAATAGCAGGAATACACTGAATTTTTTCACTATGTTCAATAGCTAAAGAAAACAATTCATCAAGAGATTTGGATTGAATTCCTAATTTTTTGATCAGTTGATCTGTTTTTTTTGAAATATCAATTATCATTTCAGTAGAATGTAGTTTTTCAAGATTTGAGTATTTATCAACTCCTCCAAATCCAGCGAGCCTAACATCATCACTAATTTGACTAGCACCTAACATGATTCTATAGATTTTTGCATCTTTTTCTGACAATTCATTTAAAATTTTATCTGCAGAAATTAGTTGATTTTCAATTTTTTTGTACTCAGTATTTAATTGATTTATTTCTTTTTGAAGTAATATTTCATTTGGAGTTTTAAAAAACGAAAGTATTACAAAGCTAAAACCCATACTCATAATTAAAATAGGTATGAATAATATTAAAAGATTTTTTAAAAACCCAAATCTAGAGTTTTCAACTTTCTTGTAACTCAAAGTTTCTTTATCGTAATAGTATTTTGTTTTTATCATTTCTGATAATATTTAATTAAATTTAAATACATAACGTGTTTTAAAGAATGCAAATTTATATAAATTATTTTATAGACCTATTTTTTTACCTTAGTATCAATTATGAAATCTGAATATATACGTAAGAGTTTTATTTCTTTTTTCGAGGAGAAAAGACATTCAATTATTAAGTCAAGTCCTTTGGTAATTAAGGATGACCCAACCTTAATGTTTGTAAATGCTGGAATGAATCAATTCAAGGATTTATTCTTAGATAATAAAAAAGTAAAGTACCAAAGGGTAGTAAATTCACAAAGATGTTTAAGGGTTTCTGGAAAACATAATGATTTAGAAGAAGTGGGTCAC
>JAYYFR010000025.1:0-25457 GCA_036158635.1 Bacteroidota bacterium | reverse complement strand
GTTTTATTTTCAATTTTAACATAATTTTGTTAATAACAAAAAATTAAAATTTTATTTAGATTTTAAATTAATTATTAATATTGCAATCTGACTCTAATTAAATTTTTAATAATTTTCTGTCAGAACTTAACCCACTTTTATTGATTTTGATAATCAAAGAACACTTTAAGTGTGCAGATTGAGCACTTCATGTGCGTGTGTCGTAACTCTTATAGTTAAAATAAATATATACATAACATCTTTTTGATGTTTTTTAGTGAGTAGGCAGTTTAGAGCAAGCCTATAAAAATGGTTTGCTCTAATCTTTAGGCCTTATCAACTATAAAATATAACAGTCATTGTACTGTTTGTTTGAGTGGGTTGATTGGGGTGAGTTTTAGCTACAAACTCACCCTGATCTTAATTAATTCTGTAGCTAAATATAAAAAGGAGGATAAAATGACAAAAAAAGCAATAAATACTGATAAAGAATTTTCAATTATTGATATTCAAAAGAATGATATATTATCAATTGTTCAAATTAAACATAATAGGCAAAATTCATTTAATTACATCAGTTTACATAATGCTTTTAATAGAAAATTAATTGAAATATCTGAGATTTCAGAATCAGGTCAAGTAGGACAAATAAAAGTCATAAATCAATCAGATTCATACGTATTTATTATGGATGGAGATATTCTAAAGGGAGCAAAACAAAATAGAGTACTCAACTCCTCTGTTTTACTAGCTCCTAGAAGTGAAAATCTTATTCCGGTTAGTTGTGTTGAACAGGGTAGATGGGGTTATAATTCAAATAAATTTTCTCCTTCTGATGAAATAGCATATAGAAAAATTAGAGAAGAAAAAAATCAAGATATATATTATAATAAATCATCATTTAAACATTTTGCTGACCAAGGTAAGGTTTGGCGTAATGTAAATCAGTGTTTTGATGATTTACGAGTTGATAGATGTGTCGCTCCAACAGGTTCTCACTCTGATTTATTTTCAAATAAGAATCAAACATTTAAAAATTATACAAGTTCTTTTTATCCCATTCAAGGTGCAAATGGTCTAGCTTATTTTTTAGGTAAGAGATTAGTTGGGTTTGAATTCTTTAACCGTTCGGATATATATATTGAATATTTCGATAAAATACTTAAATCTATTGCAATTGATGTTGATAGATATAAAATAATAAGACCAACATATAAGGAGACATTAAGTGACCATTTAATATCTGAAATTATTTACAATTCGGCTTCCGATTTTGAGAACACAATTTCAAGAGTAGATATTTGTAAAGGTATTGCATTAGGTGAAGAGAATAGATTAGTTGAACATGGTAAAACTTATTATAGATTATCATATGAAGATCATTTAATTCACGATTCTTTACTTTCTTCTAATGATTTTGTATATGGCCATTATTCTAACGAACATTTAAAACAAGTTGATTTAGAAAGAAGAAATAAGGAAGCCATTGAAATGGAAAGAAGATTACAAAGATCTATTAAGGAGAGAGAAGAGTCTAAAAGAAAAAATGAAAGAATATTAGAAGAAAATAAAAAAAGAGAAGAGGAGCGTCAGAAGGAGAGAGAACGAATAATTAAAAGCTTTGAGAAAAAAAATACATTCTTTTCTAGAATAATTAATAAAATCTTTAAAAAATGAAAAGACATGAATTTCAGTTTGAATACTTTCCTAATAACCCTTTAATTGGTATACATTTTAATCAATGTGAAATGCAGATTGAAGAAAAATGGGAACCTGCAAGAATACTTGAATTGGGATTTTTCATTTTTAAATTTAGATACATTAATATCAGATATAGAAAATGAGTAATTATATAAAATATAATCCAATTAGATTGATGTTAATTTTTATAGTACCTGCTGTATGTTCATTTTTAACTATTTCAACTTTTTTTCTGCTGATTAGCTTAGTCTCAGATTATACTATTTTTAGATTATTTTCAACTGTCAGTGGTTTAATTTTATGGTCACTAATATGGATAACTTTTCAAGTTTGGATTTTTACTCCAAATTTTAAAAATTTATTAATTACTTTCTTATCAAGAGTGTGGTTAAAAATCTGGTTTTTGGTCAATAGAGAAAGAAAAAATAATAAACCAACTTTTTACACCAATGGACAAATTAAAAGTGAAGTTGATAAGTATGGAAATCAAAAAGAATATTATGAAAATGGGGAGTTAAAATATATCAGAGATAAAAAGGGAAATTCTAAAGAATATCTACTAGGGTCTATTCTATACAGAGAGTTTAAAAACGGTATTTCTTATAATTATGATATAGATGGAATATTAGAGGAAAAAAGCTGGCATGATAAAAAAGATGGGAGTGTTTCAATTGGATATTATCAAAGTGGAAAAATAAAATGGAAAACAAAGAATGGTAAAAGAAAGGATTATTATGAAAATGGGCAATTAGTTTCAGAAATGAAACATGTTTTAATTCATTATGACTCTGATGGTAAAGTTAAAAATGGTGTATATACTGAATACTCAAACAGTTTTGGTCAATATTGTCAAATAAATAAAAAAAAACGTGAGGATATTCCAATAACTAAATCAATTTTTAAAAACGGTCTTCTATGTGGGACTCAAATAACATGGTATGATACTGGGGAGTTAGAGAGCGAAATTCAATATAAAAATGGTTTACGACACGGTTTTCAGAAACATTATAATCAAAATGGTTTGTTAACTGATTTGACAAATTTCAAATATGATAATTTATCTGGTATTTCTAGATCTTGGTTCAGTAATGGTGTAATGGAGTTTGAATGTTTTTATGGAGATAACTCTTTTCCATCTAGACAATGGCATGAAAATGGTCAACTTTACTCTGAAAAAATAAATAACATAGAAAAGTTTTGGGATGAGTCTGGTAATGAAATTGAAAACCCTATTTGTAACCTTTAAATAATTTAAATATGATTTTATCTTTTTTTTCACTTGTATGCCTCATTTGTGTATCATTTGTTTTTGGCCTATTAACTTGTTTATACTTAATAAGCCAAATTAGTGAAAGTGAAGATTTGAATTATCAATCAGAACCAGAAGTAAAAATAGGATATAAAAGAAATACAATTAATAACAATAAATAAATAAAAAAATGAAAAAAAATAATCAGTTTAGTCAGTCAGGTTTATACGTAGTAATAGCAGTTGCAATATTTTCTTTATCAATAGTATTAAGTTCGAGTGGAAGGTATTTTTTTAAAAAAAATAACTCTGAAATTTCTGTTACAGGTTCAGCCTCTTTAAATTTTACTTCTGATTTAGTTGTTTGGGGAGGTGATTTTACTTCATCTGATATAGACTTAAAAAAAGCATATTCACAAATAAAAAATGATAGAGATATTATTGAGTCTTTTTTAATTAATAAAGGTTTAAAAAAGGATAATTTTAATTTCTTGTCCATTGATATTGAAAAAAAATATAAACAAAAAAATTATTTTAATAACGAAGGTGTTATTGTGGATAGAGAACAAATTTTTACAGGTTTTGAATTAACTCAACAATTAAAGGTCACATCCTCAGATATTGAGTTGGTTGAACAAATTTCAAATGAAATTACTGATTTAATTGAAAAAAATATTTTTTTAACTTCTTATCCTCCAAAGTATTATTATACTAAATTAGGTGAGTTAAAAATTGAAATGATTAAATTGGCTTCTGAGGACGGTTTAATTAGAGCAAAAACAGCAATTGAAGGTGCAAACGGTAACCTTGGCAGTGTTCTTTCTTCTAACATTGGTGTTTTTCAAATTTTAGGTACTAATTCAAATGATTCATTTTCTTGGGGAGGAACATTAAATACAGCCCATAAAAATAAAACAGCTTATATAAATGTAAAACAGAAATATGAAATAAATTAATTTATAGATTTATTCAATAGTTATTTTTTTATTAACTGTACCGTCATTGAATATTTCAATAATTATTTGATTTTTTTCATTATTAATTTCTTGGCCCATGAGGTTTACTTTATTAATAACTTCTTTTTTTAATTGATCTTTATTGTTATTAGTGTTCAATGGATTATTAACTAAAATTCTCATTAGACCTACTTCAGTATCACCCTGAGCGTCTGTATCATTAAAAATAACAAAACCATCATTTGTTAAGTCACCATATTCAGTAGCGGTATTAACACTTTCATGGCAAAAAACATCACTTCTTACTATTTCTCCATTAAAATCTGTTTTAAGAACCCATCCATTCCATACATCAGAAGATTCAAAAGGAGGGAGGGTGGCACTGTAATAACCTTCATCTCCAGTTCCTCCAAACATGTAAATACCATCATTATCTAACTTTAATCCGTATAGTTCATTTCTTATATGTTCTAGACTATAACCTCTTGGATTAGCGTAGTGATTAACCCAATTAACATTAGCTTCTTTATCTAAACTAACACATGTATAATCAAAAGGTTCACCATCTCCTTCTCGTCCGGTGTGTCCACCATAATATATAGTTTGATCATTACTGATAGAAATATCTGCAGGTATAACTCCAAAAGTGTTTTCTAAATCTCTAGTCCAAATTTCTTGCCCGTTAGAATTAACTTTAGTTAATTTTAAATTTTCATCATAAAGAGCTCCTCCGTAATAAAATTCATTTTCATTGGATTCAACTACTGCAACTGCATACTCTGAATTATCATTTGTATGTGTCCAAATTTCCTGTCCAGTTGAAGGGTCAATTTTCATTAACATGGCTTGACCACCATACACAATAAATATTGTTCCTCCTTCATCTCCACCAATAAATCCTGAAGCATATATGTAACCATCACTACCAACGACACCTGTTCTGATACCGTCAAATTCATATTGGTTTCCTGATGAATTATAAATTTGTTCCCACATTATACTCCCATCATTTCCATTAAGTCTACACATCCATCGTTCTTGTGTAGAACCAAAACCTCCCGAAATTAAGTAATCAACTCTGTTTTTGTCATTAATTTCAAAGATTCCAAAGCCAACAGTATTTTCAATTGTTTTGGTCCAAATTAGATCTCCATTTTCACCATCTATTTTATGAACTCTTGACATGTCATCTGGCATAAAAATAACGGCGCAATTACCATCAGAATCTACAAGTCCCCTGTTTACTTTTCCAGCTGGTCCATTCGTATATACATTTTCCCATATAATATTTTCATTATAATATGAATTATCAGGAATAATTTGTCCAAAAAGATAATAGTTGAAAAATATAAGGGATATCAATATAAATTTTTCCATAATTGAGTATTTTTACAATAAAATAAATGATTTTGAATGTAAAAAAAAAATATAATTGGTACATCTCTCAAGATACTGTTTTACCTATTTCAAAAGATAAATTATGGGAGATAATTTCAAAACCAAACAATTTAGAACTTTATCATCCTTTTTGTAAAAAAAACCCAATAATAGACTGGCCTGGTTTAAAATCCATTGATCAAGTTCATTATTATAATGGATTAAATTATGAAAGAAACTTTATTAATTGGATAGATAATGTTGGATACGATTTATTAATAGGTAAAAAAAATGAAATACAATCTTTTGTTAGTTGGAGAATTAAAGACTTAGGAAATAGCTCAAAATTAACCATTTCTGTATATCCCTATATCTTTAATATGAGTAATAGAATGATAAATTTTCTTCCATTTTTTTTATTTGTTAAACCGTCTTTAAAAAAATATTTATACAGTATTAGTTTGGGTTTAAGTTATTACGTTAAAAAAAATAAACCTGTAACAAAAAATCAATTTGGTACTCATAAATGGTTTTCTAATTAGATTTTATGAAAGCTGCTAATTTAATTTTTCCTCATCAACTTTTTGAAGATAATCCACTATTTAAATTAGATGGTACCTTTTTTTTGATTGAAGAATATTTGTATTTTAACCAATACAATTTTCATGTACAAAAGTTAGTGTTTCACAGATCATCAATGAAGTATTATGAAGATTTTCTAAAAAAGAAAAACAAAGAAGTTATTTATGTAAATCAACATGAAATATATTCAGACATTAGGAAATTTATTCCATACTTAAAAACAAATGGTTTTAATCATATAAATTATATCTTGACAGAAGATAATTATTTAGATAAAAGAATCTTAAGTCTCTCTAAAGAGCATAGTATTTCTATAAATTTTTTGGATTCTCCAATGTTTTTGAATAAAAGATCAGATCTAGACTTTTTTGATAAAAAGAAAAAAAAGTTTTTTCAGACCTCATTTTACATTAATCAAAGAAAAAAGTTTAATGTTTTATTAAAAAATGACGAAAAGCCTGTTGGTGAAAAATGGACTTTTGATACTGAAAATCGAAAAAAATATCCAAAAGGTAAGGTTCCCCCTGTAATTAATAAGTTGAAAAGTGATGAATATTTTTCAGAAGCAATTAAATATGTGAAAAAATATTATAAAAATAATATTGGTGTTTTTTCAGATGAACCATTGTATCCATATACTCACAATGATGCAAAACAATGGTTAATTAAATTTTTATCGGAACGTATGCAGGAGTTTGGTGTTTATGAAGATGCTATAGTTGATTCTGAATCTTATTTAAACCACAGTGTTATATCACCTATGCTTAATAATGGTTTATTAACACCAAGTTATGTTTTAGAAAAAACCTTAAATTTTAAATTAGATATTCCACTTAATTCTTTGGAAGGTTTTTTAAGACAAATAATAGGTTGGAGAGAATTTATTAGAGGAGTGTATTTAGTTAAAGGTTCTTATGAGCGCACATTTAATTTTTTTAATTTTTCAAAAAAAATACCAAGTTCCTTTTATGATGCTTCAACTGGTATTTATCCTATTGATGATTGTATTAATAAAGTGAGAAATACTTCATATAATCATCATATTGAAAGATTAATGGTTTTAGGAAATTTTATGCTATTATGTGAATTTCATCCCGATGAGATATATAAGTGGTTTATGGAACACTATATTGATGCATATGATTGGGTTATGGTACCAAACATCTATGGAATGAGTCAGTTCTCCGATGGAGGTCTTATGTCTACTAAGCCTTATCTTTCAAGCAGTAATTACATAAAAAAAATGAGTAATTATCCTAAAGGAGATTGGGAAAAAATTTGGGATGGTCTGTATTGGAGATTTATTAATAAAAATCGTAAATATTTTGAAAATAACATTAGAATGAAGTTTATGATAAATTTGTTAAATAAAATGGATCCTGATAAAAAAAGAATTCATTTTGAAAAAGCAGATACTTTCTTAAAAAATCTAATATAAACACTATCTGATAGTAGATAATCCTCCATCAATTCTTATAGTTTGTCCAGTAATCCATTTAGACTTATCAGAAAGTAAAAAGGAAATCATATTTGCTATGTCGCTAGTTTCACCTATTTTTTTCAGAGGATGTTTATTTTCAATTGCTTCTTTTTTGGAGTCAGAGTTAGTTAACCTTTCAGTCATTTTAGTTTCAACAAGTGATGGTGCAATACAATTTAATCTTACTTTTGGAGCCCACTCTGCTGCTAAACTTCTTGTTAGCGCTTCTACACTTGCTTTACACATTGCTATTGATGCATGAAAAGGCATTCCAAAATCGGCGGCAATTGAACTAATTGTTACTACAGATGAATTTTGATTCAAAGCAAGTTGATAATTTTTCAATATGTTTACTAAGCCTAATACATTTACTTCATAGTCTTTCTGAAAGTCTCTTTCTCTATAATTAGAAAATGGTCTTAGGTTTACGGTTCCTGGAAAATACACTAACCCATCCAACTTTTCTAACTTCGGAAATGTTGAAGGTTCCAATATGTTAAAATCTGTCTCTTTTGATGTTAGATTAATAAAGTCATAGTTGTTATCTCTTTGTAAAGTACTTGCAATATCACTACTGGCCCCAACAATAAGTATTTTTTTCATAGTATATTTTGTATAATTATTATCATTCAAAGTTATACAAAATATTTGTAATATTAAACTATGTTAAAAATAATTGAGATTAACATTAACAAAATACTCAAGGCTGGTAATGATTTTTTAATAGGGTCATTGACTTTAAAATGCATTAATAGAGCACCTATCATCAAAATAGCAATTCCTATTGTTGAGTAAAGAGTTAAAGTTTCAAACCATACTCCAATAATTAATAAAATTGCTAAGGAGATTTTAACAATGCCAACAAAAATAAAGAACCATTGAGGAAGCCCATAAATCTCAAACTCTTGCTTTAAAGTTTTTGCGTTTCCTCCTCTATAAGAAGTTTCTTTATTGAATCTGAGTAGCCAAACATTTAGTATTCCAAATCCAATAATTAAATTAAAAATTTTTAATAAATCTATATCCATACACCAAAAATAGAATTTTATTTTAAATTCATATAAAACCTATTTATAAAAATACTTATCTTCTAGTTACCAATTTTTATTAACTAGTTATAAATAAATATGTATTTAAAGTTTTTTTATCTTATTTTTTTCATGTTCAATATAAATTTTATTTTTTCACAATCCTTTTATATTTCACCCAATGGAGATGATGATAGCGGAGACGGTTCAATTAATAATCCTTTTCTTACAATTCAAAAAGCAATTGATTTTGGTGCCTCTGAAGTTTTATTATTAGAAGGTGTTTATTCAAATGTTGAAGATATTACTGCATCAAACGTCATTATAATGCCAAATAACAGTGATAATGTCGTATTTAATGGAACTATAACAATCAATGAACCAGGTATAGTTAACTCTCAATGGGTTCAACACAGTGGAAATATTTTTAAAACTTTTATTGATGATGATATTTGGCAATTATTTTCTAATAATCAAGAAATGATCATGGCTAGATGGCCTAATTCTTCTTTCGAAGATGATATGATTTTTAATAATGATACTTGGGCTCATTCATCTGATGAAGATCCTGACGGAATAGTTAATGATATAACTGATTTGAGTAGTTTATCTCTAGAGTCAAAAGAACTTTCAGACTTTAGTAATGATGACATTTCAGGGGCAATAATGATTGCTAATTTTGGTTCTTTTAAAACAAAAAATAAAATAGTTAGTTCTTCAGGTCTTGATATTCCTAACAAAAAGTTTGAATATGAGACAATAGGAAATGAGTATAGGGATAAGCATCATTATTATTTTTTGGAGGGAAAATTGGTTTTTTTAGATTCGCCGAATGAGTGGTTTTATGACGGGCAGTACTTATATATGTGGAGTTTAACTGGGGACGGGAGTGATCTTGAAAATTCAATAATTAGAGCTAAAAATAAAACTTTTGCATATAACATTACAAATAGTTCTAACGTAACTATTCAGGGTATAAAGTTTTTTGCATCAACAGTTACAATTCAAAATAGTTATGCTATAACAATAAGTGATAATATTTTTAGTTATCCAAGCTACTCTAAAAGAATGCTTGGTGATTTGTCTTCTCCATTAGTCACCAACATAGATCAGGACTTGAATTCTTCTTTTCTGCCTTCTTCTTCTTCAAGTTCTTCTTGTACTTTTTCGGGAAATGTTTTTGAACACACAGAAGGTGAAGCATTAATTATGTCAGGAGATAATCATTTAATTACCAATAATTATTTTCATCATATTGACTGGTCTTGTTCAGAAATTCAAGGAATTGGCCTCAGTATATACGCCACTGGTTCTAATATTACTTTTAGTCACAACATAATGCATACTACAGGAGCATCTGCAACATTGAACATGGGGGAAAGAGCAATTATTTCTTACAATGATATTTCTAACACAGGTTTAGCTCAAAGTGATGGTGCAATTGTTCAAATAACAAAAAATATAGTTGAGTCATCTGTTACATCTTATAATTGGTTGCATGATTCTGAAAAAATGGGTTTTAGATTTGATGCTCCTTCTGGATCAGCTGATATTGCAGGTACAGAGGGTTTAGCTCATCACAACGTGATTTGGAATATTGGTAAAAATGGATTCGGTGGTATTGGAATGATGATAAAGGGAGATAATCATGAAATTTATAATAATACTGTTTTCAATTGTGAGAAAACTGACATTTTAATTCTTGATGAAAATGGTTTGACAAATTTAGACACGTATACAGAAAATAATGCTGCTGATGTTATTTCAAATCATAGAACTAATGATGTTGATAATGAAGATGAAATTCCAGGATTTACTAATAACAATTATTCACTTTATTCGGATCATACAAATAATTTTACTTCAACAATTGATCCATTATTAACAAATTCTGTCCAGACTATTTCTTATTCACCAAATGAAATTTTAGAAAATAGATTTTTGTATAATTTTTCTCCCACTAGTCCATTATTGATTGACCAAGGTAAAATTATAAATACAATTTCAGATCCAATTGAATCACATCCTAATGTTTTCCAAGCTGATATTACTTATGGTTATCAAGGAGATTTTCCTGATATAGGAGCATATGAATCTGCTAGTGAATTATGGATACCAGGAATTGATTTTACGCCACTCACTTATCCTTGGGAATGGCCGATTTTTCAAAATACAATTTTGGGCTGTATAGATCCATTAGCGTGTAATTTTGATGAGATGGCTACAGAGGATGATGGTAATTGTATATTTGCCCAAGTTTATTATAATTGTGGTAATATCTGTTTAAATGACTTTGACGGAGATGGTGTGTGTGATGAATTAGAAATTTTAGGATGTACTGACGATATGGCCTGTAATTTTGATTATAGTGCTACAGAAAATTTTTCGTGTTTATATCCAATTCAATTTTATGATTGCAATTTAAATTGTTTGAATGACACAGATAATGATGGTGTATGTGATGAACTTGAGATTTATGGATGTACAGATTCTGAAGCTTACAACTTTGATGTAAACTCTACAGAAAATGATGGTTCGTGTATTGATATATATGAGGGATGTACTGATCCTTTAGCATTTAATTTTGATCCAAATGCTAATACTGAAGATGGCTCATGTATTGATATTTATGAGGGTTGTACAGATTCTTTAGCATTTAATTTTGATCCAAACGCAAATACAGATGATGGTTCTTGTGTTCCAGTTATTTTAGGTTGTATTAATGAACTAGCTTGTAATTTTAACTCTTTTGCTAATACTGATGATGGTTCTTGTATTTTTCCATTTGATTTATTTGGAGTAGGGTATTTAGATTGTAACGGAAATTGTTTATTTGATTTTGATATTGATGGTATTTGTGATCAATTTGATAATTGTTTAGAGGTATATAACCCTAATCAGGATGATTTAAACGGTGATGGAATTGGTGATGCCTGTGATGGGGTAGGTATTGAAGAAAATAATATTAATAAGGTTATTTTAAAAATAACTGATGTTTTAGGTAGAGATATATATTATTCAAATAAAAATAATTTTCTAATTTATATTTTTAATGATGGTACGGTTGAAAAAAAATATTATGGTAAATAAGAATTACTTTTCAGTTATATTTAGATTTTCATTTTGAAATAATTTTCTCGAATCTGAAATAAATAATTTCATTGCTTTTTTAGACTTTTCGTCAAGTCCCATGAAATTCTTTTTTTCATATTCTTTACAAGGAAGTATTTTGAAAATTTCCTTACCATCAATAATTGGTTTATGAACCCAAGTCAAATAGTAACCTGGTTTTGAAATTTTAGTTTTTTCTTGTTTTTTTGTCAGTAATAGTTCAATCATTGCTCCTCCATCTTTTTTTCTTGCTCTTTGGTTAGAAACATAATTTCCTAAAGAGTACGCAATTATTTTTTCATTTTCTTCTCCACAATTTTTAAAAGATTCCATTTTTTGTAATACATGAGGGTGCGCACCTATGATTATATCAGCTCCTTCACGAAATAAAAAAGAGGCTATTTTTTTTTGTTTGTTTGAAGGTTGTGATTTGTATTCAGGTCCCCAATGCATTACTACAATAAGTTTATCAAGATTTTGTTTTTTACTTCTTTGAATGTCTTTTCGAATGGAAAAGGTATCAATTAGATTTACCACTGTTGGGTATGGTACTGGCATCCCATTAGTTCCATAAGTATAATTTAGTAAACCAACTTTAATATTATTTTTTTCTAAAACAAGTAAATTATTTTTTTTGAATTCACTTGAGTCTCTGAAACTACCAGTATGTTTAATATTCAAAGAATCTAAAACATCTAAGGTTCGTAACACACCCTTTTTACCTCTGTCACAAGTGTGATTGTTGGAGGTAACTAAAACATCAATTCCATTATTCTTACATGCAACAGCAAGTTCATCAGGGGATGAGAATTTAGGATATCCTTTAAAAGGAGGACCTGCTAATGTAACTTCAAGATTAGCTATTGCAAAATCTGGCTCTGAAATTAAATGTTTTACTTCTTCAAAAACAGGATTATAATTATATGTTTTTGTTTTTTTGTTGTAAGCAGACTTTATTTGACTATCATGTCCCATTATATCTCCCATAAAAATCAAACTTAAAGAATCAACCTTTGTAAGTTTTTTTATACTATCTTCTAATAAATTATTTATTGATTTAAATTGAGAGTTCTTTATTAAAAGACTGTCATTTGCATTTTCTAATTCATGTATTATAGCTTTTAGTCTCATTTTAGAGAGACCTTTTAAGTTAATTTCTTGTGCATCTATAAAAAAGAAAGAAAAAATTAAAAAAAAATAGGAGATTAATAGTTTTTTTTTCATTGATGTGTTTATTTTTTAATCTTCATTAATTTAATCATTATATTAGAGACAAGAACAAAAAATTATTTTTTATCCATTAAAATGCCCAGAAAGTACTTATCTAAGTCTACATTTATTACGGGATTACAATGTCCCAAAGCTTTATATTTAAAGAAATATAAACCTGAATTGGCTGATGAGATTACTTTATCTAAGCAAAATATTTTTGATGTGGGATCACAAGTTGGAGTACTAGCTCAAAAATTATTTCCTGGAGGAGTTGATGCCAGCCCCGAACATTATAGTAAATTACCTGATTCGATTAATTATACTAATAAATTAATTAATGATGGATGTGAAATAATTTATGAAGCTGGTTTTGAATTTGACTATGTGAGGTGTTTTGTTGACTTGTTAGTAAAAAAAGATGGAAAATGGCACATTTATGAAGTAAAAAGTTCGACAACAATCTCAGATACTTATATTAAAGATGCATCTCTACAATACTATGTTTTAAAAAATTGTGGATTAGATATTGATAATGTTTCAATTGTACATCTTAACAATAAGTATGTTAAAGAAGGTGATTTAGATATTTTTAAGTTATTTAAAATTGTGCCTGTTTTAGAAAAAATTCAAACAAATATGGATTTTGTTCCAATCAAATTACAAGAATTACATAAGGTTTTGTCTGATGAAGAAACTCCTAAAATTGAAATAGGGAAGCATTGTAATAAGCCATATGAGTGTGACTTTAAAGGACATTGTTGGAATAAGGTTCCTAAATATAGTGTTTTAAATATTTCAAGACTAAAAGCAGATACTAAATGGGACCTATATAATTCTGGTTACATAAATATCACAGATGTACCTTTAGAAATAAAAATGTCAGCAAATCAAAGGATTCAAGTTGATTGTGAAATAAATCAAAGTACATTATTAAACAAAAAAAAAATAAAGGATTTTATTGATAATTTATCCGATGATATTTTTCACCTAGATTTTGAGACTGTAGGTTTGGCAATTCCTGTTTATGATGGATTAAAACCTTATCAACAAATTCCTTTTCAATATTCATTACATCATGAAAATAATGGTAAATTAATAGAACATTATGAGTTTTTAGCTGAGTCAAATAAAGATTTTAGAGAAGATTTCATAAAATCTTTAATTACAAATTTACAGTATGATGGAGACATTTTAGTTTATAATATTGGATTTGAAAGAGGAAAATTGAATGATTTAATTAAATTTTTTCCAAAATATGAGCATGAACTACAAAGTATAATTGAAAGAATGAAAGATTTAATGATTCCTTTTAAAGAAAAGTGGTTTTATTTACCAGAGATGCAAGGAAGTTATTCTATAAAAAAAGTTCTACCTGCCTTAGTACCTGAATTAACTTATGAAAAATTACCAATTAATAAGGGTGATGTTGCGAGTTTAGAATTTTTAAATCTTGATAAAAAATCTTTAGAGTTACAGAAAAAGATTAGAGTTGATTTACTTGAATATTGTAAATTAGATACATTTGCAATGTATAAAATTTTAGAAGTTTTAAGAAAAAAAGTTTAGGATGGATTTTTCTCAGATATTATTTATTTTTCTTTGTTTTATTTTAATTTGGTTAGTTATAAAATTTGTAACTAAATTTTTGTATAAAATTCTTCTATTAATATCTATTATTCTGATTCTTATATACTCTTTTTTTAATTTCACTGAAAATAATATTTTTGATACTATGCAAGAATTATATTGTGAAGAAGAAAGTAAGGTAGATAATTTAAAATGTATTTGTTTTGTAAACAATATTCTTAGTGATTTTAAAATAAGAAATAATGATCTAAGTAATAAGGAATTAGAAGAACTAAAAAATAATACTTCAAAATCATTCCATGAGTTTGTTAAGTCATATAACTCCACAAAACATGTTATTCATAGTTGTTTTGAAGAAAATGGTCAATCAGGTGGGATGATTGAAGAAATTAAAAATAATATTATAAAAAAAACAAGAAAACCTTTAAAATTATTTAATAATAAATAATGAAGCATAATTATAAAATTCAAGACTTCAAATTTAAACACATAATTAAAACTAGATATAGAGATCTTGATTCATTTAATCATATAAATAATGCAACGTTTTTAAGTTATTTTGAGGATGCAAGAATATTGTTTTTTAATAGATGGAATGTAAATAAAAATGACAGGTCTCTAATTGTAGCATCAATCAATATTGATTATATAAAGCAAGTTGAACATCCATCAGATTTAATTGTATGTCAAAAAATAAGTAGAATTGGTACTAAAAGTTTTGATAATCATTCAGTCATATTTTGTAATGATGAATTAGTTTGTGTTTCTAAAACAATAATTGTGTGCTACAATTTTGTTTTAAATAAATCAGTACAAGTTTATGATGAAATAAAACAGGATTTAAATTTGTAATATTTAGTTAATTAATCTAACATTTACAGCATTCATACCTTTTTTTCCCTCAGTTAATTCATATTCTACAATATCTCCTTCGCTAATTTTGTGAATGACACCTGATATATGTACAAAATGTGATTCTTCAGTTTTTTCTTCAATTATAAATCCGAATCCTTTTGTTTCATTAAAAAATTTTACAGTTCCTTTTTTCATTTAAAATTTATTAGAGTGTGAATTTAATTATATTTAGTTGTTCTATTAACTTTTTTTTTATTTTTTTGATCCACTATATATGTCAAATTTTAAAAGATGGCATTCTAATTTCCCATTGTATAGTTTATATTTTTTTGATGGTTTTAGTCCTATTAATTTGGCCCTATCCTTGTCTGAAGTAATAATCCAAACAGCCGAACCTAAAAAATATTTTTTAAGAATATCACCCAAGTCACTGTAAAAGTTATCGTTTTTAATTTTAAGTCTTTCCCCGTATGGAGGGTTGAAAATTAAATGACATTTTTCATGTATTTTTTTTTGTTTAAAAAAATCAAATCTTTTTAAACTTATACTATTATTTAAATTTACTTCATTTATGTTTTTTCTTGAAGCTGAAATAGCTCCAAAATGAATATCGCTTCCTGATATTTTATTTAAGTTTTTCACTTCATTTTTTTCAATTTCCTCTATTATTTTCAAATAAGTTTTTTCATTATATTTAGGCCAATTCATGAATCCAAAATTTTTTCTTTTTTTGTTAGGTGCTTGATTATTTGCAATTAAACCTGCTTCTATTATTATTGTTCCAGAACCGCACATAGGGTCTTTTAAAGTTGAATTTTTATTCCAATCACTTAGTAACAAAATACCTGCAGCTAATACTTCATTAATTGGGGCTTGTCCTTTTTGAATTCTGTAACCTCTTTTATGAAGTGATTCTCCGGATGAATCTAAAGAAATTTGACAATTATTATTTTTTAAATGAGCGTTAATAACAATAGTTGGATTATATTTATTTATTGATGGTCTCCTACCATATTTTTCACTAAACTGATCTGCAATAGCGTCTTTTATTTTTTGAGAAACAAATTGATTATTGTTAAATGATTTTGAGTTACTAATAGTTGAGTTTATAATGAAAGTGTCATTTAGTTTAATATGATTTTCCCATTTAATTTTTTTTGTTTTATTATATAATTCATCTTTGTTATTAGCTTTAAAAAAATAAATTGGTTTTAATATTCTAAGTGCGGTCCTCAAGCAAATATTGCTTTTATAAAGTAGTTCTTCATTTCCATAGAATTCAACTGCTCTAGTTTGCTTTGTTATTTTTTTTGCACCTAATTTTTCTAATTCTTTAATTAATACATCCTCTAGACCGTGCATGGTTTTGGCAATCATTAAAAAATCAGATTTACTTGAATTCATTATAATTTCTTTATATTAAAAATAAGTTTTTTAATTTTGAAAAATTATATTACACTATTTTAATGAAAATTAACGCTCATTCTCACTTACTTCCAGAGCCAAATCAAATTCCTGAATTTTTAAAGAAAAATAAATTATTTACAATAGATTCAGACAAAAGATTTATGAGACAAGGAGATTGGAGTAGACCGATTACACATCCAAGTTTTTTTATTAAAGAAAAATTAAAATGGATGAAAAATCATGGTATTGACCATGCCGTGGTTTTATGTTTATCTCAACTTTATTGTAATGGGTGGAAAAGAAAAGATACTTTTGATGCTATAAGATTTCAAAATGATTTCAATTCATCTATTCAAGAACAATATTCTCAAGCTTTCACCTGTTCTTTTGTAGTTCAACCATTATATATTTCTGATGCTTTAAAAGAAATTGAAAGATGTGTTTCAAAATTAAATTTAAAAGTTTTGTGTTTGCCAACTCATTTTGTTTCCTCTGACGGGAAATGGATTTCAATCGCAGATGAACAAGTAGATCCAATTTTTGAACTTGCTAATAAGTATTCATTGTCAATTCAAATTCATCCCTATGATGCCGAAAAAATGGTTAATTTAGAAGATAAATTCTGGAGGTTTCACTTAGTTTGGATGTTAGCTCAATGTGCTGATACATTTCACTTATTTACTCTGAGAGGTATTCCAAATAAGTACCCAAATATTCGTACTTGTTTTGCTCATGGGTGTATGTTAGGTATTGCTAATTACGGAAGGAGATTACAAGGTTTTGATGGTAGACCAGATCTATTTAAAGAAACAACAAACCCAAGAAGCTTTTTAATTCATAAAAATTTATTTTTTGATACGTTAGTACATGATTCTTTTACTTTAGAATTAATGAAAAAAAGAGTAGGTGTTTCTCAAATAGTTGCTGGTTTAGATGATCCTTACCCTTTAGGAGAAATGGAAGATGTTGGTTCATCTTTTCCTGGGAGAGTCATTGACTATGCAGTTGAAACTGGAATAATTAGTAAACAAGAGTCCAATAAAATTTGGAAAGATAATGTTCTAAATTGGTTAGGTAAATAAGTTTTATTTACTATAAAACTTTTCATATAATTGAATATTTAAATCAACTATATTTTTTGTTGGAATAAAGTTATTGTTGTTTAAAAATTCATTAAAATCACTTGTGATTTCTCCAGATAAGTCAATTATTGATTGAAAATTATATTCACCGTATTTTTTTAAAAATTCATCTTTTCCTTGGGTTATCAATAGCGTGTCTTTATTTTCAAGGTCTCCAGTGGTGTAAATCCAACTAATTATAATTTTTGACTTAGAATCATATAAATTAAAATAAAAGTCCTCAATCAAAAATGTGTCGCTTTGAATGATTGAATTCGAAAAGGTAATAAAATCACCTTTATTATTGATTGCGAAAACTTCTTCATTATTGTGAGTGTAAGCAGATTCAAGAGAAAATTTTAATTTTTTTTGATTTTTATTTAATTTAATATTTTCTAAATCAAAATTCAATTGGTTTATAATTAAGCTATCATTATTTCTTTTTTGTTCTAATTTTTTAAAAGATTGTAATAATTGAATATTATTCAAACTATCAGATTTAATTCTTTCAGTTAGCTTATTGTTTTTTTCTTCTAAAAATTTTAATAAACTTTTATTTTCTTCTAAAGATTTTTGAAGTTCTATTACATTTTTCTGCATCTCTCTTACTTCACTTCTGAATTCTCCATTTTGAATTCTTAAGTTACTATTTTCATCCATTTCTGATAATAGTTTTTCATATTCTATCATTAATTTGTTATTTAATTCTTCTTTTTCTGATTCCAGTTCTTCAATTAAAATGGTAAGTCTTTTTACTTCTTCGTTTGCATCTTTCTTACTTAATTTCTTTGTGTCTTGAGAAAAAAGATAAGATGAGTTAAAAATAATTATGATTAAAATAGAAGTAAATCTCATAAATTAAATTTAAGAAAATATTATTTATAATATTTATTTAATTTTTTTCTTAGTTCATTAATCTTCGGAGTTATTATCATTTTACAATAAGGATAGTCTTCATTAAGCTTGTAAAAATTTTGATGATAATCTTCAGCTTCATAGAATCCATCAAATTTTTTCACCTCTGTAACTATTTTTTCATTGAATATATTTTTTTGTAAATCAATAATAAAATCTTTAATTATTTTTTCTTCTTCATTGTTACTATAAAAAATAATGGATCTATATTGAGTTCCAATATCATTTCCTTGTTTATTTAAAGTAGTAGGATCATGAGAGGTGAAAAATATCTTTAGAAGTATTTTTAAGTTAATTTCTTCTGGATTATATTTTACTTGACAGACTTCTGCATGATTTGTTTTACCAGAAATAACTTGATTATACGTTGGGTTTTTTAAATTTCCTCCTGCATAACCACTCTTTACATTATTTACTCCTTTTAAATTTTCAAAAAAAGCTTCAATGCACCAAAAGCATCCACCTCCTAAATAAAGGTATTTTTCGTTTTCTTGAGATTTCATAGTTGAAAAATTTATTAAAAATAATATAATTATATATTTTTTCATATCATGCACATTTTACACAGAATCTACTTTCGGGAACAATTAATATTCTTCCTAACGGAATCTCATTTTTACAACTTGTACAAATTCCAAAATCATCATTATCAATTTTACTTTTAACGAACTTTAATTTTAAGAGTTTTTCCTCCATGTTTCTCAGTGCTGCTTCAATTACACTCTTATTATTTATTGCGTCCATTCTAGAAACTCTTCCAATTGAATTTTCAGGACTAATTGGCTTAGTTAATTTTTTATACTCAGAAATTGATTCAATAGTTTTATTTATTTCAGTATCAATTTTCTCTTCAATTTCTTTTTTCATTTTTTCATTCATAATTGTAACTTAAAATACTTTCTTTTAAAATAATAATTTTATCTTAAACATTAAATGAAAGTTGTACATAATCAAAAGTATTCTAAATCAGTTGCAATTAATGTTGTAATTGCAAATATGATTGGTACAGGGGTTTTTACATCGTTAGGTTATCAAACAGGTTCAATACCATCTTGGTTTAGCATTATGGTTTTATGGTTTTTAGGGGCTTTAATTTCATTGTTTGGGGCGCTCGTTTACTCTGAAATAGCTACAAGAATAAAAAAATCTGGAGGTGAATACACTTACTTGTCTGAAATTTATTATCCTTGGCTTGGTTTTATTGCCGGTTGGATAAGTTTTATTGTTGGTTTTGCTGCTCCAATTGCAGCTGTTGCAATTGCAATTGGTTCTTACACTACAGAAATATTTAATATTAGTTACGATATTATAGCCTCCTTTGTTATAATATTTATTGGCTCTATTCATTTATTTGGAATTAAAACTGGTGGTTGGTTTCAAAATATTGCAACTAGATTTAAAATATTATTAATTTTATTTTTAATTTTTTTACCAATATTTCTTTTAATTTTTGGTGACTTTTCTAGAAGTGAAGTTATTTTTAATCCTTTAGATAATGGTGTTAGTGATTTTGATTTAATTTTTAGCTCAGACTTCGCTATTTCTTTAGTGTGGGTTTGTTTTGCCTACTCTGGATGGAATGCATCAGTTTATTTTGCTGATAAAATTGAAAATCCTAGTAAAAATATTCCTTATTCTCTCATTATAGGTACTCTATTTGTAAGTATTTTGTATTTAATATTAAATTCAGCTTTTCTATTTTCAGTTAATTTTGATGAACTTACTGGAAAAACTGATATTGCAAATATTTATTTAAAGTCTATTTTCTCAGAAAATATTGCTGAATCTTTTTCACTCATTTTTGGTTTTGCATTACTTTCGTCTTTAAGTTCACTCTTTATTGCTGGTCCGTCTGTACTAGAGACAATGGGAAAAGATTATGAGGGTTTAAAATTATTTAACAAAAAAAATAAATATAATTCTCCTTATTTTTCAATTTTAAGTTTTATTATATTTCCAATTTTTCTTATACAAACAGCTTCATTTGAAGAGATTATTCAATATATAGGCGTCTGTTTATCATTTTTTTCTGTTTTAGTTGTTATGGGTTTGTCTATTTTAAGGAAAAAAGATTTAGATAAAGCTGTATTTAAATTACCATTCGGCAATTTAATATCTGCATTATTTGTGATAATTAATTTATGGATGATATATCACTTAATTTCAAATGATTTAAGAATACTTTTATATGTTTTGTTCACTATTATTTTAGGATGGTGTTTTTATTTATTAATTAATTTTATTAAAAAAAATAAATAATAATAATTATTGCATGGAAATATAAATCCACGCATCTTTTGTAATTTCTGACTTAATTTTATTTAAATATGTATTTGCCTCTTGTTCGTTGGTAAATAATCCTAGTTTGATTAAATAGCAATTAGATTTATTATCAATAGTAAAAGTGGGTTTGTAATTTTTCTTTTTTAATTTTCTTATATACCGTTCTGTTATTTTCTCGTTTTCCAAACAATTAATTACTATTTCATACTTCTTCTTAATTTTAAATGAAGTTTTTTCTTTAAAAAACTTTTCATAGTCTTTTTTTTGTTCGATTATCTCATTAGAATTTTCTTTTTCTTTTTCTTTTTCTTTTGAAATTTCCATTTTACGATTTTTAAACTTTTTTCCTTCTTTTGATTCAATAAATTCTTTACCATATTTTTGCCATGCTAAGTAGACATAGCAGTTATTACATGATCCACTTATATCTAAATCTATTTCTTTTGCGTAGTCAGGGTAGTTCTTATGAATCCATGCTCTAAAAATATCACCCTCTTTTGGTGACCAAAAAGGTACTAGCGCTTGAGTAGAGTCAATTTGTTCACCAGAGTATCTTTTTTCATCAAAATAAACAAAAAAATTTGTGTGGTTAGGAATCCACCATCTAGCAAATTTTGAACCATAATCATTCATTCTAAAGCAACCTAGACTTTGAGGTGTTCCTAGCATACACCTGCTCATTAAATTCAAGCTTCCCTCGTGAATACCATTTTTTTGTACAGCTTTTTTATATTTCTTTTTATCAGGAAATAAAGTTATGAAATTTGGTAATGGAACAACAGAGTCAAATAATGCCACAGTAGATTTTCCTCCACCTAAAATACTATCTCTGTATTGATCATCTTCATCATAATTTCTTTCTCTGTCCCAATTTCTAGAAGATAATTTATTTACAGGAGCATAATATCCTCTATGTTGTTTTAATGGATATCTTTTAGAGTAAATACTTATTTTTTTTCCTCTTTCGTTTAAAATTAACTCATTAGTAATTGAGTCTCTTTCAAATATCCTTGTTTGCCCTTGAGATGACGTAACGTGCTTTGCTTCGAGAATAATAGTGTCCTTCTTTATTTCACAGAAACATAAATTTTGTCCAACATTATATTTTCTCCCCTGAAAAATGCTGTAAATTTTTTCTATCTCAGGCTCTTTGTACTTTTTTACTTTCTCGTAATAATTTTTTAATAATCTAAATTCATGATTAATTTTTTCTTTGTTATAATTATCAGAGATAATTAATTTGTTTAAGTCCATATAAATGATTGAATCGGTATTTATTTTATTATTGAGAATAAACTCATTAATGTTTTTAAATTCCCAGCTATTTTTTTCATTAAAATGAACTTCTTTTATTCCTCTTGATTTTCCTTTTAAGTTTTTATTATTTAAATCAGCAACTATAAATCTGTTTCTATATGGATTGAGAGAATCTAAATCTGAGTTAATAATTTCTTCCAAAGAAAAACTTCTTTTTTTTACATAATCTATTTTTTTATATAAGGGTGCGTAACAAGCATTAATTTCTAATAAACTATCAATATTTAGATTTGACTCCAAAACCTTTTCTTTATTAAAAAAAAGTTTTTTTCTTGATTTTTTTGCAATATTAATTTTATTTGAATTAGGGAAGCTATTAATAAAATGAGAGTAGAGTTTTATATTTTTTTTACTAGAAACGTAATTAAAAATTGAGTCAATATAATTATTTCTTTCTTCAACTTTTTTTAAACTGTCTAGTTTAAAACTTTGTAGATTATTGTTAATAAGAACTTCTTTATCATATGTTGTTCTACAACTCATGATTAATATTAAAATACTTATAAAGTAATATTTATACATAAAAAATCATTATTTTGCTTAAAATTAGTTCATAAAGTTTGAAAAAATATATTTTACTAAGTTTATTTTTTATCCTCTGTATTTTTTATTTTATACCATGGGATATGGTTTCACCGTCAGTTGAAACACCATTAGAATCAATACAAACTGAGGCAAATGAAATTGATATTATTGAGCCCACATCCCAAAATATTTTATTAAATATAAATGATTATGAAGATGGAGTAGCAAGTTTTTTAACGGGTAAAGACACAACTTCATTTTGTAGGCCTGTTAACCCTATTTTTTGGCAGGAGTTTACTAAAAAAATTGATAATGGTTTTTCCTTTACCAGTAAAGATGGTAAATCTAGAAAAAAACCGGGATGGAATAAGATTAAAAAAGAAAGATTAGATCCAATAATTAATTGGAGTCAATCTGAGTTTATTAAATCAGATATAGATACCAGTCTTGTATTTTACCCATTTTCAGGTCCTGATTTTTTACATGCTTATCATTTCTATCCAAATGCAAATGAATATATTTTATTAGCTCTTGAGGAAGTAGGTACTATGCCTGATTTTAATTCAATTTCTATAGACAGTATAGAAACATATGCGACTAACTTAAACTTATTTCTTAGAGATATTTATTTACGAAGTTATTTTATTACAGGAAATATGATTGATGATATTGCAGATAATAAAGTAGATGGTGTTATTTCAACTCTATATTGGTTTATTAAAAAAACTAACCATGACATTATAAAAGTGGAAAATGTTACTTTAGATAGTATAGGAAACGTAATAATAGAAAAAAATGTTTCTGAAGGTTGGAATACAAAAGGATTTGATGGTGTTCGTTTTTATTTTAAAAATTCTAAAAATGAGTCAAAAAAACTTGTTTATTTTTCGTGTGATATTTCTGACCAAGCTTTTTTAGGCTTAAATGGAAGAGATATTAAGTATAAAAATTCAAATTTATTAGCTTTTTTAAAAAATATGCGAGATTGTAATACATTCATCAAGTCTGCTTCCTATATGATGCATCACGATAGAAAGGATCTTTCGTTCAAAGAGATTAGAAATTTAATTCTTTCAAAAAGTAAATCAATTTTTCAGGACGACACAGGTGTTCCATTTAGATTTATTGATCAAGAACAATGGGATGTTACTGTTTACGGAACTTATGAAAAACCAATTAAAGACTTTGATAGGTGGACTTTTATGATGCAAGAAGATTTAGATTTATTTTATAAAAATAAAGATAATCACGGTGGAATTTTACCATTTTCTTTAGGTTATCATTGGCAGGACAAAAAACAAAATCAAATGTTGTTTTTGAAGAAATAGTTTTACCTAACTCTGATCTTTTGTCCTATTTGTAAGCTATTCCAATTAATTACCTTTTTATTTAATTTTTTGATCTTTTGTCCACCTGAATATGCTTCGCCATAATACTTCTGACCAAGATGACCAAGCGTTTCCCCTTTTCTAATTGTGTGGTATTTTCTTGAGCTATTTTTCTTTATATAAGAAAAATCTTTTTTTGTAATTGGATATATATAGGTTTCTTCTCCATTTTCACTTACTGATTTATATTTATCTTTTATTTTTTGATTTTCTATATCTATTACATTTTGAGGGTCAAAAGCTTGGTCAAAATATCTCATTTCAAAATGTAGGTGGGGCCCATCTGCTCTACCAGTTTCTCCCAAAAGAGCAATAACATCACCAGCTCTAACTATATCACCAGCCTCTGCAATTCTTTTACTACAATGAGCATAATACGTTTCCAGTCCGTTAAAGTGTCTGATTATTACTAAATGACCATATCCGCCATCATTCCATCCCGAAAATCTTACTTTACCATCAAATGCAGATCTTAAGGTATCTCCAGTTCTACCATATGTATCAACTCCTTTGTGTTGTCTTCTATATCTCCATCCAAATGGTGAATTAACTTTGTTACTTGGGCTGCAAAAAAATTTACCTGATGCTTCAAGGTCAATAAAAATAGTATCTTTTAAGTTTTCTAAATTCTTTTTCTTGTATGGAAATAATCTTGTAGTACTCCAGTATTCATTAAAAATTTTCATCGTGTCAGACTTAATTTTTAATAGTGCTCTAGATTGATTGATTTCATCTTTAGTCCAAGGTTTCCAAACAGATGATGAATCATCATATAAAATTAAGTCACCAAACCATTTTTTACCGTTTATAATTTTTGAAACCTTTTTTCTTGTAATTTCTTTTTTCTCTTTTTCAATATTTTCAACTTTATTTACCTGTGTTTGAGGTACATGCTCTTTATTAGACCATTCTCCGTTGTTGTAAGTTTGAGGAAAAATTAAAAGAGGAAATATAAAAAAAAGTAGTGTTTTTTTTGTCATTCGGTAAACTTATAAATTTTTCATTCAAAATAAAATAATAAATGCAACATTGTTGCGTTTTTATCACGTTAATTTTTGTTGTATACTCTTTCTATATTTCCGTTATCGTAAATATATAGTAGCATCACACCTCTATCATCTCCATTTACATCTCTTCCAAGCACATCTGTTATTCTAACTAATTGCTTTTCAGTTGCTAACTCAGATCCTAAGATGATTTGTCCTGCTATACTAATACCATCCGTAGTATAAAAACCAACTCCCTCTGACCATCTCACTTCTAGTGATTGCTCAACACCAGTTTGAGAGTTCCATAATTTAAAGCTGATTGACTCTCCTTCACTAATTCCATCTTTCTTATCAGTCGTTAAATCATCTCCCCATACAGTAAGTGCAATATGATCT
>JAYYFR010000024.1:0-44610 GCA_036158635.1 Bacteroidota bacterium | reverse complement strand
TTTTACAGCATGTAATTATGATTCTTCTGCAACAGATGAAGGAGATTGTACTTTTGCTATTGGTTGTGATACTTGTGAGGATGGTATTGTAGTCAACAATGATATTGATGGAGATGGTGTTTGTGATTCTGATGAGATAGTAGGTTGTCAAGATTCTACAGCATGTAATTATGATCCTACTGCTACTGATGATAATGCTAACTGTGATTTCATTTCTTGTTTAGATTTGTGTGGTATTCCAAATGGTGATAATTCTTCTTGTTTAGATGAATGTGGTATTCCTAATGGAGATAATTCTTCATGTACAGGGTGCTCTGATAGTTCAGCTTGTAATTATTTAGGTGCCACAATTGATGATGGTTCATGTGAGTATGCAGAAGAAGGTTACGATTGTTTAGGTGAATTATTGCCTATTGACTCACCTTGGGGAAATAATTTAGGTTGTGACCCATTCAATAGTCATACTATAGGATTTACTATAACTGAGGGATTAGAAGAGGGAGATTATATAGGTTTATTTTTTACTGACGAAAACGGAAATTTAGTTTTTTCTCATGGCACAGAATATTTAGGTGATGTGTTTTACTTTAATGTATGTGGTGATGATGAAACAACTGATGAAAAAGATGGTTTTAGTGAAGGAGAAGAATTTATTTGGCAAATATTTTCAAGTGTTCTAGATTGTTCTCTTCCATTGAATGTTGAATATAATTCTAATCAACCAAATCAAGGTTCATATATGGTGAATGGAATCTCAGAAATTACAGAGATTTCTTATGATCAGTTAGAGTTAGAATTAGTACTAGTGGATGTTGATTGTTATGGACAAAATAATGGTTTAATTAACGCTCTTGTTTCAGGAGGGTCAGGGAATTACTCTTTTGAGTGGTCTAATGGCGAAACTACTCAAGCTATTCCTAATCTTTCCCCTGGAACTTATTCAGTTGTTGTTTCAGATGATAATGGTTGTTTAATTGAGGAGTCTCAAATTGAAATAATAGAGCCCAGTGAATTAATTGTGTCAGGTTTTACTAATAATGTATCTTGTGCTGGCGAGTCAGACGGCTTTATTGATATTTCGGTTGAAGGTGGAGTAGGAGAATATTCTTTTTATTGGTCAAATGGTGAAATTACTGAAGACTTAAATACATTGTCAACAGGTAATTACTCTGTTGTTGTTTCGGATTCTAATGGTTGTTCACAAACTGTTGATTTTGAAGTTACTGAACCAGAAGCAATGGCAATTTCAGAAAATCACTTTAATGTATCATGTAATGGAGGATCAGATGGTTCAATTGATATTACCGTTTCAGGTGGAACAGGATCATATGATTACTCATGGTCTAACGGACAAAATTTAGAAGATATTTCTAATTTAACAGCTGGTACTTACTCAGTAACTGCTATTGATGAAAATGGTTGTTCAATATCTATTGATATTGAAGTCACTGAACCAGAAGAATTATCGATTTCTTTTTCTTCTTTACCTGGCGAATATTCAGACTGTAATTCAGGTCAGTTATCTGTACTAGTAGAGAATGGGACAGGACCTTATTCATATACTTGGAATAATGGTCAAACTACTTCATCTATATTTGAATTATGCTCTGGAGATTATTCTGTTATAGTAACAGATGCTAATGGTTGTACTATTTCTGGATCAGCTACTGTAGATTTATTAACTCCTGAAGGTTGGGAAGTTAATGAAAGCTCCTTATATCATGAAATTGTAATTCCTACTGACGCAGATTTATTATATGATGGGTTAGATTTAAATATAGGTGATTTTATTGGTGTATTTTTTGTTAATTCTGATGGTGTTCTTTCTTGTGGCGGTTACACTATTTGGGAAGGAGAGTCTACTTCTATTTTAGCTTACGGTAATGATGGTGATGTAGATGGTTTTGATGAAGGAGAGCAATTCCAATGGAAAGTTTATAATGGAGAAACACATTCAGGATTTGTTGTTTACGATGACTCATATGAATTTGAAAGATTTTTCACAACTTTAGCTCAAAGTGGAATACAAGGTCTAGTTTCATCTAGTTTTCAAACTATACCACTTAATGAGAATCCATACACAGATTGGGATATGATTTCAACTTATATAGATTCAAATGAAGATGTGGAATCAATTATGTCTCCAATAATTAATAATTTTATTATAATTAAGGATGCTTCAGGTCTTGTATACTGGCCTGCAATTCCAGTGTCTACTCTTGATAACTTAAATACTCAAGAGGCTTTTGCTATAAAAACATGGGCTCCAGAAGAAATAAGTATTTATGGAGATTTTGTTCAACCAGAATTCACAAGTAACCAGTGGGATGAAGGTTGGAATTATATTTCTTATCCAAGATATTGGAGTAACACTGTTGAGATATCATTATCTTCAGTATTGTCAGATATTAAATTATTAAAAGATGATAGCGGAAATATTTTCTGGCCAGAGTTAGGTATTAACACGATGTCAAATATGGAGGCAGGTGAGGGTTACCTTTTAAAATTAAATAGTGGGTCTGGTTTTTCATTTGATTCAAATAGTGATTATTATCCAGAAAATCCATTTGATGCTGTAGCTCCTGGTGGTTCTATATTATCTGAGGCTGGAGCAAGATATGGATCTGATGTAGAAAATTTTGAAACACCTGTTAATACTTATTCGAATATGACAATTGGCTTTCCAGAATCTTCATTAAATGTAGATGATGGTGATGAGTTAGCTGTATTTGATCAATTAGGTAATTTAGTAGGGGTTTCAAAACTAGAATCAGGAAATAATTACATTGTGGTTTGGGGAGATGATGAGGAAACAATGGATAAAGATGGTTTATTAGTGGGTGAGGAAATGACTTTCCAATTATGGAAAAAACAAGAAAATAAACTCTTTAATATTGTTCCAGAATGGAGTGAAGGTGATAACACTTTCTCCATTAACGGTATAAATATTGCAGAATTTGTAATTGTTGAAATTTCAAATACAATAATTAGTTCGATGAATTGTTTTCCAAATCCAGCTTCTAGTTTTGTAAACTTAGAATTTAGCATAGAAAACGATTCAAAATTAGATATTATTTTAGTAGATAATTTAGGTAAATTGGTTTATTCTAATTCATCATTATTCAATTCGGGTGTTAATAGAATTACACTTCCTTTGGATAATGTATCTAAAGGAATTTATTATATTGAGGTTCGCGGAGTAGATTTTGTTGAACGTTTAAAATTAGATGTGTTATATTAAAGAAAATGTAATTTTATGAGATTATTTGGATTAATATTTGTTCTTCTTTTTTCTTTTTCATATTCGCAGCCTTTAGATTGGAATTATGTGAATACAGGAAGTAATGCAACAATTGCAATTAGTTCATCAGATTTTTTAAACATAACATTTAATAATTCCCCTATTCCTGATGGAGCTTTAATTGGAGTTTTTTATATTGATAATAATGGTGATTTTGTGTGTGGTGGTTTTAATACTTGGGACTCATCGGCTACAATTTCAGTAACTGCTTGGGGAACAGAAGCCGGTTTAGATAACGGATTTGCTGTTGGTGAAACTTATAATTGGTTTCTACAGATTGAAGGACAAGATTATAGTCCTGATTCAAATGGTTCAACCATGAGTACTACTCCTCCATTTTTAGATACATATTCTTTAAATGGTTTTGGTCAGCTAACAAATGTTAATTTTGTTGGTAGTATTCAAGGATGTACTAATCCATTTGCTTGTAATTTTGATTTTTCTGCTACAGTTGATGATGGATCATGTTTAGTAATAAGCAATACTTGTGATATTTGTGTTAACGGTTTAATTGTGGATAATGATTCAGACAATGATGGGATATGTGATAATGATGAAGTTTTTGGTTGTACTGATTCTAATTATCTTGAATTTGATATTTTGGCTACGGAAGATGATGGTTCATGTTTATCCTGTATAAATGATTCGGATGGTGACAGTGTTTGTGATGAATATGAAATTTTTGGATGTACTGATTCCTCCGAAGTTAATTATGATCCATTAGCTACTGAAGATGATGGTTCTTGTGGGTGTTTAGGTGGTTGCACTAATCCATCTGCTGAAAACTATGATCCAAATGCTTGTGAAGATGATGGTTCATGTTTTTTTATTGTTTTTGGATGTACAGACTCAGCTGCATTAAATTATTCTTCTGATGCTACCGTTGACAACGGGAGCTGTTGTTATATATCAGGTTGTACTAATCCTTTATATAATGAATATAATCCTAGTGCATGTATAGATGATGGTTCATGTTTGATTTTACCTGGTTGTACAGATGACGGAGGATTTGATGGAATTCCAGCATGTAATTTTAATCCAGATGCAAATCTAGATAATGGAACTTGTGAATATAACTCTTGTGCTGATGATTGTGGTGTTCCTTTTGGAGATAATAGCACATGTAATCCTATTGGTTGCGGAGATCCACAAGCTGACAATTATGATCCTAATGCAGCTATTGTAGTAATTGATCCTGAATATTGTGAATATGTTGGGTGTACAGATCAAAATTCTTTTAATTATAATCCTATTGCTAATATTAATGATGGTTCATGTTGTTATTTAGATGGATGTACAGATCCAGTCGCTTCGAATTATAGTTTTTTTGCTTGTTATAACGATGGTTCTTGTGAATATTTATACGGTTGTACTGATTCAGATTATGTTGAATATAATCCCAATGCAACATTTGATGATGGATCTTGTTTCACATTTATTATTTATGGTTGTACAGATTCTAGTGCAGGAAATTATAATGATTTAGCAACTGTAGATGACGGTTCTTGTATTTCCTCTGTTCAAATAGATTTGATCGAAGTTTGTAATCCAATTTGTGAAGATGATTTAGGTGCTGTTATTTTTGAGTTATCTGGAGGTGTTCCACCTTATTCTTTTTTAACAAATTTAAATATTAATTTTTGTGGTCAAATGAATGGATGTGGTGAATTTGATTGCTTTACAATTGATAATCAAGAATACTATATAGATGATATTTCTCCTGGATTTTACTCAATTACTGTTTTAGATGGTATTGGTTATACTTTTGATGTTTCTTTTTCAATTTTAGAAAATAATTTAATAGAACCATTTATTTGGGAAGACGGAGAAGGCTTAAGTACTTATAATAACTTAGAGTGGACCTATCAATGGTTTTATATGGGGCAAATGTTATTTTCAGAAACAAATTATGAAATGGTTCCACAAAATGGAACAGGTATTTACTCTGTTGAAGTTACTGATGAAAATGGGTGTGTTGGTTTTTCTCAGTATCAATATGAAACAAGTCATTTGAGTAATAACAATGAACAACATTTTTATGTTTTTCCTAATCCTTCGTCCGATTACATACGTATAAAATCTTCAGTTGTTATTGATAATGAAATTTCAATTTCAATAATTGATAATTTGGGAAAGATAGTATTTGAGGATTTATTTACTGATTTAAATGATTTAGAAATAAAAACTAAAAATTTAGACTCTGGTTTATATTTTATAAATATTTTAGGAAATAATAATTTTAATAAAAGATTTAGTTTCATTAAAACAAAAAATTAAAATATTATGAAAAAAATTATACTTTTTTTATCAATTATAGGATTTACTCCCTTGTATTCTCAATGTGTAGCTGATACGGATTGTACTATTGAACCTACATTTCCAACTCTTTGCCCATTAAATCTTCCTGATGGTACTGTAGGCGAATTTTACTCTGAGGACGTTACATTTTACATGCCTGCTCAATTTGCTGATGAAGAGACTGGTTTTGAAGTTCAACTAGATGAAATTATTGTAACTAACATAACAGGTATTCCTTTGGGTCTCGGATATGTTTTATCAGAGGAAAGTGGTATTTATAACCCTACAGAAAGTGAATTTGGATGTGCTGTTTTTAGTGGAACTCCACTTGCTGCGGGAGATTATGTTATTACAGTTTCAATTCAAGCTAATGTTACTGTTGTAGGGGTTGGTATTTCAGTCGATCAACTAGTTAATTTTGATATTCCTATGACTGTAAACCCAGGTCAGGGAGGGAATGCATCTTTTACTTATTCTCCAAGTAGTGGTTGCGGAAGTGTAGATGCTTCTTTTGAAGCACTAATAAGCGCTGATGAATATGATGTTTCATATGCATGGGATTTTGGAAATGGTTTTGAAAGTAATCAACAAATACCTCCAGTTCAAAATTATGGGCCAGGAAATCATACTGTTACTTTAAATACTGACATAACAAGTTTTAATTATAATTTAAATTCTTTTTCAATTTCTTCTTCTTCTTCTGATTGTTGGGGAAATGATATTGAAGAATTTTGTGAAACTATATTTGGTGTTGAAATTTGTACAGGTACTCCTGATATATTAATTAAAATATATGACGGAGATGGTTTTTTGGTTTATGAAACAGATTATATAACTAGTGAAACACCAAGTTGGAATATTGATTTTAATATGAATAATCCGCCTTATTCTGTTTCAATTTGGGATATTGAAAATTGGTGGGATGGAACAGATCTTAGTTTTTCTGGAAATGATGACTTAGGAACTTTTACTCTTGATTTAACAGATGGGACTCACACTTTCAATACAGGATGTGCTTCAGGGAATTATACGATATCTTCAGAATTATTAATTGTTCAGTCTTTTGAAGATTCTGAAATCATCTCTGTTTTTGATGTTCCTAACCCTGATGTTTCTTATAATGAAGATCTTTCAATTTTATCAGTTGATTTAGATAATATCTTATCCTATCAGTGGTTTTTTAATGATGAAATTATTGAAGGAGCTAATCAATCTACTTATATTGCTTCTGAGTCAGGAACTTATCACGTTGAGTTTGTGACTTCTGATGGTTGTGATGGATCTTCACTACCAATAGATGTTATTAAATGTGATGATGACTTTTCTCCCTCAATTTTTGTTTCTGAAAATATTATATTAACTACTGACACTGAATACCTAATTGATTGGTACTATAACGGTTTATTATATGGTGATGGATCTTCAGTTGTAGGTAACAATAATGGTTATTTTTGGTTAGAGGCAACTGATGAATTTGGATGTTCATGGTTGTCTGATACTATATTTTTTCAATTACCTAATCCTCCGAATGATATTGATGGTGATGGTATATTAAATGATGTAGATAGTGATGTTGATGGAGATGGAATTATCAATGCTGAGGATGAGGATATTGATGGAGATGGAATATTAAATGAATATGATGAAGATATGGACGGAGATGGGATAGATAATGATTCGGATGATAGCGAATCTGGGTATTTGTTTTTACAAAGTATAAGTCCTTTTGGTTCATTAAAAATATTTCCTAACCCTTCAAAAGGAGAATTTAGTATTAAGTTTCCTGATTCAAAAAGTTACTTTGATGGTTTAGTATTGATTACTAGTACTAGTGGTGAAATAGTTTATCGTAATAATTTAATGCTAAATAATAATGATACATACTTATTCAATAATTTAGATTTAACAAGTGGTATTTATTTTATAAAATTGATAAATAATAAAGGAGAGTATATTTACGATAAAAGATTTGAGATTATTAAATAAGCCTTTTAATTAATTTTAATTTATGTGAATATTTTTTTAATTCACATACATATATACCTTTTTTATCTAACTGGTCTATTCGCACTTTACCTGATGAATGAATAATTTTATTTTTTGGAAATATAATACCAACATGTGATATTTTATTTTTTTCTTCAAAAAAAGCAATATCCCCTGTTTTGCAATTCTCAAAATTTATTTTTTTTCCTTTTTTTGCTTGTTGGTTAGCATCTCTAGGAAGATTGATTTTAAAGAATCTAAAAACCATTTGAATGAAACCAGAACAATCAATTCCAACTGGAGACCTTCCTCCCCATAAATAGGGCGCATTTAAATATTTTTTTGCAACTTTTTGTAACGAAACCTCCTTATCAGAGACAGAAAAATTTAGATTAAAATCAATTTTTAAATTTTTTCTTAAAGATTTATTAACTGGAATAAAACTTCCTAAAACTAATTGTTGTTCAATATTATTTACTTTTATTAGACAATTTAAATTATTGGATATTTCATATTTTATATTTTTTTCATCAATAATTTTATATTGATTATTATTTATCCAACCTGAATAGTTATCATGAGAAAGATTTATAAAGCTCCATTCTTTTTTTTGTTTTAATATCTTGAAAGTTTCACCAAAGAGAACTTGATTAATCATCTCAGATTTGTGAGATGATAATTTTCGCATTGGAATTACTGTTAATAAGCAAATTCCATACATATTTAGTTAAGTTTTTCAACAATCATAGCTGAAGCACCTCCGCCACCGTTACATATTCCTGCCGCGCCATACTTTCCATTTTTTTTATCTAAAATATTTAAAAGAGTCACAATTATTCTTGTTCCAGAACATCCAAGTGGATGACCTAATGATACAGCTCCTCCAAAAATATTAACTTTACTAGGTTCTAAATTTAGTATTTTTGTGTTTGCAATACCAACAACAGAAAAAGCTTCATTTAATTCCCAGTAGCTTATGTCATCTTTAGTTAAATTTGCTTTTTTTAGTGCTAAAGGTACAGCTTTAGCTGGTGCAGTTGTAAACCATTCTGGTTCTTGAGATGCATCTGCATATGAAACAATTCTTGCAATAGGTTTAATATTTAATTCTTTAGCTTTCTCCTCGCTCATAAGTACAACAGCTGCTGCGCCATCATTTAATGTCGATGCATTTCCTGCTGTAATAGTACCATCTTTTTTGAATACGGGTCTTAAATTTTTAAATTTTTCAAAATTTATATTTCGAAACTCTTCATCTTCTTCCACTAAAATTGATTCACCTCTTCTTTGAGGAATTTCTATAGGAGATACTTCAGATTTAAAGAATCCATTCGTCCATGCATTTTTACTTTTTTCATATGAATTAATAGCAAAATCATCTTGTTCTTCTTTTGTTATATTCATTTCCTCTGCACATAGCTCTCCACAAACACCCATGTGTGTTTGGTTATATACGTCTGTTAAACCATCTAAAACAAGACCATCAGTTATTTGACCATGCCCTAATCTGTAACCTTTTCTTGCTTTTTCAAGGTAATAAGGGACGTTTGACATATTTTCCATCCCACCCGCAATAATTATATCTCTTTCTCCACTTTTGATACTTTGAGCTGCAATCATAATGGATTTCATTCCGGATGCGCATACTTTATTTATTGTTGTACAAGGAGTATTTTTATCAAGACCTGCAAATATTGCCGCTTGCCTTGCTGGAGCTTGTCCTAAACCAGCAGATAAAACATTTCCCATATAAACTTCTTCAATATAAGATGGTTTTAAATTGGATTTTTTGATGGCCTCCTTAATAGCGTGAGATCCAAGTTTAGTGGCAGAGATAGTTGATAATTTACCTCCAAAACTTCCAATTGGTGTTCTTGCAAATGATGTTATAACTACGTTTTTCATATTTTTTTTTTTGCAATTTATATAAATTGAAATTAGTTTAGAAATAATTTTTAATTGATTTGTTTATTTCTGTTAAATAAATTTTAAATTGATGATTGTTATAATTAAATGAAAAAAATTAAAGAAAATATTTTCAAAAATCACAACAGAATTTTTCAGCTGACTATAATTTTTATTTTTTCAATTATAATCGCATTATTCGTTTCAGACAAAACTATTCATTCATTTGATTTTGAAGAAGGAACTAATTGGAATTATGACGATTTATACTCTGATTTCGATTATTCAATTATAAAAAGTGAAGATGAAATAAAAAAAAACAAAGAAGCTATTGAGTTGTTTTCTGATGTTTACTACGATAAAGACACATTAGTATTTTATCAAGCATTATTAAATTTAGAATTAGATTTAAAAAGTGCTTTTCGATCAAAAAGTAAAGTTTTAAAATATTATGAAATAGGGGAGTTGATATTATCAAAAATTTATTCTAATGGAATAATTGATCTAAGAAAAAAAGATATAGATAAAGAAGATGTTTATATAATTAGTGATGAATTTGAAAAGTATAATTCTCAAAATGCTAAAAAAATAAAATTATCAAATTTGTTATCAATGGATGATGCAATTTTAATTATTAAAAAAGAAATTGAATCTTTTTTTCCTGATAACAAGTTTTTAATCGAATTTTTAATAAAATCTATTAATTATGACATAAATTTCAATTCTTATTATACAAATTTAGTTTTAGATCAAGCTTATGAAAAAATATCATACAAAAAAGGTTTAGTTAAGGAGGGTGATCTAATTGTTTCCAAGAATCAATTTATTGATTCAGAAACTAATCAAAAGTTATATTCTTATAAAAGAGAATTAAGTAATTACATTAATAATAAAGATTTCATAAGCTTATTTTTAGGAAATTTTTTAATATCAATTATTACGTTAGGATTATGTTTTTTATTTCTTTTAAATTTTTACAAAGATCTATTAACATCTAATGCAAGCTTTCTTCTAATTTTCTTTATTATTTTATTTTTTGTTGTCCTGTCTGTTTTTGTCACGTCTTTTAATTCTTCCCTCATTTATGCACTTCCTTTTTGTGTAATTCCTTTGACTTTGAGAGCTTTTTTTGATTTTAAATTAAGTTTATTTGTGTATATTTTTTCATTAATTATTATCTCTTTTTTAGTTGATCAATCTCAACTTTTTTTTGTAATTAATTTTTTCGGAGGATTAGTTGCCCTTTTAAGTCCTGAAAAAATTTATACACAATCTAAATTATTATTTACAATTTTTAGAGTTTTAATTGTTTATATAATGGTTTTCATTTCTGTCTCGTTATTATTGACTGGTTCTTTTGATAACATAAACCTTTTAATATTATGGATGTTAATACTTTCTTCAGTTTTAACATTCTTAACTTTTCCTTTTATTTTTGTGTGTGAAAAAGTATTTAAACTTGTCTCAGATTTATCATTATTAGAGTATGCAGACACAAATACTGATTTACTAAGAACCTTAGCAAAAGATGCACCTGGAACATTTCACCACTCTTTACAAGTATCTCATTTATCAGAGTCTGTTGCAATTGAAATTGGTGCAAATCCGTTATTAGTCCGCGCTGGAGCTTTATACCATGACATAGGAAAGTTAAATAATCCTAATTTTTTTATTGAAAATCAATCTGGAAGTTCGAACCCTCATGATGATTTAAGTTTTGATGAGAGTGCAAAACTTATTATAAATCATGTTTTAGATGGTATCGAGCTGGCTAAAAAACATAATTTGCCAGACCAACTAATAGATTTTATCAGAACTCATCATGGAGATTCGTTAATGCAGTATTTTTATAAAGAATATTTAAAAAATTTTCCAGAAAAGGTTAACGACAAGGACTTTAGATACCCGGGGCCAAAACCTTACAATAAAGAAACAGCAATTTTAATGATGTGTGATTCAGTTGAAGCTGCTTCCAGAAGTTTAAATAAAATTGATAACAACTCTATTAATGAGATTGTTGACAAGGTAATCTCAAGTCAATTTGAACAAAATCAATATGATAACTCATCATTGACATTCAAAGAAATTAATCAAATTAAAAAAACACTAAAATTAAAATTAAAGGATATTCATCACACAAGAATTACTTATACTGATTAAATGTAAATTTTTTATATATTTACAATCCTTTAACGGAAGGAGAGGTGGCTGAGTGGCTGAAAGCGGCACCCTGCTAAGGTGTTATACCTTCGTGGTATCGAGGGTTCGAATCCCTCTCTCTCCGCATTTTCGGGGTGTAGCGTAGTCCGGTTATCGCGCCACGTTTGGGACGTGGAGGCCGCAGGTTCGAATCCTGCCACCCCGACAATTTTCCTTATTTTTAGCAAATTAACATATTTAATTTCTCATTTTATCTAATTTTTTCACCTCGCAACATTTTATTTTTAAAATAATTTTTTTAGGATCTAAATCTGTTGTGAGGATTTTGAAAAATTATAAGCGGTGAAAAAGCTACATTTATAAGTTAATTAAATATGTTAAAAATGGAAGGATTCATTTAATTCTAACCCGAAATTTTATTTTTTTTGTTGTTTCACTAAAATTTTATGTAAATATTTTTAGGTTCCACAATAAGTTTTAAAATCTTGTTCAAAACTTGAGTCTGGAGGAATCATGAATTTGTCCAAATTTTTGCGATTATGATATGGTTTTGATATAATATTTAGTAGTTTTTTAAACGTATTTATATTTCCATTATTTGCATCTTCAAGAGCCTTTTCAACCAAATGATTTCTAGGAATTACCACTGGGTTATTTTTTGACATTAAATATTTTGATTCTTTTGGTTTAGAAAATTTATAAAGACATTTTTTCCATTTTTCATTCCACCTTTTAAATTCTAAATTATTTACAAGTTTATTACTTGATAATTTTTCTTGTGATAAATACCAAAATGTATTATTGTAATCCTTATTAAATTTTTGCATAAAATTTAATAGTTCATCCACTAATGGGTATATGCTTTTATCATTTTGATTTATTCCAATTTTTTTTAACATCATTCCATAATATTTTTTTTCCCATTGCCTTTCAAATTTATCTATAACAGATTGTGCAAGCTGGATTGATTTTTCTTTATTTTTATGAATAATTGGAATTAGACTCTCTGCAAATCTTGATATATTCCATTTTATAATTTTTGGTTGATTTCCAAAAGAGTATCTTTTGTTATAATCAATTGAACTATATGTTGTTTCAGGATTAAATGAGTTCATAAATGCACATGGTCCGTAATCAAAAGTTTCACCTGATATTGAAGTGTTATCTGTGTTCATGACACCATGAATAAACCCGACTCTCATCCAATCAACTACTAAATCAATTTGATTTTTCATTACTTTTTCTAATAAACTAAGTGGAGGGTTTTCATGTTGATTAATTTCTGGGTATAATCGATTTATAGTGTAGGATGTAAGTTTATTTAAACTATTTTTTTCGCAGTAGAAGTAAGCATATTCAAAAGTTCCGACTCTAATATGGCTTTTCATAAGTCTTGCAAGGATAGCTCCTTCATTAACAGATTGTCTGTGAATTTGTTCACCAGTTTTTATTACAGTAAGACTTCTAGAAGATGGTATATTTAAGTGATACATTGCTTCACTAATTAAATACTCTCTGAGCATAGCTTTTAATGTTGCTTTTCCATCTCCTCCTCTTGAATATGGCGTTCTGCCACTTCCTTTTAATTGAATGTCAAATCGTTGTTTATTTTCTATTATATATTCACCTAAAATAATAGCTCTACCGTCTCCCAATTTGGTAAAGTGTCCAAATTGATGTCCGGCATATGCCTGTGAAAATGATTTATTAGTTTTTTTTTTATCAAATAGAAAATTAAATAAATCTTTGTTACTGTTAATTGGTAAATTTAATGTATTACACAAATTTTTATTAATTATAACTTTTTCAGGTTTAGGAAAAGTATTACTATTAGTTATACTGTAAAATTTATTAGGAAGTTTTAAATAAGAGTAGTCAAAATTAAACATATTATTTTTTTGCATGTAAGATTAAATCTTTCATTTTGATGGTTTGTAAGGCTTTTTCATCGGTAGATTCTAACTCAACTTTTGGTGCACAACCTGCTTCAAAAGCTTCTTGCCATCTACTTGCACATAAACACCATCTATCTCCAGCTTTTAGACCAGGAAATAGATATTCGGGATGAGGTGTTGTTAAATCGTTACCTTTTTTTTTAGAAAATTCGAGAAATTCTTTTGTAACAATAACACATACTGTGTGACTACCATAATCTGACTTATCTGTTCTACAATAACCATCTCTAAAATAACCAGTTAATGGATTTATGCAACATAATTTTAGTGGTTCGCCAAAGATATTTTTACTCATTTGCTAATTAAATAAATTAATAATAAAAATTTTATTTATAATAAACTTTTTTTTAGATTTTTCTCATTCTTAAATTTAAAGGAGTTATCTCTAAATATTCATCATCTTTTATATATTCCATCGATTCCTCTAATGAGAACTTAGTTTTTGGTGCAATTTTCATCGCATCATCGGAACCGGATTTTCTCATGTTTGTTAGCTGTTTTCCCTTTACAAGATTTACTCCTAAATCATTATCTCTATTATGTTCTCCCACAACTTGTCCTTTATATATAATATCAGAGGGGGAAACAAAAAACCTTCCTCTATCTTGGAGTCTATTTATTGCAAAAGCAGTGGCGGGTCCTTCCTCGTTAGATGTTAAAGATCCCTTTGTTCTGGTTTCAATTTGACCAATATGTTGTTTATATTCCTTGAACCGGTGAGTCATGATTGCTGTTCCTGATGTTATTGTTAAAATATGATTTCTTAAACCTATTAAACCCCTTGAGGGAATAAGAAACTCTATGTGTTGTAAATCCCCTTTAGGTTCCATAATTAATAATTCCCCCTTTCTTTTAGTTGCCAGTTCAATACATTTACCGGAGTAGTTAATTGGAACATCTATAACCAGTGTTTCAAAAGGTTCATGTTTTACTCCGTCTATTTCCTTTTCAATTACTTTAGGTTTACCAACTTGTAATTCATAACCTTCTCTTCTCATTGTTTCTATTAAAATAGACAAATGAAGTATACCTCTACCATAAACATTAAATTTTTCTTCTGAATCTGTTTCTTCAACTCTTAGTGCTAGGTTTTTTTCAGTTTCTTTCCTTAGTCTGTCTCTCAAATGCCTGGAAGTTACATATTTACCCTCTTTACCAAAAAAAGGTGAATTATTAATTGTAAATAACATACTCATTGTAGGTTCATCAATTTTAATTCTAGGGAGAGCTTTAGGTTCTTCTAAGCTTGTGATTGTGTCACCAATTTCAAAATCATCTAATCCAACAATTGCACAAATATCACCAGAGTTAATACTTTCAATAGAATTTTTTCCTAAACCTTTAAACTCATATAATTCTTTAATTTTAACTTTTTTATAGTTATTGTTATTTTGACATAAAGTATATTCTGAGCCTTTTTTTATTTCTCCTTGATAAACTCTGCCAATTGCAATTCTTCCTTTAAAATTAGAGTAGTCTAGAGATGTTATTTGCATTTGTGTTATACCTTCCCTGTTTGGAGCTTGTGGAATATGACTTATAATTTTATCTAGGAGAACGGAAATATTATTTGTTGGATTTTTCCAATCTAAACTCATCCATCCTTGTTTTGATGAACCATAAATTGTTTCAAAATCTAACTGATCTTCAGAAGCATTTAAATTAAACATTAAATCAAAAACTGATTCTTGTACTATGTCTGGTTGACAATTTTCTTTATCAATTTTATTTATAACTAATATTGGTTTAAGATTTAGTTCAATAGCTTTTTGTAGAACAAACCTTGTTTGTGGCATGATACCTTCAAAAGCATCAACCAATAGTAATACTCCATCGGCCATTTTTAATACTCTTTCAACTTCTCCTCCAAAATCAGCATGTCCCGGTGTATCAATTATATTTATTTTTACATTTTTATATTTGACTGAAATATTTTTTGATAATATTGTAATTCCTCTCTCTCTTTCTAAATCATTGTTATCTAAAATTAACTCTGAATTTTCTTTGTTTAGATTCTCAATTATACATGTTTGAATAATTTTGTCTACCAAAGTAGTTTTACCATGATCAACATGAGCTATAATAGCTATATTTCTTATTGAATCCATATTTTTTTTTGCAAATATAACTTCTTATAACTTTTAGGTTAATAATTTTATAGAAATTAATTATTATTAATTGTTAAATAATTATTTATATTCAAAATATGAAAGTACTTTTTATATTAACGTTAATACCTTTTTTAGGATTAGCTCAATCTTTTGACAATTCTTATACTTTTTCAGATCCAATTATAGTTAGTAATAACCCTGAGCTAGGCTTAACTCGTCCGAGAATAATTGTTGTAGAAAATGGTTCCCCTGTAATAATGTGGACATCTGTGAATAATAATAAAATTTATGTTTCCAGATACGTTGATAATGAGTTTATTGAACCTGAGTCTATTTTACCTGAAAATTTTACTTTTTTTGGTGCACCTAACTACGGTCCAGAAATTGATAATAATGGGAACACCATTGCAATTGTATTTTCAAATTCTGCAAACGAGACAAATAATCTTTATTTCATTTATTCTTTGGATGCTGGAGTAACCTTTTCAAATCCAATTAAAATTATTGAAGAGGATGCGTTTATTGAGGGTGCAGGTGTCCATATAAACTCAAACAACATTCCAATTGTTACATATGAGAATCTTCAGTCAAATGGAATTGCTAATCAATTAGTTGGATTTGGTCAATTTATTGACAATAGTCCAGGTGTTGTATTTGATGATTTTATTGTTGCAAATGCTTCAACAGAAGGTATTCCTTGTGAGTGTTGTCTTGGAAATCTAACTACTAATGATGAACATCTTGTATTCTCATATAGAAATAATATTAACAATGTTCGTAATATGTTTGCTTGTACTTATAATGATTTTACTAACTCTTTTGATGAAGGCTTTTCTATTGATAATTATAATCAATCATTGACTGTATGCCCAACAGAGGGACCTAAGAGTTTGTTAATTAATAATTATTTAATTACTTCCTTTAAATCTTATGGTTACTCACCATCTAGAATAAGTACTACCATTTATGATTTGGATAATGATTTATTAATGAGTGAATCTGAAGTTGATTGGGACCAAGGTTACGGCACCCAAAGTTTACCTGAAATTGCTGGAAATGAATCTGTTATAGCAGTTGTTTGGAAAGAATTTAGATATTATAATTTTGATGTTTTTATCTCAATATCTAATTCTCCTTCCAATAATAGTGAAATAAACTTTAGTACATCATCCTCTGTTAGCTCAACAATACCTAACTCTCAAAACGCAAATGATTTTACAAGTGTTGATATTAGTGAATATAATGGAGAATTTCATATAGTTTATTTAGATTTTAATGATAGTGTAATATACTATAGAACATATTTTGAAGATGAAATAAATGATATATTAGAGAATAGAAAGGAAAAAGATTTAATCAATAAAACTGATATTCTTGGAAGAAAAATAAATAACCATGGTATTCAATTGGAGTTTTATAATGACGGTAGTGTAGAAAAAAAATATATAATAGGTGATTAGTATTTAAAATTATACAGAATAAAACCCATTACATCAGCAGCTTCTTCAATTCTTTTACTTATTGGAGTTCCCGCTCCATGTCCAGCATTTATTTCGATTCTAATTAATGTTGGATTTAATCCTGATTGTTTACTTTGTAATTGTGCTGCAAATTTAAAACTATGAGCAGGAACAACTCTGTCATCATGATCACCTGTTAAAATTAAAGTTGCAGGATACTCAATACCTTTTTTTACATTGTGAACAGGGGAGTATTTATATAAATATTCAAACATTTCTTTGCTTTGTGCTGAGGTTCCATAATCATATGCCCAGCCTGCTCCTGATGTAAATGTGTGATATCTTAGCATATCTAGAACACCAACTGCTGGAAGAGCAACTTTGAATAGATCGGGTCTTTGAGTCATACATGCCCCAACTAAAAGCCCTCCGTTTGATCTTCCGCTTATTGCTAAATATTTTGAGCTTGTATAATTTTTTTCAATTAGAAATTCAGCCGCTGCGATAAAATCATCGAAAACATTTTGTTTTTTCATTTTTGTTCCTGAATCGTGCCATTCTTTACCATATTCGCCACCTCCTCTAAGATTAGCTACTGCATAAATACCTCCATTCTCTAACCAAACAGCATTTGAAACAGAAAAAGAAGGTTTTAATGATATATTGAACCCTCCATAGCCATATAAAATAGTAGGATTTTCGCCATTTAACTTAGTGTCTTTTTTATACATTATACTTATAGGAACTTTTGTTCCATCTTTCGAAGTATAAAAATGTTGTTCAGAAATAAAATCATTTGAATTAAAATCAATATTTGGTGACCAATATAACTGAGATTCGCCTGTTTCTACATTATATTTAAAGGAGGACCTGGGGGTTATATAGTTACTGAAATTATAAAATATTTCTTTTTGATTTTCTTTTCCTGAAAATCCACTCACATTTCCTTTACCAGAAAAAGAAACTTCTCTAATTAACTTTCCATCAAAATTATATTGAAATATTTTTGAGTTAGCGTCAATAAAATATTTTGCAAAAAAATAACCTCCTCCTTTTGAAATATTTAAAACACTATTTGTTTCAGGGATAAAATCTTTCCAATTTTTGATTTTTGGTTTATTTGCATCTACTACAACAATTTTTTTATTTGGAGCGTTTAGATTTGTAGATATGAATAATTTACTTTTAATATTATGAACAATGTAGCTATTGCTTTCAAAATTATTAGTTATTTGGATTAGTTTAGATTTCTTTTTCTTAATATTTTTTATAAATAAATTATTTCCTGACGTTTCTTTCGATGCGCTAATTACTAAATAACATTGGTCTTTAGTTACGTATCCACTAACGTATCTATATTTATTTTCATTACCAAAAATGATTTTGTCATTTTTTTGTAAAGAATTTAACTGATGGTAATATAATATATGTCTATCAGTCTTATCTGATAGGACTGACTTTTTAGGTTTTTTATAAGAAGAATAGTAAAATCCTTCGTTTTTATACCAACTAATTCCCGAAAATTTTATGTCTAATAAAGTATCTCCAATTACCCTTTTAGTCTCTGTATCCATAACAATAACTTTTCTCCAATCAGATCCGCCTTCAGAAATTGAATATGCCAATAAACTACCATCTTCAGAAAAATATGTTCCTGCTAATGAAATTGTACCATCATCAGAAAATTTATTAGGATCGATAAATACTTCTTCTTTTTCTTCATTTTTTTTTCGGTATAAAACATATTGATTTTGTAAGCCATCATTCTTATAATAATATGTATAATCTCCCTCTTTAAACGGAGTTCCAATTTTTTCATAGTTCCATAATTCTTCCAATCTATTTTTAAGTAATTCTCTTTCAGGAATTTGTTCTAAATAGGAAAAAGTTAGTTTATTTTGTTCCTTAATCCAGTCTTTAACTTTTGGTGATTTGTCATCTTCTAACCATCTATATGGATCATCAACTTCTGTTCCAAAATAGACATCTTTAATACTTTCCATTTGTGTATTTGGGTATGTAACTTGACTATGACTATTAAATATGATAATTATTGAAATTAATATTGTTAGTTGTAATTTCATAATATAGATTTTAAAAATTATTTTCTGTTAATAAGGTAATATCCAATACAAATAGATAAAATTGAAATACTAAATAATAGAAGATCATTTGGAGTTGTAAAGTTATGTGACAATTTTAAAACTTTTTCAAAAAATTTAACGATCAAAACGATTATAATCACTTTAATAATTTTATTTTTTAACTGATCTAAATTATTTATTTTGAGAGTAGATTCTGCGAATTTTCCCCTAGCAAAGTCAATTTCACTAATAAATAATTCATAAACACCAAAACCAAAAATTAATAAAACTATTCCAATTAAAAATAAATCAATTGATGAAATGATTTTAAATAATAAATCATTGTTATTTACTATGTCAGCATTAAATAAAGGATTATTTAATGTTGTAGCTTGAATAATTTCCCAACCACCAATTAGAAATAAAGAAATTGATGATAAAATAGATAAAATAACTGCTATAATTACAATGAATCTTGTACTCCAAAGTAGTTTTTCAAATTTATGCTCAAACATTTTTTTTTTTTTCAAATATATAAAACTATCATAAATTCAATTTGGTAGAATTGGATTTTTATATAAACTATAGTAATGGATAGACTCTTTCGATAAACCAATAGGCGCCAATTAAACTTATTAATACTGAAATAGGTATTCTTATTTTTTTGTTTTTTGAATTAGTTCTAAAAATTACATTTACTATAAAAAATGCAACGATTAATACAGTTAGCTGACCTATTTCCACGCCAATATTAAAGGCCAATAACAATGAGATGAAATTTTCTTTTGGTAATCCGTAATAATTTAGAACAGATGCGAATCCTAATCCATGAAGTAATCCAAATAAGAAAATTAGTAATGGTCTCCACTTATTAGGTTGGTTAAATAAAAAATTTTCTACTGCAACCCATACAATTGATAGTGCTATGAGAGGTTCAACTATAGAGGCAGGTATTTGAATCAAACCTTGGCCAGCTAGAATTAAAGTTATACTATGAGCGGCTGTGAAGGCAGTAACATGAATTAATAAAGAGCGAAATTTAATACAAGAAAAAAAAAGTCCTAAAACAAACAAAATATGATCTAATCCTTTTGGTAAAATATGTTCAAATCCTGATTTAGTGAATATAAAAAACTTTTTATGCATTGGCATTACTTTAAGTCTTCTAATTCGTAGTCTTTTTAAAGCAGAATTATATTCTTCTTGTATTTGTTCATTTTCAAAGGTTAATATTCCTTGTTCTATTTCTGAAATAATAAAATTTTCAGGGTTGTGTGAATATGAGTTGAAACAAAAAAATAATAAAATATTGATTAGAGTTATGTTAAAAATATTCACAACTAATGAAAATATCCATTATTTATCTAGTCCTCTTACTCTTAAAAGAGGTTCTATCATAGGTTTTTTTCCTCTAAATTTCACATATAAATCCATGGCCTCTTCAGTGGATCCTTTTTCATATACATGAGTTCTTAGTTTGTTTGCTAACTCTTTATCAAATACATTTCCTGTTTCTTTGAAAGCTTCAAATCCATCAGAATCTAAAACTGCTGAATGCACATAACTATAATATCCAGATGAATATCCTCCAGAAAAAATGTGTGCAAAATATGTGCTTCTATACCTTGGGGCTATTTCATTAATTAAACCATATTTTTTCATTGACTCACTTTCAAATTTATTAGCATCTTTCAAATCTTCATTGGAGGAGATTGTATGCCAATCCATATCTAATAAGGAAGCAGCAAGATATTCCGTATTAATAAATCCTTGATTAAACTTAGAGGCATTTAATAATTTATTTATTAAATCATCAGGAATAGTTTCCCCTGTTTCATGATGAATTGCAAATGTTTTTAAAACTTCAGGTTCACTTGCCCAATGTTCAAGTATTTGAGCAGGAAATTCTGTAAAGTCTCTTGGTCCCGATGTACCAGACATACTACCATAAGTCACGTTTGTTAAAATTCCATGCATAGCATGTCCAAATTCATGAAATAAGGTGATTAAATTTTCAAAGCTTAATAGTGAAGGGGAATCACCAACGGGTGCAGGGAAATTACATACATTTACAACTACTGGTCTTTCTCTTCCATCTAGATTTGACTGACCTTTAAAGCTACTCATCCATGCTCCACCTCTTTTATTTGATCTTACAAAATAATCACCAATAAAAATTCCTAAATGACTTCCATCTTCATCTTCAACCTTCCATATCCTTGCATCAGGATGGTACATGTCAACATCATAAATTTCGGTAAATTTAATACCCCATAATTTATTTGTAGTATTAAATACACCTTGTAATGCATTATCAAGAGATAAATATGGTTTTATTAAAGATTCATCTAAATCATATTTTTCTTTTCTTACTTTTTCAGAATACTGCCACCAGTCCCAAGCAGCTATTTTGAAATCTTTGCCCTCAGCATTCACAACTTCTTGCATATCAATTACTTCTTTTTTTGCTCTGTCCAAAGCAGGCTCCCACAGTTTGATTAATAAATCATAGACTTCTTCAGGAGATTTTAGCATTCTTTCTTCAAGAACAAAATGTGCATGAGATTTATAACCCATTAGTTTTGCTCTTTCAGCACGTAATTTTGCTATTTGGGCTGTTATTGTCTTGTTGTCTGTTTCATTATTATTATCACCCCTCATTATATAAGATTTATATAATATTTCTCTTAAATCACGTCTACTAGACTCAGTTAAAAAAGGATACATACTAGTTCTGTGAGGTGTAAATAGATATTTTTCTTTGTATTTATTTTTTTCATCATCTGTCTCAGCGTTATTCATTTTCTGAGATGCAGCCTCAGCAGCCGCAGCAATAACTGATTCAGAAAGCCCTTCAAGGTCTTCTTTTTCTAAAATAAGTTCAAAACCATTTGTTTCCGCTAAGAGATTTTGGCCAAATTTAGTAGTGAGTTCTGATATCTTAGAATTTATGCTAGTGATTTGTTCTTTTTGTTCTTTGTTCAATAGAGCTCCACTTCTAACAAATTGTTTTCTTGTATCATCTAATAATTTTTTTTGCTCATCTGTTAAGTTTGAATTATTTTTTTCTTTCCATATTTCTTCAACCTTTAGGAATAAACCTTCATTTAATGAAATTTTATCGTAGTGAGCTGATAGTAATGGACTTAGTTCTCTCTGAAGTTCTTGCAGTTTAGAGTTGGTATTAGAACTTGCTAAATTTGAAAAAACACGCTGTACTTTAGTTAATAATTTCCCTGATCTTTCAAGTGCTTCAATTGTATTTTCAAATGTTGGTTTTTCTTTATTATTAACTATAATATCAATTTCATCCATATTTTCTTTCATTCCTTTTTCAAATGCTGGCATATAGTGTTCATCTTTGATTAAGTTGAAAGGAGGGACATCAAAAGGAGTGTTCCATTCTTGAAAGAACGGATTTTCAATTGAATTAATGGTTGATTGATTTTTTTTATTTTGACACGAAAATAAAATAAAAATAAAAGAAAGATAGAATAGATTTCTCATGATTAAATTTTTTTCAAATATAATAATTTAAACGTTATATTTTTTATGCCAATTTTGAATGATTTTGTGAATAATCATTAATCCTTCAGTTAGTGCGGCAGGGCCTGGTTGTAAAATTATACTTGAATCTATTTCATGAATTTCATTATTTCTAATTGCTACAATTGAATTCCAATTTTTTCTGTTTAACATTTTGTCTTTTTTGAATTTTTTTCCACACCATGACACAAAAATTATATCTGGATTGTAATTTAAAATTTCATTATCATTTTTTATGATTCTGTCTTTTGCTAATGATTTAGAATTTTTTGATTCTTGTAAATTTTTTCCTCCGCATATCTCAATTATTTCACTTACCCATTTTATACTTGTTATTAGTGGGTCAAACCATTCTTCAAAATAAACCTTGGGTTTGTATTTCATTTTGGAACTAATTAATTTAATTTCTTCAATATTTTTTTCAATATCACTAATAATTTTTAGAGATTTTGAATGTTTCCCCACTAATAGACCTATTTGACTAATCATTATTTTAATTCCTTTAACACTTCTGTAGTTGTTTATCCAAACTGTTACCCCACTTTTTATAAGTTTATGAGCAATTTCTGCTTGAATGTCAGAATAACCAATAACCAGGTCAGGTTTTAAGTCTATTATTTTATCAATATTTGCATTGATAAATGAACAAACAACTTTTTTTTCTTCTCTGGCTCTTTTAGGTCTTACAGCATAGTTTGATATTCCAACAATTCTTTTTTCTTCACCTAGTAAGTAAATAGTTTCTGTACACTCCTCAGTTAAACAGATAATTTTATTTGGATAACTATCTTGAATATTCATTTAATTAAAATATTTAAAAAAAAATTATAATGACTTCATATTTAAACCAAAATAAATTTGTCTTGGATAACTTGGGCCATATATAAAGTTACTATCTCTATTTTTTGTTGAATCAAAGTTATTTTGATAATCATTAGTTAAGTTTTTAACCCCTATGCTTAATTCAAGTTTTGAGTCTAATTTTTTAATTTTTTTTATGTAAGTAATTTTAATCCCTAGAACATTAAACATCTCAGATGTAACGTATTCATCTTCTGTTTGATTTGGTGATCCTGCTAGATGAACTAAATTCATTCTTCCTGTGTGAATAAAGTTAGTCATAAGATTAATTTTTTCGTTTAAATAGTAATCAAAAGTTGCATAACCATACATTTTTGGAGTTCTTAAAAATTCTTTTTTTGGTTCTAAGTTTACAGAGTAACTAATAGCATCATCAAATTCAGATCTCTGATAAGTTAGTCCAGATTCAAATTGTATTTTATTGTTTAGATTTGTTCTTAGTTCTACATTTAATCCTTTTACAGTAGCACCGTCTCCATTTCTTTTTACATATATTTCTCCGGATTCATCCAATCCTATAGGATCGAGATAAAAAACATTTTGTAATCTGTTATAAAAACTTTCAATTGTAAATCCAAAATAATTTTCTTTTGTAGATTTATTAAAGTTTAATGAACTACTTAAGCTATTTGATTTTTCTTCTTTTAAATTATTTGCTAATTGAATCGTTGAGATTCCACCTCCTGAAAATGCAATATGAAGATCAGTATCAAATGCTTGAGGAGCTCTGAATCCTTTACTATATGTTGTTCTTAGTTGAAAGTTATTATTTAATTTATAAAGTAAAGAAGATCTAGGGCTAATTATGATGCTATTGATTAATGAATTTTTATCTATTCTAATTCCACTTAAAAAATTAAAATTTTTATGTAAAGTCCAATCAGATTGGATATATGCCCCAAGGTTATTGACTTTTTGTTGAATTAAATAATTATATGATTTTATTTCATCAAATATATCGTCCATCATGTATTCAAAACCAGTGCTAATCATATTTGAACCAAATATGTAATCCATTTCGTGGTTTAATTGTATTCCACTTTGCATAGTTGAGTTATTTGATTTTCCGTAAGGTGGATTAGATAGAAATATTAAATCATTTAAAGACCCAATTTCTGGTCTAATTCCTGTGTAATGTTCTCTTTTTGTTTGTTGTATTGCTAGGTATGAAATGAAATTAGAGTTCTTGTTAAAATCAATTTGATAATTTATATCACCAAAAAGAATATTTTGAATTCTCTCTTCAGATTGCATATTAAGATGAGGGGGTTGATCAATCATTTCTCCTCCGTATCTATATTCATAAATATTTCCTGTATGAATTTTAATTTGCTGAAGCTCTGAAATTTTGTAAAAAAGGTTAATTCCAAATGTTTTGTTTTGTAAATAAGGTATTTCAGAAAAATTATCACTGTTATGATCGTAAGTTGTCCTTGTTCTTTGATTAATAAAAAATGTAATTCCACTATTCATATTTTCAGAAACAACAGATGAATTCGCTTGGAAATTCATATCGTTTGACTCTATGTTAATAGCTGATATATTATAACCAAATTGATAGCTATTTTTAGATGGATTTTTAGTTATTATATTAACAGTTCCAGCAATGGCTGAGGATCCGTAGAGAGAACTCCCTCCACCTTTTACAATCTCTATTCTTTCGATCATATTTGATGGTATTTGCTCCAGTCCATAAAGACCTGCAAGGGGACTAAATATAGATCTACCATTAATTAAAATCTGTGAATAACCTCCATCTAAACCATTTATTCTTAGTTGTGTATAATTACAAGTTTGGCAGTCAGTTTCAATTCTTAAACCTGATTGGAAGTTCAGTCCTTCAGCTAGATAACATGCTTGAAGGTTTTCTAATTTTTGACTATTAATTATATCAACTATAATAGGTGAGTCTAATATTTTTTTTACAGTCCTAGTCCCACTAATAACAACTTGGTCTAAATTTTGGTTAAAAATTGATAATTCTACATCTAATATATTTTCCCCTTTTTTTACTTCTAAAATTATTTCTTTCTCTTTCATGCCTACTTTAGAAACTAAAAGAGTTTGATTTCCTAGTGGAACATTTTTAAGTTTAAATAATCCATTTTCATCTGATGTGGATCCAATTTTTGTTCCTTTAATTACAATATTTGCAAATGATATATTTTTATTATTTGAAGTTACTGTACCTGAAACATCTTGTGATTTAGTTATTAAACCAATAAAAATTAAAATTAATATTTGAGTTATTTTTTTCAATTTTTATGTTTAGAAATTATTTTTTTTTTTTGATGTGTGGTTTAGGTGTGAATTTTTTTGCAATTTCTAATTTTAATTTTACTCCTCTCCAGTTTTGATTATTAATCTTTTTTAAAACTAAATCCTCCATCTCCTTTTCAATTTCAAAAAACAAAAAACTTTTCATTATATCTATTTTTCCAATGTAAATATTTCTTTTTTTGATTTTATCATTTAGTAGACCAAGTATATGTTGAGCTCCTACACCATTTTTTTTTCCAATGTTCATGTGTAAACGAACTAAATTCTCATTTTTTTGCTTGTTATTATTTAAACTTTTTTTGGAATTTAAATCAGGTGAATTTTTATAAAAAGATAAAAATCTGTTGAATTCAACAGAAACAAAGTGTTTTATTAATGATTCTTTATCTAAATGCTTCAGTTTTTTTGATATAACCGGTAAATATTTTTCAATTTGATCGTCTACTTTAGAGTCTACCACGTTGTTTATTAGTGTTAATAGTTGTTTTTCGCAAATCATATCTCCGGTTGGAATTTTTTTTGACAAGATGTCTTTGTTAATCATTTTTTCAATTTCTTTTATTTTTTTTATGTTTCTTTCAGTAGCAATTATAATTGAATCTCCTTTTTTATTAGCTCTTGCTGTTCTACCTGATCTGTGTACATAAACTTCGTTATCGTCAGGTAAATTGTAGTTGATAATATGAGTTATGTCATCTACATCTAATCCTCTAGCTGCTACATCAGTTGCTACTAATATTTCTATATTTTTTTGTCTAAATTTTCCCATAACATAATCCCTTTGAGATTGGGATAAATCTCCATGTAATGCATCTGCGTTGTAACCGTCCTTCATTAATTTTACTGATACTTCATTACATTCTCTTCTTGTTCTACAGAATATTATACCATATAAATTTGGATTAAAATCACACAATCTTTTTAATGCAGAATATTTTTCTTTTGCACCTACTAAATAATATGAGTGAGATATATTTTTTGCACTCTCGTTTCTCTTAGCAACTTCAATTATATGAGCATTTCTCATGTAATTTTTTGAAATTTTTAATACTTCCTTGGGCATAGTTGCTGAAAAAAGTAATGTTTGCTTGTTTTTTGGAGTTTTATGTAAAATTTTATCAATTTCATCTTTGAATCCCATATTTAACATTTCATCAGCTTCATCTAAAACAACAGTTTTAATTTTGCTTAAATCTATATTTTTTCTTTTAATTAAATCTAAAACTCTCCCAGGCGTTCCAACAATAATGTTATTACCCTTGGCCAGTGATTTTATTTGAGATTTTATATCAGTTCCTCCATAAACAGAATTTATTTTTAAACTCATGTATTTCGCATATTGTTCAAGATCTTTTGTTATTTGAATACATAATTCTCTAGTGGGGCATAAAACAATACATTGTGTGTATTTTTTCTCAATATTTATTTGTTCTATTATCGGAATTCCAAATGCTGCTGTTTTTCCTGTACCAGTTTGGGCTAATGCTATTAAATCTGTATTATTTTCTAAAATAAATGGAATTGCTTCAGTTTGAACTTCTGTAGTTTTTAAAAAGCCGAGTTCATCTAGAGATTTTTTTATATTTTCATTTATTTTGATGGCAGAGAAAAGCATTTGAATAATTTTTAATTTCGGTCAAATATAATCCCTTATATGTAATTAGATGTATTAATCAATTAAATCTTGATTAATTAATTTAATTTAAAGATTTGAATTTCACTGTCCTTGGTGAAATTTAGATTCTTTTTTTTGTTTTTATATTCAACCAAAACAATATTAACTTGATTTTCATTTATGTTAAAAAAAACTGTATTGTAGATTTTAATTTTACTTGTTATGTCAGTTTGAGTACAGTCCTGGACTTCAAAGTATAAATATATTTCTTCAAGATTATCATCAATTTCTTTTCCAACCCATTGATATTCAATATTTTTTCCATTGAAATATAATTTTAGATTTTTTTTAATATAAGTATTAATTTTTTTATCAATTGATTCTAGCTCTTTAATAGTACCTATTCCTAAAGGTTTTTGATCCTTTATTTCTAAAGATTTTTCTAGGTCTTCGATTGGTACTTTAATTGTAATTTCCAAAGAATCAGAGTTTTCATTATAATACATTGAAGTATGTGAAATATGAAATTCATGTAGAGATAAAAAAATTGAAAAAATTAATAGAAGTAGAGTTTTAAACATATTTTCTATTCTTCATTTAATCCTTCAATCAATTTTACTCTTTTATCTATTTGCATTGGATTTTGTTGAAATCTTTCCTTTTGTTTATATAATTGAAATCTAGTTGGTTCCATTCTAGGCGGCCAATAATTATTATTCATATTTACATCAGCTGTTTCCAAGAATGGATCAAGTTTAATGTTTAGTAACTCTTTTTCAAGGATAAATATTTTTTTAATTTTCTCAGAATTTTTTTTCCAAATTTCAGCAGGTATTCTAATTACTTCAGTAGTTCCGTCAGTGAATTCAAATTCAATTATTAAAGGCATTACTAGTCCACCAACATTACTAAAATGTATTTCATAATAATTATTATTTGAGTTTAAAATCTCTTCCTCTTCATTATCTAGACTACTCAAGTAATTTTTATAATTATTTCTATCTAAAATATTAACAGAAAAAGGATCATATGTAGTGTAAAAGTCAATTGCTTTTTCATCTTTTTCTGTAATTGTTTTTGAAATTGAGGTTTTATTTCTTGAATCTCCGATATAAGTACTGTTTTTTTCTTTTTCAGATTTTGCTAATGGATTTTCAATATCAGGATTTCCAGTATTTACCTTAAACCAGTTTACTCCATCTATGGAAATGTCTACATGATCATTTGTGTAGAACCATCCTCTCCAAAACCAATCTAGATCAACAGCACTAGCATCTTCCATGGTTCTAAAAAAATCAGCAGGAGTTGGGTGTTTGAATGCCCATCTTTCGCTATATGTTTTAAAGGCATAATCAAATAATTCTCGCCCCATAATTGTTTCTCTCAAAATATTGAGCGCTGTTGCAGGTTTTCCATATGCATTATTACCAAATTGAAGAATTGATTCAGAATTTGTCATAATTGGCACGATACCACTTTTATCACCTTTCATGTAGTCAATAATTTTTGATGGAGGTCCTCTTCTGGATGGGAAATTTCTTTCAAATTCTTGTTCTGTTAGATATTGAACAAAAGAACATAGACCTTCGTCCATCCAAGTCCATTGTCTTTCATCAGAGTTAACAATCATCGGGAAAAAATTATGACCTATTTCATGTATAATAACTCCTATCATTCGATATTTTGTTCTTTCAGAATAAGTTCCATCAGTCTCAGGTCTACCAAAATTAAAACAAATCATAGGATATTCCATTCCTATTCTCTTTGCGTGTACTGAAGTTGCTTGAGGGTATATATAGTCTATTGTATATTTTGAATAAGTTTTTAAAGAGTGAGCAACAACTCTTGTTGAATATTGTTCCCAAAGAGGATTTCCTTCTTTTGGATAGTAACTGTAAGCCATAACTCTTTTGCCAGAAATATCAACTGCCATGGCGTCCCAAATAAATTTTCTAGAACTAGCCCAACCAAAATCCCTAACATTTTCAGCTTCAAAAATCCATGTTTTCATTTTTTTGCTTTTTTGTTTTTCATTTTCTTCAGCTTCATCTTGAGTGACAATAATAACAGGTTCATCGTAATTATTTGTTGCTTTTTCCCATCTTTTTAATTGTTTTTTAGTTAAAACAGAAGATGGATTTTTTAATTCACCAGTAGCAGCTACAATATGATCTGCAGGTACAGTTATACTAACTTTATAGTCTCCAAATGGTAAAGCAAACTCACCTCTACCTAAGAATTGTTTATTTTGCCATCCTTCTACTTCATTATAAACTGCCATCCTAGGAAAAAATTGAGCAATTGTATAAATTGAATTATCTTCATCTTCAAAATATTCATATCCACTTCTGCCTCCAATTTTCATTCTATCATTGATGTTGTAAGAATATTTTATCTTAAATGAAAATGTTTGCCCTTGCTTTAATCCTTTTGGAAGTTCAATTCTCATCATTGTTTCATTTACTATATATGGTAGATCTTTTCCATTTGTATAAGTCACTTTTTCTAGTTTGAACCCTCCATCAAAATTTATTTTATCATGCATTCTCTTTATACTTCCAAAGTCCATTTTGTCATTCATGCTATTTGTTGTAGTAAGTTGAGCATGTGAGTTTTTTGCTCTTACATTTTGATCTAATTGGACCCATAAATAATTTAATATATCAGGGGAGTTATTAGTGTAAGTAATAGTTTCATCTCCGGAAATTATATGATTTTTTTCATCCAGTTCTACATTAATAATGTAATCTGCTTTTTGTTGATAATATTCATGACCTGGAGCTCCACTTGCTGTTCTGTAAACATTTGGAGTTGGTAGTTCTTCATGTAATTGTTTGAACTTACTATTATTTAAATTTTCTTGAGCGTGAATAAATGAAAATGAAAATATAAAAATTAAAATTTTTTTTATTTGAGATATATTTAAAGTCATGACTATTATTTTAGAGTTCAAATTTAAAATTAATTTAACAAATTTATTAAGTTTCTTTAGATGGGCTTCACCCTAACTACTGGCCAATCGTCTTCGTAACCAACTTTCCAATCCCTTTTTTTTAATTCTAAATCAGTTAAAAGGCACATTTCAAGTTCAGATTTAATTTTTTTATTATCTATTTCAATTCCAATAATTACAATCTCATTTTTTCTATCTTGAAAATCTTTATCCCAGTTTTCTTCAATCATTTTTTGATTTTCCACAAATGATTGTTGTTCTATTCGTTTTTCAAATGGCATGCTTCCCCACCAAACGCCTGCGCTATCAGCTCTAAGTGATCCGCCAGCTTGACTCCATGAGATTGCTTGTTCAGGCCTTGAGTCTAACCAAAATAAACCCTTGCTTCTTATAATTGAGCTAGAAAATTTATTTTGTACATAGCTCCAAAATCTATCGGAGTGAAATGGTTTTTTACTTCTAAATACAAATGAGCTAATTCCATACTCCTCAGTTTCTGGTGTGTGTTCTTCTTTGTTTAGTTCAGCTATCCATCCTGCACTTTGTTCGGCTTTAGCAAAATCAAATAATTTTGTATCAATAATTTCACTAATATCAATTTTGCTAAATTTTGATTCAATAATTTTTGAGCCAGGATTTAACTTAGTTATTATTGATTTTAATAATTCTAAATGTTCTTTGGAAATCAGATCACATTTATTAATAATTATAACGTTAGCAAATTCAATTTGATCAGTTAATAAATTAACAATAGTCCGATCATCTCCTTCAATATCACTTAATTTCCTATCTTTTAATCTTTGAGGGCTTCCAAAATCTTTTAAAAAATTTAATGCATCAACAACTGTTACCATGGTATCTATATAACTAAACTTGGAAAGGTCTATGCCATTGTTTTCGTCGATAAATGAAAAAGTTTGAGCTACTGGAACAGGCTCACTTATTCCAGTACTTTCAATCAATAAATAATCAAATCTATTTTCTTTAGCTAACCTTTCTACTTCAATCATTAAATCTTCTCTTAATGTACAGCATATACAGCCATTACTCATTTCTACTAATTTTTCTTCTGTTCTAGATAAAGTGTTTTCATTTTTTATTAAATCTGCGTCTACATTAACTTCACTCATATCATTAACAATAACAGCAACTTTTAATCCTTGTTTATTATGTAATATGTGATTTAAAAGAGTTGTTTTACCAGCACCTAAAAAACCTGATAAAACTGTGACGGGTAATTTTTTTGGGATTGACATATTTTTTTTTGAACAAAAATAATCAATTATTGCAACATTGTTGCATTTATTTAAAATTTGGTCTAATGGTAAATGTGTAAATTAGTAATATGAAAAAGTTACATGCTATAATTTTAGGAGCTACAGGAGCAACTGGGCAAGAAATTTTAAAACTATTGTTAAATAATTCTAATTTTAGTAAAGTCACTATTTTTGTAAGAAAAAATATTGGCATTACTCATGATAAGCTTACAGTTCATAAAATAGATTTTTCAAAATTAAAAGATTATAAAAAGCTTATTTATGGCGATGTTTTTTTTTCTTGTCTTGGAACAACCAGAAGTGAAGCTGGAGGAAAAAAAAATCAATACTTAGTAGATTACACTTATCAATTTGATTTTGCAAAGATGGCTTCTGAAAATAATATAAAGATTTACTCACTTATTTCATCAATAGGTGCAAACCAAAATTCTTTTTTCTTTTATCCAAGAATTAAAGGAGCCTTGGAAAATAGAATAAAATGTTTAGATTTTAAATTGATTCATATTTTCCAACCACCTTCATTAATTAGACAACCAAGTTTACTTCGTTCTGGTGAAAAAATTGCAATTTCAATTTTAACAAAATTGAATAGAATTGGTTTATTAAAATCTTTTAAGCCATTGCATGTATATGATTTAGCTGATAAAATGGTTTCGGAGTCACTCTTAGATCATAAAAAGAAAATTAAGATTTATAAACCAAAAGATATTAAAAAATGAAACTTGAAATATACCAAGTTGACGCATTTTCCGATAAAATTTTTAGTGGAAACCCTGCTTGTGTTGTTCCTTTAAGAAAATGGTATCCAGATGAATTTTTGTTAAATATTGCTAAAGAAAACTCAGTTTCCGAGACTGCTTTTTTTATTAATAAAGGATCTTTTTTTGAACTTAGATGGTTTACACCTGATCATGAAATTGACTTGTGTGGACATGCAACTTTAGCTTCAGCTCATGTTATTAAATCAGTTTTTAAAAATACTTTAAAACAGATTTTATTTAAAACAATGAGTGGCGAGCTAAGTGTTAGTCTTGAGGGTAATATTTATTATTTAGATTTTCCGTCTAGAAAACCTGTAACTTCAAAACTTCCTGATGAAATTAAATTGTCATTAAATATTCAACCAAAAGAAGTTTTAAAATCCAGAGATTATCTACTTGTTTATGACTCACAGAGTGAAATTGAAAAAATATTCATTGATACAAATCAATTTAGTAAAATTAATCTTGGACATGGAGGTGTTATAGTTACTGCAGTTGGAAATGATGTTGATTTTGTTTCCAGATATTTTACTCCTCAAGCAACGATTTTAGAGGATCCTGTAACAGGTTCTGCACACTGTTCATTAATCCCCTTTTGGTCTGATAGACTAAATAAAAGTAAACTTAGAGCGATTCAGTTATCAAACAGGGGGGGGGATTTAATTTGTTTTAATAAATCCGAAAGAGTGATTATTGGTGGAAAAGCAGTTATATATTTAAAGGGAGTAATAGAGTTTGATGATATTTATTAAAAGTATTATCTGACATAAGTCTTATATGACAGTTTTGAGGAAGATAAGATGCAAAATAGTCTGGAATTTTCATTGATTATAATTTCAACTTCATTCATTTTTTGAATTTTAACAAAGTCATGTTTTTTTATTTTTTGATTACAAATTTTTAGGTTCCCATTTAGTACATAAATTGATAATATTTGTTCTAGATTAGTTTTAACAGAAAAATTTTCCTTTAAATTCAATTCAAATATTTCTATTCCTTCAGCAAGTATTTTTATTGGTGCATTATTTCCAACTAATTTTTTCTTTGGTCCATTGGAAATAAACTTATCTGATGAGTAATCTTCATAGTTAGGTTTTTGATAGATACTTTTTTCTAAATTTGGATCAAACCAAATCTGAAAAATTGAGGCATCTTTGTTTATGGATTCAGAATGAGATATTCCTGACCCAGATTGAATAATTTGAATATCTCCTTCTTCTAAGTTTTTCCATTTTTTAATTAGTGTGTCATAGTGTTTTATTGTTCCACTGATTACGTAAGACATAATTTCAAATCCTTTATGCGGATGTAACCCAATTGTACTGTCAACATTCGCTTTTGCATAAGCCCAGTAAAATAAATTAGAATATGCTTTACTTCCTCCTCTTTCATGAGGGAATCCAATAGGTTTGTTTTCAATAATTTCCCCTCCATTGAATTCGCCGTAAACCTGACTTTCTCTATTGAAAACTTCAATCATTTTTACTATTTATATACGTAAATCTTCAAAATATTTTTGATCACCATTTTCCATACATTGGATTAGGGAAAATGAAATTATTGACTCCAAATGTATATTTTTTATCGTTTGGAAAATCACCGAGGGCATCTCCAAAATAAGCAATAATTTTTTTTGGACCGTATTCTTCCATTCTATTAATTCCCAATAAAACTTCTTTTCTTCTTTTAATTTTGGAATCTTCAGAGTTTTTTTTGAGTAAAAAAATATCATCCTCAAATAATATTCCTAATTTTTTCATATTTCTTTTTGTAGAAATAAGAGTTGAATTATCTCGGTTGCTCAAAAAAATAATTTTAGAACCATCTTTGTCCTTGAATTTTAAAATAAATTTTTTTGCTCCAGGAACTAAATCAGCTTCTTCTTTTTCTACCCATTTATTCCAACTTTCAGGATTGTATTTTTCGGATTTTTTAAATAATTCTATTTGATATTTTGAATTATCAAGAACAGTTTCATCTAAATCCATAATAATAACAGCTTCTTTAGAATTTTTAACTTCTTTTTTTATTGATTTCCAAGCATTGAAATATATTTGTTCGCACAATATTTTATATTCTTTTGATTTTGTTACCCATTTAACATCATTAGGATATTGAGTATTTTCTTGACAAAAAGAAAAAGAAAAAATAAAAATTAAATAAAAAGATTTTAAGTTCATTATTCTACCCAATCAGCTATAAATAAGTTAGTGTTTCTTGTTCCTCCATTATTTCTATTAGATGAAAATACAATTTTTTTTCCATCATTTGAAAACATTGGGAAGGAGTCAAATTGTGAGTCATGCGTTATTTGTTTTAGATTTTTTCCATCTAAATCAATCATATATAAATTAAAAGGAAATCCTCTTTTTGATTTATGGTTAGAACAAAATATTATTTTTTCATCTGATGGATGAAAAAAAGGTGCCCAATTTGCTTTTCCTAGATTAGTAACTTGTTTTAATTCACTTCCATCTACATTGCAAACAAATATTTCCATTTCTGTGGGTTTTACAAGTCCTTCACTCAATAATTGTTTGTATTCAATAATATCTTCCTCAGTTTTTGGTCTTGATGCTCTAAAAACAAGTTTTTTTCCATCATTAGAAAAAAATGCTCCTCCGTCATATCCAATTTCATTAGTTACTTGTTTTACATTATTACCATCAATATCACATGTATAAAGTTCTAGATCTCCAGATCTTATCGAAGTAAATACAATTTTATCTCCCAATGGAGAAACTGTAGCTTCAGCATCATATCCCATTTGATTTGTAAGTTGTTGTGTTATATTTCCATCAAGGTCTGAAATGAATATATCAAATGATTCATAAATTGGCCATACATATTTTCCATCCTCTCTTCTTTTTGGTTCTTCAGGACATAGCGAATCTGCTAAGTGAGTTGAAGCATAAATTATAGAGCTGTCACCAGGCATAAAATATGAGCAAGTAGTTCTCCCCATTCCTGTACTAATCATTTTTGGAATTTCGTTTTTCATATTGTAATTATCAAAGTCTGTGATATAAATTTGATCGCATAATGCACCCCAGTTTTCATTTTTTGCTTGAAAAACTAGTTTTTTGTCGTCAAAACTCCAATATGCCTCTGCATTGTCCCCTCCAAAAGTTAATTGTTTAAGATTTTTTAAATGAACTTCATTTTTATACCTTAAAGTATCTTTTTCAATCTTATAGTTTTTATCATTTTTTTGAGTTGGATTTTTACAGGATGAAAATATTGATATGATGATTATTAAAATGATTGATTGTTTCATAAATTTGTTATTTAGAATGGTTCAAAATTAATAATATTTATGAAATTTTATTTATCAATTTTTTATTTTTTTGCAGTAAGTATTTTATTATCTCAAAATCACTCAGATTGGTACTCGAAAATGATGATTAGGAATATTTTATATGAATTATCAGACGATAAATATCAAGGTCGTCAAGCAGGTGAAATTGGTGGTAAAAAAGCAGGGGAATATATTTTAAATTATTTAAAAACAATATTTAAAAACAATGATAATGTTGATATTTACACTCAAGAATTTGAGTTTTCTTTTTCATCAAACCCTCATATGAAAAATGTTAATTACGGAGATAAATTAGCAAAAAACATAATATGTTATATTGATAATAATCAAAATGAAACTTTAGTTGTTGGTTCTCATTATGATCACGTTGGTTTAGGAGATTTTGGTTCAAGAGATATCGATGGAAAAGGGTTAATACACAATGGTGCAGATGATAATGCCAGTGGTGTTGCTTTAGCAATTACATTGATAGATCTTTTGTATGACTCAAACAAATCTTATAATTATTTATTTATTGCTTTTGATGGAGAGGAAATGGGATTATATGGTTCTTCATTTTTTTGTAAAAATCCTACTATTGATTTAGCGGATGTTCGTTTTATGTTAAATTTTGATATGGTTGGTAGATTAAATGACAATAAGGATTTAGCCATAAATGGAACAGGAACTAGCTCAAAGTGGCAAACTTTGATTAATGAGGTTAATGTAGATGAAAATTTTTCTTTGAAATTATCTGAGTCTGGGATTGGTCCATCAGACCATAGCTCTTTTTATTTACATGAGATTCCTGCAATTCATTTTTTCACTGGTCAACATAATGATTATCACACACCTAGGGATAAGAGAAATACAATTAATTACGACGGTATCTTTGAAATTTTAAAATTTGTTAATGGTATTATTGAAGACTCTTCTTCAATTTCTGTTTTTGATTTTCAGGAAACAAAAAATGACAATAGACAAACTCCTAAATTTTCTGTGACTCTTGGGGTTATGCCCGATTATTTGTATAGTGGAAAAGGAATGCGTATTGATGGGGTATCAAAAGAAAAAACTGCAGGTCAATTTGGAATAAAAAAAGGAGATATAGTTATAAAAATGGGTTCAGTAGATGTTGAAGATATGATGAGTTATATGGAAGGTTTAAGTAAGTTTAAGAAAGGAGATAGTACCATAGTAAAGATATTAAGAGATGGTAAAGAAATTGACATTTCAATAGTTTTTCAATAATTTTCACTCATATTTGTCAAATGAAAAGTTATTTATATTTTTTTTTATTTGTTCCATTATTTATTTTTTCCCAGTCTAATACAAACACAGACTTTTACTCTAATTGTGATGAGAAAAGTTTTGGTAAACCCAACAGAACTTATGGTGGTTCTAATTGGTACGGTGGTTTTTCTGATCATCTACCAGTTTACTGTGAGTTAAATCATTACGGAAATGAAATCTTTACAATGTTTTATAATGTTGAAAATCTTTTCGATACAATTGATGATCCCAAAAGAAATGATAATTCTTTTTTACCTAGCTCTGACAAAAAATGGAATACAAATAAATATTTTAATAAATTAAGTCAATTAGAAAGAGTATTTCAATCTGCAAATTCAAATAAAATGCCAAATATCATTGGTCTTAGTGAAGTTGAGAATCTAACCGTAATTGAAGATTTATTAAAACAACCTTTCTTTTCAAATCACACATATAGTATTATTCACCGAGAAAGTCCTGATATGAGAGGTATTGATTGTGCTTTATTATTTGATAAAAATTTTTCACTAATTAAAAGTGATTTTCTAACTGTAAAAATTCCAGGTTCAAAAAAACCAACTAGAGATATTATTTATGTTCAATTAAAAATTAAAAACGATATAATAAATATTTTTGTTAATCATTGGTCATCGAGATGGGGAGGGACTAAAGAAACAGAGCATAAAAGAATATATGCTGCAAATGTTTTAAAAAAATATATTGAAGATAACATCAAAAAAAAAGAAAAAATTATAATTATGGGTGATTTTAATGATTACCCATCTAATTCAAGTCTTAAAAATATTTTGTTAAAAACTAAAAAGAATAAATTGACAAATCTGATGTCCAATCTTGATTGTGGAAGTTATAATTACAAAGGAAAATGGGGTTGGTTAGACCAAATAATAGTTTCTTCAAGTTTTCTTAATGATAAAAATAATTTTGTTGTTAAAAACTACGGTGCCTTTGTTAAAGATTGGATGTTATATAAGCCAAAAAATTAAATATTTTCTCTATATTTGCAACAATGTTGCATTTAAAAGGTAAAAAATTACTTAAGAATTGTTCGTTAGCTATAACGAAAAATAGGTCCAAAGTTCTAAACTTTTTTCTAAAGGAAGATAAGCCTATAGATATAAAAGTTATAAACTCTAAATTTAAAGATATTGACAGAGTAACATTATTTAGGATACTTTCAATATTTGAAAAAAATAAATTAATTCATAGCATTATTTTGGATAATGGCAGGAAGTTTTTTGCTCTGTGTAATCATGAATGTAGAGTAAATGACAACCATAATCACAAGCATATTCATTTTGTTTGTGATAAATGTGATGACGTTATATGTTTAGATCTTGATAATTTTCCAAAACTAAAAGTTCCTAATTATACGTTCAATGAGATAAGTATTAATGTTAACGGAGTTTGTTCAAATTGTAACTAAAAATGAATTTTAAATTTTTTTATTTTATTTTTTTATTTTCTTTTTACTTGCACTCACAAACAAATGGTGTTTTACTCAATTTAGATGATAAAGCTCCAATTCAAAATGCTTCTGTTTATATTGCAGATCAAGACATAATCTCTTATACAAATGAGTTTGGTGAATTTTCGTTTTCAACTAAAATTCCTAAAAACTCTATTATTGAATTCAAAAAATACGGCTACTCAAGCAAAGTAGTTAATTATAAAGGAGGAGAGTTAAAGGTTTATTTAGAAAAATTACATGTTGAGCTAGATGAGGTTGGTATAATTGATAAAAGTCAAAAATTAGGGGAAGGTAAAACTCTTAGTATTGAAACTAAATCGTTAAATAATAATTTTATTTCATCCTCTTCTTTAGTAGAAACTATTACTAAACTTCCAGGAATAAATACAATTGGATCAGGACTTGGTATACAAAAAATTGTTATCAGAGGTTTATCAGGTTTAAGAGTTGTTTCTTACCTAAATGGTATGAAAGTAAACAACCAGCAATGGGCTAATGATCATGGTATTGGTTTCACTGATTTAGGTTTATCTGAAGTCGAGCTGATAAAAGGAGCATCTTCTTTAATGTATGGTGGTGAGGCAGTAGGAGGATTAGTTTTTTTTAAGGATTCTCCTTTTATTGAAAGTAAAATACCATCTGGTTATATAGCAACAAAATTTGATAATAGTCATTTTTTATTTGGAAATCAGTTTGGTTTTAAATGGTCTATCAATAATTTTTTTATTAATCTTTATGGTCAATATGATTTTGCAGCTGATTATAGGCTGCCAAATAATACGTATCTTTTTAACTCAAGGTTTAGAAATAAAGGGATTAAATTTTCTATAGCAAAAAGAACTGATAATACTCAAAGTATTTTCAGATATCAAAATAATGTTGATGAAGTTGGTATTCCAGCTCACGCACATGGAGATTTAAGTGAAATAGATATAAATGATTTAGCAAGTAGTGAATTAATATTGCCAGACGATTATGAGGCCACTAGGCCAACGCAATTTATTAACAATCATTTATTTACTTTAGAAAACATAATTTTCAATAATCAATCAAAATATACTTTTTTTATTGGCCATTTTATCAATCACTTACAAGAATTTGAAAAATGGACAGTTCCAGGATTTGATATTAAAACAAATAACTCCATAGGTCGTTTTAACTATAAGAAATTTTATGACAATTTTACTTTTAATGCTGGAACTTCGTTTGAATATTTAGATAATAAAAACGCTGAAGCAACTGATACGCTTACCCCTAATGCTAGTTCTAAAGATATTGGATTTTATTCTATTTTAGATTTTGAGAATAAAGGTGTTGGTTTTAATATTGGAGTTCGATTTGACCATAAGAACGTTGAGAGTAGTGATGTAAATTTTGAGAACTCGTATACTTCTTTTTCATCTTCTGCTGGTTTTTTCATTGAAAAAAATGATCACATTTCTAGGTTAACTTATTCAAGTTCTTTTAGATCTCCTCATTTTTCCGAACTTTTTTCTTATGGATTGCATCATGGAACTATGAGGTTTGAAATTGGTAATTTAAATTTAGAAAATGAAAAAAGTCATCAGTTCGATTTTAAACATCAATGGTCTAGTCAACATTTTGCATTTGTAGTTAATCCTTTTTTTCAATATATACATAATTTTATTTCAATTAACCCAACTAATGATTTTTATAATAATACTTACAGAATATATAATTACGAGCAATTTAAAGATGTAATTTTATATGGCTTTGAAGCTAACATTCATTATCATCCTCATATACTTCACAACTTACATTTTCATCAATCTTATTCCTTCTTAAATGCTCGGAATTTAGATCAAGATACTTATTTAACTCTCACGCCAGCTAACAAGATTAAAACCTCCGTAAATTTTGACGTAAAACAATACAAGTTTTTAAAGATGAGTAATATTTCTTTATACCATATGTTTGTTTTTAATCAAGATAATGTTTCTTTATATGAATCTCCATCAGATTCTTATAATCTTTTGAACTTTGAGTTAGTTTTTAATCCTCTTAAAAATATGACTATTGTTTCTGGAATAAAAAATATATTAAATGTGGAATATGTTCCTCACCTTTCAAGAATTAAAGAAGTAGGTCCTGGTGTGCCTGAGCCTGGAAGATCGTTTAATGTTAGTGTGAAATATGATTTTTAAAAAAAAAACATTCTGATGAGCTTTTAAAAGGCGAAACAACTTATTATGAGTTGTCAATGTTTAATTAAATTTTTAGAATTATGAAAAATCCAATAATGTTAGCTTTATTTTTAAGCTTTTTTTTAATTTCTTGTGAAGAAGATGATCACGATCATGAAGGTTGTCAAGAATGTCACTTAGAAATTATGATGGCTGATGGCACTGTTGATCACTCTTATGAAATAGGTGAATTTTGTGGAGAAGATCTTCATGATGTTGAAGAAAATGGGTGGACAGTTGTAACAGCATTTGACCACATGGGAACTACTTATGAAGCAGGATATCAATTTTCTGCAAGTGATGTTCATTGCGAAGAACACGCACATTAATGTTTAATTGATTAATTTTAAGGCCTCAATTTGTTGAGGCCTTTTAATTTTAAAGTTATGATAAAACTCACAAATATTTCTAAATTTTTCAAGGACTATAAAGCGCTTTCAGATCTTTCATTAGAGGTTAAGTCAGGCGAAATATATGGTCTTTTAGGAGCTAATGGAGCCGGAAAATCAACAACTCTTAATCTTATTTTAGGATTTTTAAAGCCTGACAATGGTACTATTGAGCTAAAAGATGCTAATATTAACATACCAACTAGTTCAATTGGTTACATTCCAGAAAATGTAAATTTATATCCTTACTTAAGTGGTTTAGAGAATCTTGACTACTTCTGTAAATTAGCTAATTTAAAGTATAGTAAAAATGATTTAACTTCTTTTTTAAGAGAGTGTGGTTTAAATGACAGCTTTCACAAAAAAGTTACTTCAAGTTACTCTAAAGGAATGAGGCAAAAAGTAGGTATTGCTATTGCTTATGCTAAGAAAGCTAAAGTATATTTGTTAGATGAGCCAGCAAGTGGATTAGACCCCTTATCAAGTAATGAATTGTCTGAATTATTAAAAAAATTAGCTAGCAATGGTTCATCAATATTAATGGCTTCACATGACATCTTTAGAGTTAGAGAAACATGTAATAAAATAGGTATTTTAAAAAATGGAAAATTAATTAAAGAGATGGATACAAATAATGTTTCTTCAAATGAACTAGAAAGTATTTATTTAAATTTTATGAAAAACTAATACTGTTTTAAAATGAAGAATGTTATTGTTAATGAACTTAAGGGTTTTTTTAGAAGTAGACTTTTTCTTCTTTTATCTTTTATTTTTTCTGTTTCTTTATTTGTGACAACAATTCTAGGAATCTTACAGAATAAAAACTTAATTCAATCCCAAAAAGATGCTAAAGAACATATAAGAAAACAATGGGACGATATGGGAACTTCAAATCCCCATAGAGCAGCTCATTTTGGCAGCTATGCATTTAAGGAATCTACAATCTTAAATAGTATTGATGAAGGAGTAAATTCTGTTACTGGGAATGTTTTGAGACTTGAAGGTCATAAACAAAATGATGTTATGTTTTCTGAGGCCTCTCAATCATTAATGATTTCAAAATTAGGGAAATTAAAACCCTCCTTAATATTTCAATTTCTCATCCCGTTATTTTTAATTTTTCTTTCTTTTAATAGTTATTCAAAAGAAAGGGAAAGTGGACGACTTAAGCTTTTATTAACCCAAGGAATTTCATTAAAAAAACTAGTTTACTCAAAAATTTTCAGCATTTGGCTGATAGGTTTTTGTCTTTTGTTTATAACATTGATTATACAATTTATTTTTAACTCTAGTTTATTAGATTCGGACACAATTTTTAGATTAATCCTACTTATCATTTTTTATAATATTTATTACTTAATTATTATAAATTTATCTGTTGCTGTTTCCATATTATTTAAAAATTCAACTTCAGCTTTATCTTTAACTATTGTTGTTTGGTTTATGTGGTCAGTATTTTTTCCTAAAATTATAGGTAATACACTGGAGTCAATGCATCCTTTACCAACTAGAGTTGAATTTCAAGATTCAATGACTGAAGATAGAAAGAAAGGTATTGATGGACACAGTCCAATGGACGATGATCACATTGAAGAACTTAAAAATGCTACTTTAGAAAAATATAATGTTGATAGTCTATCACAACTTCCAATAAACTTTAGGGGCATTGTAATGCAAGCGGATGAAGAATATGGCAACAAAGTATGGGACAAACACTTTGGTAAACTTTATGATCAGTTAAAATCCCAAAAACAAAAATATCAGATATCAGGCTTTTTAAACCCTTTTTCTTCCTTACAAAATTTGAGTATGGGTTTTTCAGGAACTGATATGTATCATCATTTAAACTTTCTAAGTCAAGGTGAAAAATACAGGAGGGATTTTATAAAAATTTTGAATGAAAAATTTACAGAAACATACAGTGCAGATGCTTCATTTTATCAGTCAATTAATGATTTTGAATATAAAGTTCCTTATTTATTTACATTTTTTTGGAAATATATTTTAGACATAATTGCATTACTTTTTTGGTTTTTATCATCAGTACTAATGATTAATTTCTTTACAAAAAATAAGTCATGAGATATTTTAATGTTTTTTTATTTGAATTTCATCATTTTAGAAAAAATATTTCTAAAGTAATTACCTATCTAATTTTTGTTTTGGCCTGTATTTACTCAATATATAATGGTTTTAGTCTTTATAACAAACAAATAAATACAATAACTCATATTGAAAACGAACAAAAAAATGATATCGATAAAGTCTTAGGTTGGTTTGAAAATGATTTAACCCAACAAAAACCAGATTGGGCATTTAAATACATTCCGTTATATACTATTAAAAATCCTTCACCCTTACTTCCATTAGGAATAGGTCAGGCTGAGCAGTACTCTTATTATAAAAAGGTTGGTAAATGGAGTTCGACTTTTGATGCAGATATGATGGAGGAAATATCAAACCCCGAGAGACTAGTAAATGGAAGCATTGATTTTTCTTTTTTAATAATTTTTTTACTACCAATTTTACTCATTATTTTAACTTATAACATAGGTGGGCTCGAAAAAGATTTAAGATTTGAAAAACTTATTACAATACAATCAAGATCTTTTTCTAAATGGGTTTTATTTAGATTTTTATTCTATGTTTTTCTTCTTTTAATAACAGTTTTAATGTTAATATTTTCTGTTGTTTTGATTAATAATGTTCCAATAGAATTTAATAACAGTATCTATGATTTAATTTTACTATCATCTGCATATATTGTATTATTTTCTATAATTTTTTACTTTATTATAATTTACAGTGATAGCACAAGTTCTATAGCATTTAAAATGATAAGTATTTGGTTATTGTTTTGTGTTGTTCTTCCTGGGGGAGTACATCAGTATGCATCCTTAAAACATCCGACTAACTATATGACTGATTTTCTAGATGCTAATAGAAATGATTTTTATGAAATGGTTAGTTTGCCTGCTGAAAATATTTACAAAAAATTGAATGTTATATATCCCAATGTCGACGAAAGTATTTACGGTATGCAAGTTAAAGCAAACAACGGAAGCTTAAATGATGCAAATTATAATGCATTGAGGCAAACTATATGTTCTGTAGCGAATGATATGAATAAGAAAGTTATTGTTGAAATTGAAGAGGGAAACAACTTAAAAAATGAATTTATTGAATCAACTTATTGGTTTAATCCAATTTCATGTTTTTTAAATAAGTGGAATTCTTACACAGCAACTGATTATAATTCATATTATGAATTCCGTGTTAATATTCAAGATGATATTGATGCAAAATTGGCATTATTAGTAAATGGAATATGGAATCAAAAAAACATAGATCAGCAAGTCTATGAGGATTATCTTAAAAAACTTGGTGTCATAAACAAGTAATTAT
>JAYYFR010000023.1:0-10048 GCA_036158635.1 Bacteroidota bacterium | reverse complement strand
TAAGTTAATATAAATAAATTTAATGATTTTTAATTTGATTCTTAATAGTTGTAGGTTTTATTTATAGACAAGAAATACATCAAACTTAATATTTTTACTTTGACTTTATTTAGTTAGAGTTTTAAATTCAATATGAAGACTAAACTTATACATTGTAATCTCCTTTTTCGTAATTTAGAAAAAAGGTATTGAGAAAAAGTAAAATTTACTGGAACAGAAAAATGTCAAATACTAATTCAAAAAATAGTAACAAACCTCAGAAAAGAGTTGAGTACAGAGGAGAAAATATAAGGATTTCAAGAACTGGAGGTATTTCTGCAACAAAAACATTTAAAGGAGATGGCGTTGGTGCAACGATTAACACAAACCATGGAATCCGACTTCACAAACGACTATTTAAAGGCGCTAGAATGGGACTGCAAAATGGCAACTTTCAATTCATAGGAAGATACAATAATGGTCCATTCAACTTTAATATTTCAAAGAACGGATTTAGTACATCAATTAAAAATAAAAGAGGAGCTTACAATATATTCAAACCAAATTATTCAAGTTTTAAATTAGCTGGTGTTCAAATAAGAGGTAAAAATGCAGCTACTTTTCAAATGATCTACATGTTGTTTATTCTCTGTATAAACTTTATTAAGTTTATACTTCACCTTTCTACTTCAATTTTATGGATTGCTTTTTTATCTATTAAATGGTTTATAGACTTTATAATTGGATTTGTCAAGGGAGTTAAACAAACAGATTGAAAATATGTTGAAAAATTCGGTTTAAATTCCGGAATATTTCTTTTGCAATATAATTAGTAGTTTTTTCATTGTTAAACTATTTTTTTTAAACTAGTTTACTTTTGAATTATTTATTAAGTACTCATAAAATTTGGCATTTGCAACTCTAATCCATGGTATAATTGCTATTAAACCTATAAATAAGGTAAATGCAGAAAGTATGAACAATACTGAATACAAAAGTTGAAGAAGAAATAACTTTAACTTACTTCCATCCATTATTTCCTTACTCTTTTGAAATGCATCTTTGACCGTTATATTTGGATTATCAGCCAAAATAAAATATACCTGGGAATACATCAAGCCCCAGTAAATTCCAGGAACGATTAATAATATGAAACCACTAAAAACTATAAGAAAATACAAAAGGTATGAACCTAGTGCTTTTCCAAAAAAATTAAATCCTTCAAACATATCACCAATTTGCGGATTTTTTTTCCTAACTATACCAATAGTAAAGATTGAGTATCCTAAGGATAAAGGTCCGCCAATTAGAAGTATGGGAATTAAAAAAAACTGTGCCGCAACCCCAGCTATTATTCCATATATTAAACTAAAACCAATGGCTATTCCCCAATAACCACTAAGAGAATCCCATGCACTACTTAATATGTCTTGATTTGAGACAAAAGATTTGAAATTATTAGATTTAACTTCATTTTTTTCTTGAACTGATTGCTCATCTTTAAAATCTTCATTAAATGTTTTATCCTGATTTTCGTGTGAATTATTTTCTTGCATTTTGTAGTCTTTTTTTTAATACCATCTTGCGCTTGAGATGTGATTGTTAGTATTTATAATAAAAATAGTTTTTTTATTGTTAGTTATTGGGTTTTTGTTAAAAATCTTCATTTTCTAAAATAAATGAAATTAAATTATTAATTTCAGTTACTTTCCAATAATCCTCATATTTATTTAAGACAATTTCAATTACATCATTTTCGTTTGAAGGGTCTATTAATACCTCTAAGGTTGTTGTTGAACCTTCTTTATTAAACTTTATATTTTCTGAATCAAATAATAACGCTATTGTAACACTTATTTTATCTTTATTTATTAAGCTTAAATCAGGGGTTTGAAACAATGCAAATGTTAGTGAATCAGAGGTTAATGAATTTGTCTCTTTTTTTGAAACAGACTTTCTAATTTCATGAGATATTTGTTTTGACAAAATAGGTTTCATTAGTTCCATTAAACCTGATGCAAACTCTTTACCAATTAAACCCCAATCATCATCGTCCGTATCATCAATATTTTTCATTAAAGCAACAAATTCGTTACTCATTTTATCAGCTACCCTCTCAACATCAAAATGTTTTTCAAATAAGTAAATGTCATTGTTTTCAATAGAATCTAAAACTCTTTTAGCACTATAATGTGGAGTTGATTTCCAATATTTATGAACAAGAAACCCAAGAGTAGTTAATAAAATTAAAACTATATATTTTTTCATAATTTTTTTAATGATAAAGAGAATAAACTATTTTTTATAAAATCATTTCGTAAAGTATTTAAAACTCCCTTTTGAACTAAATAAATTTCGATACATATCTATCTGTACTACATATTTTAATTAATGAAATATTTCTCATTTTTTTAATTTTTGGTTTCTTAAATGGATTTATTTCTCAATTTCCTTGGAAAATGTGATAACAATAGCTTCTCTTGACCAGAATAAAAATAATCTGTGTTGCTCAATAACTTGAAACGCAACATCCCACCCTTTTTCACCATAGTTATTTAGACATGCTTCCATCTTTTTTATTGGTAATTTACTTGAGCCAAAAAATAAGGTGCTTAATGCATTTTCTTTTATTATTTCTACCTTAAATATTTTTTTCATTGTATTTTATTTTAATAAACTTAGTAATTTTACTATGACTGTATATAAATTTAGTTGACAAAATTAATCTATAACTATTTTCTTTTCAACTGTTCCATCATCAAAAATATAAAGAAGTACTTTATTTGATTTAGCTTTACTATTTTTTGAAGAAATATCAATAACTTTTAATAATCTATTCTGAACAGTATCATTTATTTTGGTATTACCAGTAATTGTTGAATAAGTATAAAACTCATATTCTGCTCTCTCAGGAGACAGTGTTATAGCGTTACTATTAATAGCTCTAATATAAAATTTGACTTTATCTCCATTTACAGGAAATTGATAATATGAAGTATAGATACCATCATTAGCAAATAAATCTCCATTTTGCCCATTGTCAACCATAACAATTTTCTGAAATCTAGAATTATATTCACTTAATGTTAGCATTAAATGAACTGAATCAGCGCCTGAAACTTCAGTAGTAATATAATTTCCTAAAATATTTACATTAAATATTGATGGAGATGATAAATTTAATTCTGGATGTTGCGCTAAATCATTAATTCGAGCTAAAACTACTGGCATTAATGGTTGAGATGAAATCCATTGATTAAGAACAGAAACCTGATTAATGTTATCAAAAAAATCTTGAGTCGAAAAACCTTTTTCATAATCACTTAAAACTGCTGAATAAGCTAACGATTGTAAATTATTTATGTTTTGTAAAAACCAAGATGTATCTAAAGACTCTTTAACAATAGTTCTAAGGTGAGCAGTATAAATTTTGCGATATAATTGATTTGTCAACAATGCATTTAAAAGAGGTTTGTTTGGTGATAATAAGTATGGATCAGATAACATGCCTGATGTGGTAGGCCCAGATGCGTTAATGAAACTTTCACTTAAATCCCAAGGGATAATCTGGAAAAGATTATCTTTAGTTTTATACAAATAATAATTATGAGGACTTCCTATATTGTAAGTGTCATAGTTCATTACAATATGATTAACTGCAAAGTACCACAAAACTCTATCAACATTTAAAATATTTTCAATATCTGCTGGATGATTATTTAAAATGTCAATCAAACTGATTAAGTCTTTCCAACCATGATCAGATTTTAACTCATAGCTGTTGTAATATAAAGAACTATCATTTCCTAAATATTGAAGATTAGGACTATAGCTAAACATATCAATCGGATCACACTTAAAAAATGATCCGTCTTTCTCAGAAAAATGTTTTAATAAAAATTGTTTATTTATAGCTTCTTGATTTACATATAAGCCAGTATAACTTCCCTGAGTGTATACTTTTAATAAATTTGTTTCATATGTAGGTAAATACCTTTGATAAATTTTAGTTGCCAATAATTCTTTTATAAATGTAGGATCAAAATAAGAATTAGACAACTTCATTTTCTTATAACCCATCAATTTCTGACCAGCAACAATTTGGTTAAAATCGATGTTATAAGGTTTCTTAAGAGCGGAATTACATTTTATGTAACTTGAATTTCCTTTATATCGAACAGCAACACTATCTAATGTTATGTTGTTAAAAGTAATTTGAGCAGGAAGTCTATATAAAGGATCATTAAAATATGAACTATCAAGTACATTATTAAAATTAGAATCATAAAAATTAATTTCTATTATTCTTAACGAGTCTAAATCATACATTCCTCCAGAGGGTTCATATAATAAGTACGGATTATATAAACTTTGAGTAAAACAAAAGAGTGGATTTAAAAGAAAAAAAAATAGAAATTTTCTCATTATCCAAACTTAACAATTTTTACTTTGACTAAAAAAAGTTTTAATTTATGCTTTGTTTATTATCAAAAACATTTATTGGATTTTTTAAAAAAAAAATATTCCAAATATCAATATTAGTTATTAATTTTGCATAACTTTTAACATAAAAGATTATACAGTATTGATTAGTTCTAAAAAAAAAACAAAAAATATATCAATTATAGGTTCAGGAATAGCAGGTATTTCATGTGCTATTAGATTAAAAAATGAAGGATACAATGTCAAAATATATGAAAAAAATAAATCTTTTGGAGGTAAAATAGATGAACTTAAAATGATGGGTTATAGATTTGATATTGGCCCCTCATTGTTAACGATGCCAGAACTAATTGAAGAAATTTTTGATTCAACTGGAAAAAAAATTGATAACTATCTAAATTTCAAAAAGAAAAAATACATATGTAATTATTTCTATGAAGATGGCACACGGTTTAATGCCCCTGCAGAAAAAAAAGAATTTGCAAAGAGAGCCTCCAAAACCTTTAAAGTAAGTGAAAATGAATTAATAAGCTATTTTGAACTTAATAAGAAAAAATACGATTTAACAAATGGTATTTTCTTGAGAAAATCCTTACATAAAATATCAAGTTACTTATCTTTGGAGACTATCAAAGCGATTTTAAATATTGGAAAGCTTGGGATTTTTAAAAACTTATCTGATTTTAATGATAATACATTTAGCGATAAAAGATTAGCTCAATTTTATAATAGATTTGCGACATACAATGGGTCATCACCATATAAAACTCCTGCAATAATGTCTATGATACCTCATCTAGAGCAACATTATGGAGTTTATTTTCCAGTAGGGGGAATGAGAATGATTTCAAAAAAACTTTATGATCTTGCTTTAGAAATTGGAGTTGAGTTTAATTTTAATTCTGAGGTCGAAGAGATAGTAATCAAAAATAAAAAAGCAATTGGTTTAGTTGTAAATCAAAATCAAATTATTTCTGATATTGTAATTAGCAACTCTGATATTGAACACACTTACGGCTTGATGTCAAAGAAAATTAAACCAAGTAATGTTACAAAAAATGAAAAAAGTAGTTCAGCTATTATATTTCTCTGGGGCGTCAAAAAAAAATTTAAAGAATTAGATCTCCACAATATTTTCTTTTCTGCCGATTATAAACAAGAATTTGATGATATTTTTCAAAATAAAAAAATTTCTAAAGATCCAACAATATACATTAATATAACCTCAAAAGAAAATATTGAAGACGCACCTGCAAATTGTGAAAACTGGTTTACAATGATTAATGTCCCTAATAACTATGGACAAGATTGGAATGATTTAATAAAATCTGCAAAAAAAAATATTATCAAAAAGTTAAACAAGAATTTAAAAATTGATATAGAAAAGTATCTTGACTTTGAAAAAGTAATTAGCCCGTTAGATATTGAAAAAAAAACAAACTCATCAAATGGATCATTGTACGGATCCTCAAGTAATGATAAATTTTCTGCTTTGTTGAGACATTCTAATTTCTCAAATAAAGTAAAAAATCTTTTCTTTTGCGGTGGTAGTGTACACCCGGGAGGAGGAATACCATTATGCTTGCTATCTGCTAAAATTGTTTCAGATTTGGTTAAAGCTGAAGACTCTTAATCAAACACAAATTTTTACTTTGACTCTATATAGTTGTAGTTTATGTTTAGCTAATTACTCCAAACATTAATTAGATTCTTTTCTAATTCTCTTATTTCCTTCTTTTTGTAATTTATATCAAATATATACTCGTATTCTTTATATGGAATAGTGGTTTTATCAACTTTAGTATAATAAAACTTGCAATTATCAATATCAGATTTTTGAACATTAAAAAAACCAATTTTCTCATCAATTAATTGATAACTTTCTTTTGATTTTTCATAAAGATAAATTGACCCTCCTGCTGAGCCTATATATCCAGCTGATTCAGGTATAACTAAATAGAATCTTTTATCAATTTCATATGAATGATAGTTCCAATCTCTACACCTTTCTAAAGGCATAAAAAATTCATCTTTTAGCCCATTATATATTACACTATCTCCATTGTAACATAAATTTAACTTTTGCATTAATATGCTATCATTATTTGTGTAAGACACATAATTTAATTGATTATTGTTACCACATGCAAAGATGATGAGAGAGAAAAAAAGAAAATATTTTTTTTTCATATATCGAGAAATTCTAGAATATAAGTTAATTAATAATAATCTAAATAGAAATTTTCAACTGTTTTTGATTCTGGAATAATCTCATTTTGATTTAAAATATTTTTTACAGGAAAGGAAGCAAAAATCATACTTGAAAAAGTAGCTAACAAAAGACAAAGAATTAGTTTTTTCATTGTTAATAGTATTGAAAATACATTAAATACATTACAAAAAACCACACAACAATAGGTATAAAATAGAGCATTATGTTTTTAGGCCAAATAAATCTACCATTATCTTTTATTAAGACAATAGCAGTTAGTAATTTTATAACCCAATAAGGTATAAAGGCAATAAGAACTATAGCCAGAGTTGCCCCAAGTTGAACCTGAAATTCATCCACAGAACTTGCAGGTTCGGTTGAAAAATCAATATAATGTATGATATAAGTACATGCCCATACAGCAAAAAAGAAAATTAAATTATGCCATTTATTAGTTTGTAATTCAGAAAATTCTTTGTTCATATTTTATTTGTTATATTTAAGGGAGTTAGCAATATCATTTCTAACTGATTCCATTTTATGTTTCAAATGTGTAATATCTTTATACGAAACTGTTAGAGTTAATGATTTTTTTTCATCAAATAGTTTATACAATTTTACATTAAATTTATTAGTGTTATCGTGCATAGATTCTCTCATGTAGTTGCAAACTAAATAATACTTATCATTAATGATTTCTTTTTTTGTTCCTTTCCATTCTAATAGCCTATCACCATGCACCATTTTAACTGTAGTTAAAAAAATATCATTCATATTAGATAAAGCTATTTCGTCCATTTTAGATACATCATTCTGACTATACAACATATTTGTTTCCTCATTCATAAGTCCTTCAGGGTAGAGTCTCAAATTCATTAAAGCTGTCAACTGCTTGCCGTAAATAAAAGATTCAGAATATAAATTAGCAGCAAAGAATCCATTTTTTGATGTATTTAACATTTTAATAGCAAATCTCCAATCGTTATATTCTTGTTGAATGTCAGCAATTTGTATTAATGGCACCCATTTCTTTCCAATATTAAAATTCGCCCCATTATGAAACTTAACATTGTAAAAATTATTATCAACCTTTGACACAGAAATATGTTTCTTTTGACAAGAACTAAATATTAAAAGAAAACAGAAGAATATAATTAGTGATTTTTTCATTGTTAATCTATTGTTATTATTTTATCTACTGTTCCATCATCATAGATGTAAAAAAGAGGTTTATTAGTTTTTGACTTAATTTGTTTTCCTAAAATATCAACAGTTTTTTTTAGCTTTCTATTTGAGTTTAATGATATATTAAAGGTTGAGGTTGCACTTCCATTCTCATCTAATCTTATAATTATTCCTGATCCAAAATCTTCAAGAACTCCGCATAAAATAAACTCATTGTTGAACATTTGTAGCCCTGAAGTTGAAAAGTCTTCACCTAATACACCCCATGTATAATCCCATTCTTGATTTCCATTATTATCAGTTTTAAGAACATATATCTCTTCATCACCATTAATTTCTGTTTCAGCAAATAATATAATACCTCCGTCACTTGTTGTATGTAATTCTGCACAGTACTCATCTTCTGGTCCGCCAATATATTTTCTCCAAATTTCATTGCCAATTGAATTAATCTTTATCAAACATAGATCATATGAAAAATTATTTTGATCTTCTTTTTCACCACAAATAATATAATCTCCATTATTGTCAATTTTAATATCACCGTCATATGTTAGATTAAAACCATAATTGTTTTGCCACTCAATTTGTCCATTAGAGTCTACTTTATAAATAGAATTATCAACAGAAAATATATAACCACCATCAAATGTCTGCTGTATTGACGAAGTTGTTCTTGAATCGTTATTACCACCAACTCCATAATCATTAGACCATTCTAAATTACCTAAATAATCTAATTTTAAAACACTTACATGATCCGTAGCTCCTTGATTTAACTTTGAATCCGTACAAATTATATAACCACCGTCACTCGTCTCTATGATAGCTCTTGGATCTTCATCTCCCCCGACAACTCCAAATACTTTATTCCATTCTTCATTTCCATTTTGATCTACTTTGATTACAATTATATCATCATCATAAGAGGAAGTTCCTGGAACTTCACCCAATATTGTATAGCCTCCAGTTGAAGAGTTAATAACTTCAACAGCCTCACCAACATTAAAGTTCTTGCTCCAAACAAATATTCCATTACTTGTTAATTTATTTAAAGTTATTGTTTGAGAAAAATTATTGAAATCAAACATAGATCCGCAGTAAACATAATTATTATCAATATCTTCAATTATTGACTGTGGTAATTCTACCCAATTTAAAGAACCACCGCCGTTTGTATCTCTGAGATAAATTGGAAAATTTTGGCTTATCGAATAATAAGGGAGCAAAAATAAGATAAGTAGTAGTTTTTTCATTATTACATTTTATAAATCAAACTTAACAATTTTTACTTTGACACTCTATAGTTGTAGTTTAGATTGTAAGTTAGGACAGAAAAAGTTCGAAGATACAGAGCAAAAAAACGTACACAAGAAAAATAATTTCAAAGAAAGAAAGTTTAGTGAAATAACTTTTGAAATTAGTATATTTTCTTTTGTTGAATTTTAAACCTTGATAAATACTTATATTACTTTGCTTACCAATGATTGGGGTTTAAAAAATTTTCATAGATTCGTGAAGTGAGTAAAAAAATTGAAATTATATTAAAAAGACACAAAAGAGATAAAACTCCATTTATTCTGAATTTATTATTTATTTCAATATCAATTGTAACATTATATCTTTCCATTAATAACTCCTACTACTTTTTTTTCATCAGTGTACCATCTTCTATATTTTCATTATGGAGCATAAGTATTCTATTTGAGAATGCAAAACATGACTATGAAGATTATTTAAAAAAAGAAAAAGAAAAAAAAGAATGGGAAAGCAAGTCAGCTGAGGAAAGAGATAGAATAATTAAATACAGAGTAAAATCAGCAAAAGAAGATTTAAGGAGAAGAATGGAAGGAGATAGAAAATGGAGAGAGTATAATGAAAAGAAAAAGAACAGTAAAATTAGTGATGATTGATTCCTATATGCTGTTGGGGATAAAGAACGCACTAATGATTTAAGTTAAAATTGAAAGAAGTTTATTCGTAAGATATGCTTAGATATCAGCTAAAAAATATTTATTAATCAATAATAATCTTCTTTTCAAACTCCCCGTCCTCATGAATAAAAATACTCACATTATTTTTAATGCCTCTAGATCTCTTACCAAGCAAATTTGTTTTAAGTATTATTTTTTTTAAGAAATTATCTGCGATATTAGAAGTTGATGACACATTAAATTGCTCCTCAATAAAAATATTTTCATCACCAAGTTGATAATCTGTATATTGAAA
>JAYYFR010000022.1:0-5533 GCA_036158635.1 Bacteroidota bacterium | reverse complement strand
GTCGGGGTAGGAGGATTTGAACCTCCGATCTCACGCCCCCCAGACGTGCACTTTAACCGGACTAAGCTATACCCCGAAAATTATGGAATTACCTGAAAGTAAATTGATTTACCTGAAGCAAATACTCCAGCACCATTTTCAACATTTGTATAAATAGGAACTGGCTCAGTACCTATTTCACTAAAAAAACTATCATCATTAGATTCCATAGAATTATAATAATTAAACGCTTCTTCACTAAAAGAAGTTAGTTGAAGAAATATACTATCATTCATTTCCGTATCTACTTTATATTCAAAATCAAAAGATATCTCTTTTTGTGTACCATTAAATAAATCATCACTAAAAAACACTCTTCTTCCACTAAAACTATACCCATCCCAAGGAATACCTTGAGAAAAAGAAGGATCATTAGAATACAAAATTAGTGGGTATGATTTCTTTATAGTTTCAGTCTCACCTTCCTCGTCTTCAACTTCTCCAGAAGTATGTACATACAAACTAATTCTATAATAATTACTAACATTTGGATCATCAAAGAAACTTAAATTTAGAGTAGAAACATAAGTCTCGCTTACATCTGAATTATCAAGGATTTCCAGCTCTGATAATTCAATTTCTTGAGGAACTGTAGTTTCAGCTGATACAGTTTCAAAATTTGGATGACTAACCTCAACTGAATAAGTTGAGCCAACTTGTGGAAAACCATTATAAGTATAATAATAAATTGGTTCAATTTGATCTGCTCCCCACCAATATCCAGATTGCTCTAAAATATAAATTGAATCTTGGTTGTTAAAATCAACACTCATTTCTCCAAGTAAATTATTATCCTCATATAATAGAACATTAGCATCAGAAATAGAACTAATTTGACCTTGTTGAAAAGCACCAACAGAGTTTGAAACATGAAGAGACATAATTGAATCAGTATCAAGAATTCCGTTAACAACTAAAAATGGAGTGTGTCCAGGGATTTCTAGCTCAACAACTTGTTCTTGACAACTAAAAATTAAAATTGAACATAAAAAAATTAAAATCTTTTTCATAATTAAAACTTTATACTGTAGGTTATTGTTGGGATTATTGGAAATAAAGATACTTGCCTAGCTACATTTTCATTATTATCATTTTGAGCTAAATAAACAAAAAATGGATTTTGTCTATTATATAAATTGTAAACAGATAAATTCCATGTTCTTTTATAGCTTTTTTTCTGTTTATGAAAGTTAATACCAAAATCAAATCGGTGATATGGATTCATTCTACTTGAATTTCTCTCACCATAATATTCAACCGTTTGAATATAATCTCCGTTTGGACCACCTTCAAATGACCAATAAGTAGCTTGGGGGAATGTAATAGCATTTCCTGTTCCATACACCCAAGTAGCACCAATATCTAACCTATCACTAAAAGCATGAGACATCACAACAGAAATATCGTGTCTTCTATCATACTTATAAGAGTACCATTCACCAAAGTTTATATTTTCAAATTTTCGATCTGACCACGATAATGTATAGCCTATCCAACCAGTTGTTTTTCCATTATTTTTTTGTAGAAATAGCTCTAAACCATAAGATCTACCCATTCCTCCAGTTTCAATTGAGGATTCCCAACCAGTTGCATCAAAAAAAGATGAACCTTCCTTGTAAGAAATTAAGTCGTTCATAGTTTTATAATAACCCTCTAAACTTGCTTCCAAAGCACCATTAAATAAATTTGTATTAACAGACATAGCAAACTGTCTAGATTGTTGTGGAGGGACTGAATCAGTAGAAGGCACCCAAATATCAGTAGGTAAACCTACGGATGAATTGGTAAGTAAATGTAAATTTTGTTGCATTTCAGCATATGAACATTTCAGAGACCATTTATCATCAATCATATACCTTCCAGAAAAACGAGGTTGTAGTTTAAAATAACTCTTATTTCTTATTGAAAAAATACCAGCATGAAAACCAAAATTAGCCTTAAGTCTTTCTGAAAACTTAACTTCATCCTCAACGTAAAAAAAGGCATCATGAGCTACTAAATCTTCAGAGAAATAAAATACAGTATCAATATCAACATCAGATACACCATTGGGATATTCAAAATCTAAATCAAGTTGACCTGGAAAAAAGTCATGATATGTATAGGAGGTTCCGAATTTTATGGAGTGATATGGGTTGGGAGAAAATTCAAAATCTGTTCTAGCACCAAAGTCTTTAAGACCAGAAATATATCCAAATCTTAAATCATAATCGCCTGAATCAAATCCTTGATCTATATCAAATGCATATCGACTATATGTAAATGTAGTATTACTAAATAACTTATCAGAGAATAAATGATTCCATCTTAGTGTTGCAGTTTTATTTCCCCAGCCTAAACCAAAATTAAATTCATCTGAATTGTCCGTAAAATTTAAACCAAAAATATCATCACCAAAATAGCCACTTAAGTATATTCTATCTCTATTTGAGATTTTATAGTTCAACTTAGCATTTAAATCATAGAAATAATAACCACCATCAACTCCAGAGTCAGCAGGGTTAAGAGAATTCAATAATAAATCAGCATAGGTTCTTCTTCCTGATACTATAAATGAAACTTTATCTTTAATTATTGGACCTTCAATTGCTAACTTGGATGAAATCAACCCAAGACTCCCCTCCCCTTTGAATTCTTTCATATTTCCTTCTTTCATGTCAATTTCTAAAACAGAAGATAACCTCCCTCCAAATCTAGCAGGAAAACCTCCTTTGGTCAACTTAACATTCTTTATAGCATCAGCATTAAAAACTGAAAAAAAACCAAATAAATGTGATGAGTTGTAAACAGGAACACCATCTAAAAGAATTAAATTTTGATCAGGCCCCCCTCCTCTTACATAAAAACCAGAAGTACCTTCATTTCCAGACTGAACACCTGGTAGAAGTTGAATGGACTTTAAAATATCAACCTCCCCAAGAAGCATAGGAATTGATTTAATTTGTTTTACAGGTACGGAAATAACAGACGTTTGTGTTGATTTTACATTTGAAACTTTACTCTCAAGAGTGACTTCGTCTATAAACTGTGAGTCCAAAATTAATTTTGGATTAATTTTAGTGTTAGATAATAAATCTGTTTTAACTTTAAAGTCCTGATAACCAACAAAAGAAAAAATAAGCTCAACCTCTCCTTTAGGTAAGGTCAATGAAAAAAAACCAAAACTATTTGTTGATGTTCCAATTTGCAATTCATTTGAATAAACATTAACTCCAATTAATGTTTCTCCACTGGATGAATCTTCAACATAACCACTTATTGTAAAATTACCTTGTGAAAAAACAAAACAAGAGCTTAAAAAAAAGAAAATAAATATTATTTTTTTACTCATAAAAATAAGTTTCCATTTCCAATTGAAGTTTTTGGTAATTTTCACAGCTTTTTAGTAAACTATCACCACCTTCATAAATAATACACTTATTGTCAATTGAACTCATTATTGATTCTAAAAAACTTCTATTTTCTTGATATTTAGAAGAATCCATTTCATCTTTAGATTTTGATAAGGCATTAATTTCTAAAGCAACTGTATACAAAGAATTAACACATTCACATGGTGTATTAAGTTCAGCAACAACAATATCTTTTGCTTTTTTATCTCTTGAACAAGAGAAAATAAATAATAAAGATAAAGTAAAAAAAAATGCTTTTTTCATAAAATTAACTAGGTTGTATAGATGAATGGTGTGATATAATTAAATCATTTTTAATAACAAAAGTGTATCTAGCTTTTACAACTTTTTTTTCTCCGGATTGCATGTATGTAAATTCATAAAGACCAGAAGCTACTTCAAAATTTCCTGATTCATCGTTATGAGTGTAATTATCAATAATTTGACACTCTATAGACTCTTTATTCAAAAAACTTATCATGTACTCCATGACACCTTCGTGACCAAGAAATAGAGTTTGAAAAGTAGCTAAAAGAACAGAGTTCTTAGAGTATAGTTGAGTTTGTTTTTCTGGATTTCTTTCAGAAACTGTTTTTGCCCAAATAGAAACGGTTTTAGGAATTGATTTTTTCATATTATTTATTAATAAAAATTAAAAAAAAAGAAAGCGCAACATTTTTTTTCATTTTATAAATTTTAAAGTCTTTATATTTGTATAAAGGCACCTTATATGACAAAAATAGTTTTTTTTAATCTTTAAACAGATAAATTGAAAACAAGATTCGTATTAATACCAATTTTATTTTTATTTTCATGCCAACATGAAAATAAAATCAAATCATTTTTAAAAGAAATAAGAGCAATTATAAAGGACACGAAACCTTTACCTAAAGGAGATTATTCAGTAGACTATGTTGATGAAAATTCAATAATTGGAATTGATATTTCACACCATCAAAAAGATATTATTTGGGAAGATGTTAGTAAATGGAGAAATCATAAAATACAATTTGTATATATAAAAGCAACCGAAGGAGCAAGAGGAAAAGGATCAAAAGACACGAAATATATTGAAAATATCAAAAACGCTAAACAAAATGGTTTTAGTGTTGGAAGTTATCATTATTTCAGGTCAACAAGCAGCGCAGAAGATCAATTTAAAAATTTTATTAATACGATAGACAATTACCCACAAGACTTAGTACCAATGGTAGACTTAGAACAAAATGATAAATACACTAAAAAAAAATATGTAGAAGAACTCAATAAATTTTTGATTTTATTAGAAAATCATTTTAATCAAAAACCTATCATCTACTCTGTTACTAATTTTTATAATCAATATTTATCAAATAATTTTTTAGAGTATAAATTATTTTTAGGATTTTACAATTTAGAACATGAAAAAATTTCGTTAAAAGATAAAAGAGATTGGGATATTTGGCAGTTTTCACAACAGGGTAAAATTAAAGGAATTTCAAAAAATGTTGATATCAATGTTTTAAATAAAAAAATTCAATTAAAAGATTTGCTATTAAAATGAAAAAAATAACCAGAAAATACTTTTTAAAATCAATTTTTAATTTAGGAATATTATCCTTTCTACCTTTCAAATTAAGTGCATTTAATTTTCTTGATGAAAATTGTGAAACAACATCAGATATTCAAGGACCATTCTATATTGAAAATCCTCCAAATATTTCTATTTTAACTCCTCCAGAGATAAACTCTAATTTTTTATTTATTACTGGAACAGTTTACGCTAGCGACTGTAAAACCCCAATTCCTAATGCAGTAGTTGATATTTGGCATGCGAATAAAGGAACATATAATGAAATAACTAATACATACTTAGACTCTGGTTATGAAGACGATTTTTACAGAGGAAAAATATTTACTGATGAAAATGGAAACTATGCCTTTCAAACAATTCTTCCAGGGAAATACTTAAATGGTCAAACTTACAGACCTAGTCATATTCATCTAAAATCATCATATTTAAATCAAAATGAAATAACTACACAAATATATTTTGAAGGAGATTCAAGCATCGAAACAGACCCATGGGCCTCTAATCCTAGTGCAGAAAATAGAATAGTGCA
>JAYYFR010000021.1:0-46287 GCA_036158635.1 Bacteroidota bacterium | reverse complement strand
ATTAAAGCATTGTGTTACACCCTCTCATCGAAGAATTTTGTAATCTACCTAGAACCTTAAATTTATTATTGCTAATCTTCCCGTAGTCACTAGTTGCAATAAATGCACAGGAGTGAATATTCGATAAATCAATTATATTTATTCCACCAGTAGTTGCATTATTTATTTTTAAAGGGTTAGTTATTTCACGTATTAAAATTTTTTTCCAAGGGGGACTTTCAAATTCCCCATTTTTATATGAGTAAGATTGTGATAACAACTCTGTCATCCCATATTCTGATTGTATAGAATTTAAATTAAATTTTTCTTTGAGAATGTCATATAAATTCTCCCTAACCATTTCTTTTTTCTTGTTTTTCATGCCACCAGTTTCAATAAGTTGACCACCAGCTAAATCAAATTTGTTTTTTTCTGCTAAATCAAGGATCGCAAATGATAATCCAATTAATATAAATGGGCTTTTGTTGCGTTGAGCTTTTTGAATTTCAACCTTCAATTTTTCATAATTATTTAAATAAAATCCACTTGCAGTTTTATTAGAAGATTTAATAAAAAAGTCGCACATGTGAACCAGTGAAGAATTTGGGGCTTCGCTTTTGTTAGGCGTGAGACAAAAGAAAATATAGTCGTCAATATTTCCCCAAAATTTTTCAAAACAATAAGCCGAATTTTTTTCATAAAATTTAATATCATCAATATAGTGTTTACTTTTTATTTCAGAACTTGTTCCACTGCTGTAAAAAACATGACTATGATGTATGTTATTACATAAAATTTTTTCTGTTTTAAAAAACTCAATTGGCAAAAATGGAATGTCTTCAATTGCTTTGATTGTATTAGTATTAAAACCAAGTAAGTCACAATATTTTTTATAAAATTTATTATTATTAATTTGATAATTAAATAGTTCAAGAGCTAATTTTTCAAATTCTTGTTTATTTGATATCTCAAATATTTTTTTTTTAAAATTGCTTATATCCATTACTTTAAATTAATAAAATTTGATATATTATTGTTAAATTTTTCAATTCATAATCATAAAAATATTAATGAAAAATATACTTGTTTTGTGTACTGGTAATTCTTGTCGCAGTCAAATGGCAGAGGGCTTTTTACGAAAAAATGGTTATAATGTGCAAAGTGCTGGAGTAGAAAGTCATGGTTTAAATCCATTAGCAGTAAAAGTTATGAATGAAATAGGAATTGATATTTCAAATCAAAAGTCTAAAAAAATTAACTCCTTAGATTTAAAAATGTTTGATGTATTATTTACAGTATGTCATGATGCAAATGAGTCGTGTCCAATTATTCCAACAATACAAAAAAGAGTGCATAAGTCTTTTATTGATCCAGCTAAAGTCAAAGGAAATGAGATGGATAAGTTGCAAATATTTAGAGAAGTTAGGGACAAGATAAATTATTTTTGTGATAAAGAATTCAAAAAACTAGATGGCTAAAAATAAATTACAAAAGTTTGAAGAGTTAAAAAGTTTAACAAATACTATACAACCAGAAAAGTTCGATTTATTAAATGATCGATTTACCTTAAAAGGTTTTTGGAAAAAAGAGTTTAAAAATAATAATCCAATTATTTTAGAGCTCGGTTGTGGAAAAGGAGAGTATACAATTAATTTAGCAAAGAAATTCCCTGCAAATAACTACGTTGGAATTGATATTAAAGGCTCTAGAATTTGGAAAGGTGCAAAATACGCAAAAGAAAATGAATTAAATAATGTTAGGTTCCTTCGAACACAAATTGAATTTTTACCTTATTGTTTTTCTTTAAATGAAGTGTCAGAGATATGGATAACATTTCCTGATCCACAGATTAAATATAGGAGAAGAAAAAAAAGACTAACATCATTTGAGATGTTTAGAAAGTATAAATGTGTTTTAAAGGAAAAGGCATTAATTCACTTAAAAACCGATAGCCAGTTTTTACATGGTTACACTTTAGGTGTGTTGGAGAGATTAAATAGTAAAATAATTGTTTCCTCTCATGATATTTATAATTCAAATTTAATAGACAAATACGATTATTTAAAAATAAAAACATTTTATGAGAAGAAATTTTTAAAAAATAATCTAGCAATAACTTATATTTGCTTTCAGATTAGTTAATATGTCAATAACCAAGAAAGATATTTTAAATTTATTACAAAGTATAAAGATTCCATCAGAGAATAAAAGTTTAGTTCATTTTGATATTCTAAAAGATTTATCTATTGAGAATTCAATTATTGAATTAAAATTATCAATAAGTAATCCAACTCTACAGTTTAGAAAAAAAATTGAATCTTTAGTAAAAGATTTTGTTAATAAAAGATCACCTGAGTACACTGTAAAAATTGACTTTATTATTCAAGAGAAATCAAAAAAAGATTTAGAAAATAAAAAAACAATCAATGGTATAAAAAATATTATTGCTGTTGCTTCAGGTAAAGGAGGTGTTGGTAAATCTACCATTTCAAGTAACCTTGCTGCTTCTTTATCTTTACTTGGAAAAAAGGTAGGATTGATAGATGCTGATATTTATGGTCCATCAATACCAATTATGTTTGATGTAGAAAAAGAAAAGCCTGTTGTTTCTAATATTAATGGTGATTCTTTAATTGAGCCAATCGAAGCATATGGTGTAAAACTTTTATCAATTGGATTTTTTTCAAAACCATCTGATGCAATTGTTTGGAGGGGGCCAATGGCGAGCAAGGCGCTTAATCAAATGATTCATCAGGCAAATTGGGGAAATTTAGATTATTTGATAATAGACTTGCCACCTGGAACAGGAGATATTCATTTAACATTAGTTCAATCTCTTCCATTAACTGGAGCAGTAATAGTAACTACACCTCAACCAATCTCATTAATTGATGCAAAAAAAGCAGCAGCTATGTTCAAAATGAAAAATATAAACGTTCCAATTATTGGGATGGTAGAAAATATGTCTTGGTTTTCTCCTCATGATAATCCAAAGAAAAAATATTATATATTTGGAAAAGCAGGAGGTGAGAATTTAAGTAAAGATTTAGAAATACCATTATTGTCTAGATTTCCTTTATTAGAAACCGTTAGAGAGTCTTCTGATGTTGGTAGGCCTGCAGCTCTTCAAAACAATAATGTTTCTGAGATGTATAAAAATTTTGCAATTAGTGTTGTGGAAAAAACTATGGAAAGAAATTTAAAATTAAATAAAACAAAAAGAGTAAAAATAACTCACACCAAAGGGTGTTCTTAATTTGCTAATATGAATGAATTAAATTTATTTGAAAGAATTAATAAAGGTCTTGATGAAGTTAGACCTTTTTTGAATGAAGATGGTGGTGATGTAACAGTTGTTAAAGTAACTTCAGATTTTGATTTAGTCTTAAGATTTGAGGGAGCTTGTAGAACATGTGAAGTAAATCAAATGACATTAAAAAATGGTATAGAAGAGTCAATTAAAAAACATGCTCCTGAAATTAAATCAATTAAATCGGTATGATAAAAACAGATATTATAATTATAGGAGCGGGTCCCTGTGGCTTATTTGCTGTTTTTGAGGCGGGGTTATTAAAAATGAAATGCCACTTAATAGATTCTTTACCTATCGCAGGGGGGCAGTGTTCTGAAATCTATCCCAAAAAACCAATTTATGATATACCTGCATATCCTGAAATTCTAGCTGAAGATTTAGTAAATAATTTAATGAAACAAATAAAACCATTTAAGCCCGGTTTTACCTTAGGTGAAAGAGCGGAGCATTTGGAAAAAAAGGAAAATAATTTTATAGTTACAACTAATAAAGGAACAAGGCATGAGGCTCCTGTAGTTGTAATTGCAGGTGGATTGGGTTGTTTTGAGCCAAGAAAGCCGTTAATAAATAATTTACAGGATTTTGAGGGAAAGGGAATAGAGTATATAATTAAAGACCCTGAGTTATATAAAGGAAAAAAAATAACAATTTCTGGAGGAGGAGACTCAGCTTTAGATTGGGCAATTTATTTTGCAAAAACTGCAAGTCAAGTAACCTTAGTACATCGAAGAAGTTCTTTTAGAGGGCACTTAGACTCTGTAGAAACAATTAATAAATTAGCAAAAAATGGTAAAATAAATTTAATTACTGAAGCTGAAGTAAATAAAATCGTGGGTAATGACAAATTACAAAGTATTAAAATAAAAAATAAAAAAGGAGAAGAGACCAATTTAATTACCGATTTTTGGTTTCCGTTATTTGGATTAGTGCCAAAGTTAGGCCCAATAAAGGATTGGGGATTGGAGTTGGAAAAAAATGCAATTAAAGTTGATACTTTGGATTATAGTACAAACATAAGTGGAGTGTATGCAATTGGTGATGTTAACACATATCAAGGAAAATTGAAATTAATTTTATGTGGATTTCATGAGGGGGCAATTATGGCACAATCTGCTTTTAAAAAGGTTTTTCCTAATCAGAAATCTTCATTTAAGTATACAACAGTTTTAGGCGGAATTAAAGGTTTTTAAAAATGAAAGAAATTACAATTAATGTTATAGACGAAACAGGTAAAAAACATAAAATAGTTACACCTCTAGAGATGGGCTTAAACTTAATGGATGTTTTAAGATCTCACGATTTAGTAGAAGGTGCGTGTGGAGGAATGGCTTTATGTGCCACATGTCATTGTTACATAGAATCGGATCATCAAATTGCTAATCAAAAAGAAGATGAATTAGCAATGTTAGATCAATTATTTTCTGTTGATGATAAGAAAAGCAGATTAGCTTGTCAAATTCCTATCATTGAGGCTATTAATAATATTATTGTCAAAATTGCCCCACCTGATTAGGTAATTTTATTTTTTGGAATTAGACAAACCGGTATTGGGTTCATTTTGTGTTGATTATTTTTATTATGTTTCTTGTATAGTTTAATAAGTTGTTCTTGCTCTTTATTTAAATCCTTCTTATTCAAATTTTTCATTGCCCATTCAATTTCCGAATATGATGCTCCTATTTGATCCTCGTCAGTCCTATCATCTCCCCAAAGACCATCAGTTGGCTTTGCAGTTTGAATACCGTTTATAATTTTTAGAAATTCCGCTAATTTATATACTTCAGATTTAAGTAGGTCACCAATAGGGCTAATATCAACACCTCCATCTCCATATTTTGTATAAAAACCAATACAAAAATCTTCTATTTTATTTCCCGTTCCAACAACAATCCCATTTTTAGACGCAGCTATTTGATATAGTGTTGTCATTCTTAATCTAGCTTTAGAGTTTGCAAACCCTAATTTATTTTGAAGTTCTTTAGGAAATTGTTTGCTAAAAATATCATATACATCGCTTAACTGAATAGTTAATTCTTCAACATTTTTATATTTTTTTTTAAGCCATTTAATGTGGTCTTTGGCAAGTATTAATTGTTTTTTATTTTGATGAATAGGCATTGAAACAGCAATAGTTTTGATTCTTGTTTCAGCACACAACGTAGATGTTAATGCAGAATCAATTCCACCGGAAATACCAACAATTAAACAATGAATATCATTATTTAAACAATAGTTTTTTATCCAATTTGAAATATATTTAGTTACAAATTTATAGTCCATTTGAATTAGAATAAAAAACCAACACTGACACCTAATTGATTCATTAAAAAAGTTTCATAAGATGAGGCGCTGGTGTCTTGCCATCCTTTTGTAATTCCATTTTTAATAAAAATTTCAGCGAATAAACTAGATTCTTGTTTTAGGGAATATTCTGTACCTATTGAAACATTGAGCATAAGCATTAAGTTCATTCCTTCACCGTAATTTAAGTTTTCATTGACTCCTTCTACGTTATCTCTGATTTTAACACCAAAGGATGGGCCTGTTTTAGCATAATAAGTTAAATATCCAAATGGTCTGGATTTCATTTTAACTTGAATTGGCAATACAAAATAATGGGATTTATAGCTTATATTATTTATTTCACCGCTTTTTTTTGAGATTTCAAAACCAGATTCTAAGAAGTGATTTTCACTAAATGCATATTCTATTAAATATCCATAATTTAAAGCGATTTTTTTCTTTCCATTTTCAAAATCGTTAATATTTATTGAATTAACAGAGGGGGCAAGAAAAAGCCCCATTTTGATATCTTGAGAAGCAATAACAGAGGACAAAAAAATCAAAAAAGTTGTAAAAAAAAGTTTTTTCATAGTTGAATTAAAATTTAATCATAAATTTAGTCTTTAGTAATAAGAAAATGAAAAAGTATATAATTATTTTTTATTCCTTTTCTTTTGTATTTATTTCATCATGTACGAGAAATGAAAAAATCACAATAGAAAAAAATAATAATAGAAATTTAGTAAAGTCTTGTAAGAATACAGATTCAATTTTACGTTCAGAAATAAAACTTTTTGATTATGAAGGAGAAAATATTGAAGACGAAATTAAAAAATTGAGTAATGAGTATCCGTATTTCTTTAAAGATACTCTTAAATTTTTTTTTAGAGATATAGCCAGCGATTTAAATTATAATATAATTTATGATTCTGTATTTGTTAAATTAAATAAATTAGATAATATATATGATGATGTTTACAATGGGTTTTGTATTTTAAAAAAATATTTTTCTGAATTCCAACCTAGATTGGTAACAATGATAGATGATGACATAATTGATACCTTTTCACCACCTTTTAATCCGATAGCATTTGATAAGATAAATAATATAATTTTGATTCAATTACAATGGTTTTTAGGAAAAGATCATGTTTTTTATTCTAATAGACCGCAGCCAATTCCAGAGTACTTAACACAAAGGTATCAATCTAAATATATTGCTCCTATGATTTTTCAATCTATTAGCAATTCTTACATGAAACAAAATAACAATGAAGATTTATTATCAGCAATAATTAATAAGGCTAAGCCATATCTTTTTAGTGAAATAATGTTGCCCCATTTATCAGATAGTATTATTTTTGGTGCTTCAAAAAATGATATTGATTTTTTTAATAAAAATGCCAATATGGTTTGGAAGTATATTTTAGAAAATGAATATCTTTTTTCAGGCGAATCTAGTTTAAAGCAACAATTTATTACACCATCAAGTTCTAATCATTTGGGAACTCCTGGTAGATTTGGAGTTTGGATAGGTTGGCAAATTCTTCGTTCTTATTATAATAACAATAATAAAACTCTAGAAGAGGTTTTGGGGGAAACTAATTATTTAAAATTATTAAATGAATCTAATTACAAGCCATAAATTGAAAGTATATGAAAAAAAGAAAAGCAAATATTAACATAGATATAGTATTAAACGAAAATAATATTCCTGAAGAAATTTTCTGGCACGCATCTGATAGTAAAATTGATAGAACCAGTGCTCAAGCATTTTTTTTATCATTTTGGGATGCTGATTCAAAAAACTCATTTAATATAGATTTATGGAATAAGGAGATGACAATGGAAGAAATGAAATTTTTTATTTTTCAATCTTTACTTAAAATGTCGAGTATTTTGGAGAGGTCTACTGGTGATGAAAATTTAGTAAAAAAAATGAAAGAATTTTCTAAACAATTTGGAAAAATGGCAAACGTTCTTAAATAAACTTATTTTAACTTATTATATTCTTCAATTTTTTTAAGTATTTCTAACTTCCCCATTTTATTTTTTGATGAAAAATTAATGAAAGATGGTGTTTTTTCCCAATAATTTAAAAGTTCAGTGTTGTGATTTTCATTTGATTTTTTTATTTCCTGAATTTTTAATTTATCAATTTTTGAAAATAATCTAATAAATGGTAATTTGTTTTCACCTAACCAATTCATAAATTCTACATCATTTTGCTGCGGTTTTATTCTAATATCAATTAATAAAAAAACACATCTTAATTGTGTACTTTTTATCAAGTATTCTTTTGAAAAGGCATTAAAATTTTTTCTATTTGCTTTAGAGGTTTTAGCGTACCCATATCCTGGCAAGTCAACAAGATACCAGTTTTCATTAATTAAATAATGATTTATTAATTGAGTTTTTCCTGGTGTAGATGAAGTTTTTGCTAACGAACTATTTGTTAGCATGTTAATTAGTGATGATTTTCCAACATTTGATCTTCCAATGAATGCATATTCTGGTCTGGCTTCAATCTCTTTGGTCTCTTTAAATGACGATGAACTTTTTAAAAATTTGACTTTTGAAATTTTCATTTTTTTAAAGTATGAATCCAATTAATTAATGTTTCATTAAACATCTTAGGTCTTTCCATCATGGCGGCATGTCCACAATTTTTTATCCAAAATAAATCAGAATTATTAATTAATTGATGAAATTCTTTTGCTACTTCGGGAGGAGTTACTTTATCATTTTCTCCCCAGATAATACAAGTTGGGATCTCAATTTTTGCTAATTCATTTTTCATATTATGCCGAATAGCAGATTTAGCCATGGCTAAAATTTTAATTAGTTTTTTTCGATCATTTACTGTGCTGTAAACCTCATCTACAAGTTCTTTGCTTGCACATTTTGGGTCGTAAAATACCTCCTCAGTCTTAGTTTTTATATAGTCATAATTACCTCGCTTAGGAAAAGTTCCTCCAAGAGCATTTTCGTATAATCCTGAACTTCCAGTAAGAATTAATCCTTTCATTTTTTTTTGGAACTTTATTGTGTAAATTAAACCAACATGTCCCCCTAGGGAATTTCCAAGTAAATAAAATTTATCTAAGTCAAGACTTTTTGTAAATCTATTCAAAAAATTACTTAATTCTTTAGCGCTAGTTTTTAATAATGGCAAATCATATATTGGGAGCATTGGCATAATAACTCTAAAGCCTTGTTTGGGTAAGTCTTCTATACAATTTTTGAAATTACTAAGACTTCCCATTAAACCATGTAATAAAACAATAGGCTTCCCTTTTCCTTTATCTATATAATTAAAATTATTTTTATTTAAAATTTCTGTTTCCATATCATTTATTTTCAAATTTAAACAAATTTTAAACTTTCAAATTAAGCTTTTCAACATATTCTATAATCATATTAAGGGTAATTTATTAACAAAATAATAACAATATGTTAATTAATTGTTGATATGGTGTTAACAAAAATAGGTGGGTAAAGGTGGTAAAAAGTGGTAATTTATGGCTAATTTTATTCAATTCTAATAAAAAAGTGAAAAAAGATAATGTCTGAATATTTGATTGGGGTTTATGAGTGTAAGGTCGACTCTAAGGCAAGGGTCATGATGCCAATGCAGTTAAAAAAGCAATTGGGAGCCTCTTTAACTTCTTCATTTATTCTAAAGAGAAGTGTATTTCATCCTTGCTTAGAGTTATTTACAATTGAGTCCTGGAATAATGTTGTAAAAGACATAAATAAACTTAATAGGTTCGTAAAAAAAAATAATGATTTTATAAGAATGTTTACTGCTGGTGTAAAGTTAATTGATCTAGATTCTAACGGCAGATTATTAATACCAAAAGACTTAAAATATTTTGCAAGTATACAGAGTGAATTAGTACTCTCAAGTTCAGGAAATATGATTGAAATATGGAACAAATCTAAATATGAAAAAATAGTAACAGATACTGAGTCTGATTTTTCTAAGATGGCTGAAGAAGTGATGGGTAATATAAATAATAATCAAGATGAGTGATTTTCACGAGCCTGTTTTATTAGCAGAGTCAATTTCTGCTTTAAATATTAAAAAAAATGGAGTTTATGTTGATGCTACTTTTGGCGGTGGTGGGCATTCTAATGAAATTTTAAAGAAACTAAGCAAAGATGGAAGGTTGATTGTTTTTGACTTAGATGAAGAAGCTATAAAAAAAAATAAAATAATTGATGATAGAGTGATTTTTATGAATAAAAACTTTAGATACATCAAAAATTGTGTTAATTCATTAGGTTTCTTTAAAATTGATGGTATTCTAGTTGATTTAGGGGTTTCATCATTTCAAATAAATAAAGAAAGAGGTTTTTCATTTAAATCAAATACTGATTTAGATATGAGAATGAATCGTTCTGCATCTTTTTCAGCAAGTGAAATTTTAAATAATTATGATGAAGAAAACTTAAGTAGAATATTAAAGGAACATGCAGATTTTTCTAATAGTAAAAAATTGGCACAAAAAATCATTTTTTACAGAAAGAAAAATAAAATAACATCCACTGCAGATATCGAAAAAATATTTAAAGGAGCTTATTATGTGCCAAAAAAAAATCAATTTTTTGCAAGAATTTTTCAAGCAATAAGAATTGAAGTGAATGATGAATTGAATTCACTTAATGAGCTACTTAAATCATCTCTAAATTTGCTAAATCCTCATTCAAGATTAGTAGTGATCTCTTACCACTCTATTGAGGATAGAATAGTAAAAACCTTTATGAAATTTGGTCATTTAAGTCCTTATCCAAAAAAAGATTTTTATGGTAATCAATTTCGACCATTTATTTTAATAAATAAAAAACCCATAATTCCATCTGATAATGAAATTAGTTTAAATAATCGAGCTAGAAGCGCAAAAATGAGAATAGCTGAGTTTGTTTCAAGTTTAGAAAATTAGTGAAATGATATTTAAAAATATATTAATAAATAATAGTTGGAGGTTTTTACTACTTTTTTTTTCTATGTCTTTAGTTAGTATTATGGCTTCGTTAATGATGGATCAAAAATTATATAAAAAGCAAAAAAATAAAGAAAAAATAGAGTTTTTAAAGGCATCTTTTTCTGAAACCAGAAAAGAATTAATTGATTTAAAAAAAGAGGTTATTATCAACGCAGAAAAATTTAATCTAAAAAAAAATTCTAACGTAATATTAATTAAATATGAATAGAGAATTACGTATAAGATTAAGTCTTGTAGTGATAGGTATTTTATCATTTGGTGTTTTCCTAATATATTCAATAGTATTTTCTGATGTTGATATTTCAAAAAACTTTGTAACTCCAAAAATATTGTATGCTTCTAGAGGGGATATTTATAGTTGTAATTATCAATTAATGTCAACAAGTCCAATAAGTTATAACATAGCAATAGATCCAACTTTTTCAAAACAGAAAAATAAAAATTTTGAAAACGATTTAATCACTTTAGCTAAAGAATTGGATGATTTAGAATATCAAGATCAAAAGAAATTCATAAAAAAAATTGATAAATGTATTGAAAAAAACATCAGATACTTTTCAATAAAACGACAAGCTTCTATTTATGAAAGAGAAAAATTAAAAAGTTTACCAATACTTAATAAAGGAAGAAAATACGGATACATTGAGGAAATTGTTAGAACTAAAAGATTTAAACCAAATAATTTATTGGCCTCAAAAGTATTAGGAAAAGTTAATATAAATAAAAAAAATAAAGCGTATTTACAGTTCGGAGAAAGACAAATACCAAACGGAGGATTGGAGCTGTCGTACGATTATTTACTAAGGGGGCGAGATGGATATCAATTACAAAAAAAATTAAAAAATAATGTTTCAAAACCGTTACCATCTTTTCATTCAATTTTACCTAGTGACGGGAAGGATATAATTACAACGATTGACTTAAATATACAAGAACTTGCACATAACTCTTTAGTTTCAAAATTAAAAGAATTTGAAGCTCGTTTTGGTACTGTGATTATTATGGAGGTAGAGACTGGGAATATAAAGGCCATGGTGAATCTTGGAAAGTTAAGTTCAAAAATTTATATAGAGGATTGGAATTATGCTGTATATGGAAACCCCCTTATAACAGGATTTAAAAAAATGGAGCCAGGATCTACTTTTAAATTGGCATCATATTTAGCTTACTTTGAAGATGGAGGAAATGTTGAAGATACAATAAACACATTCAATGGAATTTATAAGGTTCCCAATACTAAAAAAAACATTATTGACTCAGAGAAAAATTTAGGACTAATTACCTACAATGAGGCCTTTGCAACCTCCTCAAATGTTGGGGTTGCCAGGATGATTTTAAAAAATTATAATCATAACCCAACTAAATTTTTAAATCACATTAATGTTTTTGGACTTAATGAAAAATCTTACATAGATTTAAGTAATGAGCCTACACCCTATATAATTCATCCAGAACATTCAAATTGGTCTGAAATAAGTTTACCTTGGATGTCATATGGGTATGGTGTTAATTTAACCCCTTTACAAACACTAACATTTTATAATGCAATTGCTAATAATGGTATAAGAGTGATGCCTAAATTAGTCACTCATTATATTGACGGAGTCGACACAATTAAACTAAACAGAAATTTAGTAACAAGTAAAAAAATATGTTCTGATGGAGCATTAAAAAAAGCACACGCTATTTTAAGGAACGCAGTTGTAAATGGGACCGGAAAAAAATTAAACGACTTAAATGTCCTAATTTCTGGAAAAACAGGAACTGTAGTAACAAATTATGATTCAAAAAAAGATACTACTAAGACATATCAAAGTTCTTTTGTTGGATTTTTTCCTTCAAATAAACCAAAATATAGTTGTATAGTTCTTATTGATAATCCAAACCCAGAAATAGGATATTATGGTTCTGACGTTGCTTTGCCAGTATTCAAAAATATTGTAGATGGTTTGAAATATAATGATACAATTATTGTAAGTAAATCAGTTATTTCAAATTTTTCTTTTGATACAATTACAAAATCAAGTTATAATTTTTTTTGAGTATGCAGTTATTAAAAGATTTATTAGAAAAAGTTGACAAAAAATCCATAAAGGGAAAAGATGATAAGTTTATCGGCAGTATTGTTTATGACTCTAGAAAAGCAATTAAAAATTCGTTATTTATTGCAATAAAAGGAATAGTTTTTGATAGTCATGAATTTATAGAAGAAGCCATTCAATCAGGTTCTGTAGCTGTAGTATGTGAAGAGTTTCCTAAAAAATTAAATAATGATATTACATACATCAAAGTAAATAATTCTAGAAAATGTTTGGGTGTTATTTCAAGCAATTTTTTTAGTAAACCCTCAAATAAATTAAAAATTATAGGAGTCACTGGTACTAACGGTAAAACAACGATAACAACTTTATTATTTAATTTATTCCGGTCACTTAATTATAAGTGTGGATTAATTTCAACAATTGAAAATAGAATTAATGATAAAATTATATCAACAAACTCTACTACACCAGATTCTTATAAAATTAATGAGTTGTTTAATGAGATGGTCAAAAGTGGGTGTGAATATTGTTTTATGGAAGTAAGTTCTCACGGAATTAAACAAGATAGAATTTTTGGTATTAATTTTTCATTTGCAGTATTTACAAATATTAGTAGAGATCATCTAGATTATCATAAAAATTTGGAAGAATATATTTTAACTAAAAAGAAGTTTTTTGATGACTTAGAAGGTTCATCAATTGCTATAGTAAACAAGGATGATATATATTCTGAAAAAATGGTTTCTGATTGTAAAGCCAAGAAAATTTATTACTCAATAAATTCATCAGATTCGCACCATCAAGCACAAATAATAAGTAATAATTTTAATGGTCTTAAGATTTTGATTGACCGCCATATCTTAAAAACTAATGTTACTGGGTATTTTAATGTTTACAATATATTAGCAATATATTGTATTGCAACACGAGTTCATAAAGACAAATTTCAATTATTTAAATCTTTATCTGGATTAAAAAATATCTTAGGTCGATTTAATATAATTAAAAATAAAAAAGGAATAAATGCAATAGTTGACTATGCTCATTCCCCTGGAGCTATTCAATCAGTTTTTCATTCAATATCAAAAATTAAAGAAAATAAACAAAAAATAATAACTGTAATTGGATGCGGTGGTAATAGAGATATTGGTAAGCGACCATTAATGGGAAATATTTCATATTTCAATAGCGATATTACAATATTTACTTCAGATAACCCAAGAGATGAAGATATCATGAAAATTATAAATGAAATGTGTGCTGATTTAAATGAGTTAGAACATAAAAAGTTAATTAAAATACCAGAACGCGCAAAAGCTATTGAGAGAGGAGTAAAATTAGCAAAAAGAAATGATATTGTTTTGATACTTGGAAAAGGACATGAAAAATATCAGGAGATTAAAGGAGTTAAGTATCCATTTGATGACTATGATGTACTTAAAAAAATATTAAAATAATTACTATGATTTATTATTTAACAGAAATTTTAAAAGATAAAATAATATATGGTGAACAAATATCAAATTTGTTTTCTTACATATCATTTAGATCTGCTCTGGCAGTAATTTTTTCATTGATTATTACTACATACTTTGGAAAATCAATAATTACTTTTTTACAAAAAAAATCTGTAGGTGAAAATGTCAGAAAATTGGGATTAAATGGTGAGAAACAAAAGGAAGGGGTTCCAACAATGGGGGGGTTAATTATCTTACTAGGTATTTTAGTTCCTACATTTTTGTTATGTAAATTAAATAATATCTATGTAACTCTAATGATTTTAACAAGTGTTTGGATTGGATGTATTGGTTTTGTCGATGATTATATTAAAGTATTTAAGAAGAATAAGAAGGGTTTAGCAGGAAGGTTTAAAATTTTTGGTCAAATTGTTTTAGGATGTGTAGTTAGTATAATTTTATATTTTCATCCCAATGTAACCGTACAAGAAAAGATTTATTTAAAATCAAGCACTAAAAATAATACTGAGATAGTAAACGATAATTTTATAATTGATGAAGTCTTCCAGGAAGAAAAAAAATCTACAAATACTACAATTCCTTTTTTTAAAGATAATCAATTTGATTATTCTTCAATCTTAGCTTTTATTGGATTAAATAAGAAATGGACATGGTTAATTTATCTAATAATTGTTGTATTTATTATATCCGCAGTATCAAATGGTGCAAATCTAACTGACGGAATTGATGGTCTGGCGACTGGAACCTCAGCTATAATTGGAACTTGCCTTGCAGTTTTTGCGTATGTCTCAAGTAATGCAATAACATCAGATTATTTAAATATAATGTTTATCCCAAATAGTTCAGAGTTAGTTGTCTTTATGTCCGCTTTTGTTGGATCTTGTGTTGGCTTTTTGTGGTATAACTCTTATCCTGCTCAAGTATTCATGGGCGATACTGGTAGTTTATCATTAGGTGCAATAATTGCAGTTTGCGCAATAGCAATAAGAAAAGAATTATTAATACCTATTTTTTGCGGTGTTTTTTTTATTGAAAGTATCTCAGTAATACTCCAAGTATCTTACTTCAAGTACACCAAAAAAAAATACGGAACAGGCCGGAGAATTTTTTTAATGTCCCCCCTACATCATCATTTTCAAAAAAAAGGAATTCATGAAAGTAAAATATCAACTCGATTTTGGATAGTATGTATTTTCCTTGTAATAATTGCTTTTGTCACATTAAAAATTAGGTAATGAAAAACATATTAGTTATTGGATCTGGTTTAAGTGGAATAGGGGCATGTAAGTTAGCTAAGTCTAAAGGTCATGACGTCATGCTAACTGACTCTAAAAAAATTAACTCGAAGGTCAAAGACTTTTTAAATTCTATGAATATTTTATTTGAAGAAGAAACTCATTCGTATAAAAATTTAGAGTGGGCTAATGAAATTATTATAAGTCCAGGAATTAGTAAGAATACAGATTACATAAAACTTGCTATTGAGAAAAAAGTGCCAATTATTTCTGAAATAGAATTTGCATCGAGATTTACAAATAAACCAATAGTAGCAGTTACTGGTACCAATGGTAAAACTACAACATGTAGCTTATTATATAACATACTTAAAAATGCAAACTTAAATCCTAGACTATGTGGAAATATTGGAGTTTCATTTTCTGAAGTATTAGCCTCAAACCCAGGGGATATTTATGTTTTAGAAGTTAGTAGTTTTCAATTAGAAAATACATTAAAATTTAAACCGAACATTTCAATTTTATTAAACCTTTCCTCTGATCATTTAGATAGATATAATTATAATAAGGAATATTATTTTGACACAAAAATGTTGATCCAAACAAATCAAAATGAAAAAGACTTTTTTATTTATTCTAATGAAGACAATAATATAAATTCAAGAATTAATAATTCTAGCAAGCAAAAATTACACACGTTTGGGAATTTAAATAAATCAAAAAATACATCTGCTTGGGTAGATGACAATCAATTAATTATTAAAATCAATAAAAATTTATTTACTATGTTATTACACGAAATGGCCCTACAAGGCAAACACAATGTTTACAATTCTATGGCAGCAGGAATAGCCTCCAAAATTTTAGGTGTTTCCAACGATGTCTTAAGAATGTCTCTTATAAATTTTAAAGGAGTTGAACACCGTTTAGAAAAAGTCTTAAAATTAGATGGTAGAGTATTTATTAATGATTCAAAAGCAACCAACTGTAATGCAGTTTATTTTGCTTTAGAGTCTATTAATTCACCAATTGTCTGGATATGCGGAGGTATTGATAAAGGAAATAATTATGATCAATTAAATAATTTAGTTAAAGATAAAGTTCACACTATAGTTGTAATGGGGAAGTCATCTAAAAAAATCATTAACCATTTTAAAGAAATTGTACCAAATATTATTAAAGTTGATGATATGCAATCAGCGGTTTCCAAAGCTTATCGATTAGGTAAAAATGGTGATAGTATATTATTGTCACCAGCTTGCTCTAGTTTTGACCAATTCCAAAATTATGAAGAAAGAGGGAGAGTTTTCAAAGAGTGTGTCTTTAGTTTATAAATAAATATTTGATGTTAAATAATTATTTAAGAGGTGATAAGTTTATTTGGTTTATAGCTATTTTTTTAGCTTGCACATCTTGTTTAGTTGTTTTCACTTGTTCAGATTCAGTAAAAAAATTATTTAATCATTTATTTCATTTAATATCAGGCCTTTCTTTAATGTTTCTTTTTTCAAGAGTTCATTATAAATACTTAACAAATGGCTCAATTGTACTTTTCATTTTTTCTATTATTTTACTGCTAATTGTAATAATAAAACCTTTACCAGAAATAGAAGGAATTATTGATGCACGTCGGTGGATTAAAATCTTTGGTTTAAACTTTCAACCATCAGAGTTAGCAAAATTTAGTCTAGTATTATTATTATCAAGAAACCTTTCAATTGTTGATCATAAATCGTTGATTTTTAAAGACCTCTTTAAATATTTTTATTTTCCTATATTGATTTCATTTGCATTAATATTTAAGACTAATGGGTCAACTGCATTAATAATATTAATTTCATCTTTGATAGTTTTATTTATTTCTGAATTTAACATTAAAAAAATACTTAAATTTTTAGTTTTCAATATTATTTTAATCGTAATAGGAATTTTTATTTTACTCCAATTTACGTCCAATAGTAGAGTTGGAACTTGGAAAAGCAGAATAAATAATTACATCAGTGGAGAATCATCTTATCAGTTAAATATCTCAAAAAAAGCAATAGCTACTGGAAAGTGGAGTGGTTTAGGGCCGGGAAAGAGTGTTCAAAAGCATGTTTTACCCCACGCATCTTCAGACTTCATATTTGCAATTATTATTGAAGAATATAGTATTGTTGGAGGTATTTTAATTTTAGTATTATACATTTCTTTTTTAATTAGGATTTTAGCAATTTCTTTGAGGATTAAATTAATGTTTCCATATCTATTATTAATCGGACTAGGTATTTTAATTGTTTTTCAAGCTTTTTTAAATATGAGTGTTTCTCTAGGTATAGTTCCAGTAACAGGGCAGACTTTGCCTTTAATTAGCAAAGGGGGTAGCTCTATATGGATAACAAGTATTGCTATAGGAATAATTTTAAATATCTCACATCATTTTAATAAAAAAAATATTAATTATGAAAAACAATAGAGTAATAATTAGTGGGGGGGGCACAGCGGGTCATATTTTTCCTGCAATTTCTATTGCAGAAGAATTAAATAGCTCTGGAAAAATTTATAATATATTATTTGTAGGAGCTAAAAAAAGAATGGAAATGCAAAAAGTTCCCTTAGCAGGTTATAAAATAAAAGGCATTTGGATCGATGGTTTTCAAAGAAGCTTCACTATTAGGAATTTTATGTTTCCTTTTAAGTTGGGAATCAGTTTAGTGCATTCTTTATTTATCTTGTTAAAATTTAAACCAAAATTTGTTATAGGAACAGGAGGTTTTGCAAGTGGTCCATTATTATTTGCTGCTTCAATTTTAAGAATTCCAACATTAATTCATGAGCAAAATTCTTTTCCTGGTATTACTAATAGAATGTTGTCTAAGTTAGTTGATAAAATTTGTGTTTCTTATGACGGGATGGAGAGTTACTTTCCAAATAAAAAAATTGTAAAAACAGGTAATCCAATTCGAAAATATTTATATGAAAAAACTAATAAAATTAAGGCTATAAAATATTTTGATTTAGACCCTAAAAAAAAAACAGTTTTGATTGTAGGTGGAAGTTTAGGAGCAGAACCTATTAACAAAGTAATTTCAAATAAAATTTTAAATTTTTCTAATTATCAAATAATTTGGCAAACAGGAAAGTATAATTATAAAAAATATAAAGAATTAGCTTCAAACTATAAAAATGTAAATGTTTATGAATTCATAGAAAAAATGAATTATGCTTATAGTGCTGCAGATATTATTATTTCAAGAGCTGGGGCATTAGCAATTGCAGAAATTTGTTTTTTACAAAAACCTGCTATTTTAGTGCCATCTCCATATGTCTCGGAAAATCATCAAATGAAAAACGCAGAGGCGTTGGTAAGTAAACAGGCTTGTATTTTAATTGAGGAGCATAAATTAGAAATCAATTTATTAGAATCAGTAAATAAGATATTAGAGAATACCAAGTACAGACAAAGATTGGCGTCAAACGCTAAATCACTAAGTTTTAATAATTCTTCTTCAAAAATAGTTAAGGAATTAAATAATTTAATATATGATAAAAGATAATGTCCAGAGTAGATTTAATAGCTTACGCTCAGTTTATTTTATTGGAATTGGGGGTATTGGAGTTAGTGCTTTAGCTCTTTGGTGTTTAAAAAATAAGATTAAAGTATTTGGATATGATAGAGAACAAACAGAGATTACTAGTAATCTTCAATATAAAGGAGTTACAGTATTTTATGAATACGAGTCAGTTTCAAAAAAAAACAGTAAACACCACAACGTATTAAAATCATTTAAAGGAAAAAATTCCTCAATAGTTGTTTTTTCTTCAGCAGTTAACAAAAACCATCCAATCAGAAAATATTTTGATATTAACTTTGTTAAGTGTATAAAGAGAGCAGAATTTTTAGGATTGATTAGTAATAACTATAAAGTTATTGCTATTTCAGGCACTCATGGTAAAACCACAATCAGTACTATGTTAACACACATTTTAAAAGTTGGTGGTGTAGATTGTTCAGCATTTTTAGGTGGAATTTCAAAAAATTATTTATCAAATTTTGTAGATGGGGATGATAATATTATGGTTATTGAAGCTGATGAATATGATAAGTCATTTTTTTATTTAAAACCTAATATAATTTTAATTTCATCATTAGATAGAGATCATAGTGATACGTATCCTACTTTTTCAGAAATGAAAGCTGCGTACAAACATTTCGTTTATAAGAATCGAGCTAATTTATCTGAAATAATTTTAAAAAAAGATATTCAAATAAATTTTCCAGAATTTAAATATATTTTTGAATATTCTATAATTGGCAATGCAGACTTCAGTTTAAATTATAAAAAAAATAATTTAGGTGATTATACTATCTCAATAATAGAGAGGAAAAAAAATTCAAATAAATTAAAAAAGTTCACAGAAATTAACGTTCCCTTTCAACCAGAACATAATTTAGAGAATTTTTTAGCTGCTTCAACAATTGCTTTAAGGTTAGGTCTTTCAATTAATAATATTTCTTTAGGCATAAATACTTTTTTAGGTGTAAAAAGAAGATTTGAATATCACATAAGAAATAAAAATCAAATTTTTATTGAAGATTATGCTCATCACCCAAGTGAAATTAATTCATTGATTATTAGCATACGAAAAATGTATAAATCGAAAAAAATTACTATGATTTTTCAACCGCATCTCTATTCTAGGACAAAAGATTTTTTACATGATTTTGCAAGTGTTTTATCAAAAGTCGATTCTTTAATATTGTTAGACATCTATCCTGCTAGAGAATTACCAATTAAAAATTTCAATATTAACAACTTATATAATCTCATTAAAATTGACGATAAGATACTTGTTTCAAATGAAAACCTTGTTTCACACATCTCTAAAACAAAGCCAAAATTCTTAGTTTCTGTAGGCGCTGGTGATGTGTCAATTTATAGCAAAAAAATCAAAGAAGTTTTAGTATGAAAAAAAAAATAGTTATAAATATTGTTTTTACGTCAATTTCACTGATTTTTTTGTTTTTTTCATTAAATCTAAATAATTCTATATCTAATATTAATACTGAAGTTAGATTTACTAATGAACCTCCTCAGTTTACTAGTGAAATGGAGATTAGAAATAAAATTTATTTCTATGATGAAAATATTGAAAGATTAAACAATTTAAATGATATAAACACTAGATTGTTAGAAGATTCAATAGAGTCTTTAAATTATGTAAAAAATGCTGAAGTATATTTATCTAAAGATAAATTAACGATACTAATTCAAGAGGAGCAACCTTTTATAAAGACTACGGTAAACAATGAGACTTATTATTTATCTGAGGAGGGAAAGAGGTTAAATTTAGTTGAAGGGCGTTCACGTGAAGTTCTTTACTTTATTTGTAATAAAAGAATTAAAAATTGGGACAAAGTTATTCAATTAGCGGATTTCATTTACTCAAATGATTTCTTAAGTTCTTTTGTCAGTAAAGTTATTGTCAGAAAAAATGCTGATTTTATTTTATATTCAGATTTTTTTGAAACAAATATAAATATTGGAGACCTTCATAAATTGAATAAAAAAATCGAATTAATTAAGTTATTTTTTTCTGAAATAGATAAAAATAAAGCTTTAATGAAAAATAAATTAATTAAAGAGTTAAATGTAAAGTATGAAAATCAAATTATATGTGTTAAGTAACATTTTATATTTAACTAATTAAAATGGAAGCTATTAAAAAAAATAAAAATAGAGTTTTTATAGGCCTTGATATTGGTACTACTAAAATAGTATGTTTGGTGGGAAGGAAAAATGAGCATAATAAATTAGAAGTTTTGGGTTATGGAAAATCAAAATCTTTAGGTGTAAAGAGAGGAGTTGTTGCCAATATAGTTCAAACCATTGAATCAATAGAAATAGCAGTCAACGAAGCCAAAGAAAAAACAAAGTTAGATATTGTTGATGTAGCTGTTGGAATAGCTGGCCAACATATCAGAAGCATGCAACATATTGATTATATTATTAGAGAAGATTCAGAAAAATATATTAATGAAGATGATATAGTTAAATTAGTAAATAATGTTAAAAAATTGAAGTTAGAACCTGGAGAGGAAATTATTCATGTTTTAGCCCAGGAATATAAAATTGATAATGAGTCAAATATTCTACAACCACAAGGAATGTGCGGAAGTAAACTTGAAGCAAATTTTCATGTAGTTGCTGGACAAATTTCAGCGATGAATAATATTACCAGATGTGTCCAGGATGCTGGCTTGAAAGTTGCAGATATACATCTAGAACCCCTTGCTTCATTAGAGTCCACTGTAACTGAAGAGGAGAGGGATGCCGGAGTAGTTTTAGTTGATATAGGCGGAGGGACAACTGATATCGCAATTTTTAAAGATAAAATAATTAGACACACAGCAGTTATTCCTTTTGGTGGAAACATAATAACAAATGACATAAAAGAGGGTTGCTCTATAATTGAAAAGCAGGCCGAACAACTTAAATTAAAATTTGGTTCCGCTCTTCCCTCAGAAAATAATGAAAATGAAATTGTGTCAATTCCTGGTCTAAAAGGTCATGAGCCAAAGGAGATTTCTTTAAAAAATTTATCTAAAATAATTAGAGCAAGGCTTGAGGAAATATTGAATGATGTCAATAAAGAAATAAAATTATATCAAGATAGCAACCATCAGAGAAATAAATTAATAGCAGGTATTGTTTTGACAGGAGGAGGGGCAAATTTAAAACATATAAAACAACTATGTGAATATGTTACCGGAATGCCAACCAGGATAGGATTTGCAAATGAGTATTTGAATCATACTTCACCTGAAGAATTATCTAGTCCAATCTATGCAACATCGGTTGGATTAGTTTTAAGATATATGAATAATAAAAAAATGATCCCGAATCTTGATGAAAAAAAAGATTTAAAAAACATAGAAAAGGACTTTTTTGGCAAATGGTCAGAAAGATTTATAACTGGAGCGGGTAAGCTAGGTTCTCTGTTTGCAAATGAAAATGTTGAAGAAAAAAATAATGATAATTAAAAATTAAAATTTATATGAAATTAGAAGATTTTAAAAATGACAATTATAATGAAGAAAACTCTTCGGATGGAAATTATATTGAATTTTCACAGGAACTAGATTTTGAAATGAATACTCCCGATAGTAGTACTGAAAGTTCTGTTGAGAAAAATATTGAAAAAGATGATTCATTTGTTGAATTTGATTTGCCTAAAAATCAATCTTCTTCAATTAAAGTTATTGGTGTTGGAGGAGGAGGAAGTAATGCTGTAAACTATATGTTTGAGCAAGGAATTCAAGGAGTAGATTTTGTAATTTGTAATACTGATGCTCAGGCTATGGATAACAGTCTTATTCCAAATCAAATACAACTAGGTGTAAAATTAACTGAGGGTTTAGGCGCAGGTGAAGATCCTGAAGTAGGAGAAAATTCTGCATTAGAAAGTATAGATGAAATAAATAGCATTTTAAAACAAGGAACTAAAATGGTTTTTATAACTGCAGGAATGGGAGGTGGAACAGGAACAGGTGCAGCCCCTATTATTGCTCAAAAAGCTCAAGAGTTGGATATACTAACAATTGCGATCGTAACAGTCCCATTTTCTTTTGAAGGAAAAAAGAGGATGCAGCAAGCTCAGCTTGGTATTGAAAAAATGAAAAAACACGTAGACTCTTTAATAGTTATTAATAATGATAGATTAATAGAAATATATGGAAAGTTAGGTTTTAAAACAGGATTTGCAAAGTCGGATGAGGTTTTAACTGTTGCTGCTAAAGGTATTTCTGAAGTCATTACTGTTAAAGCTCAAGTAAATATCGATTTAAATGATGCTAAAACTGTTCTTAAAAATAGTGGAACAGCAATAATGGGCTCAGCTAAGGCTAAGGGTCAAGATAGAGCAATAACTGCTATAAAAAATGCATTAGATTCACCTTTATTAAATTTAAATACTATAAGAGGAGCAGAAAAAGTTCTCTTGCTTTTAATGTCAGGAAATGATGAAATAACTTTTGACGAAATAGGAGAAATTAATACTCATATACAAAATGAAGCCGGAGGTGATGTAGATATAATAATGGGTGTTGGAGAAGATAAGAATCTTGATGAAAACATTAGCGTTACTATTATTGCTACGGGTGCTTTTGGAACAAATATTGATATTGTTTCTAAAAGTCCTAAAATTATTGTCCATGAGTTAAATTCCATCAATGAAACAAATTCAAATGAGGAAAAAATTAGTAATTATTCAAAAAATGATTTTGACTTTGATAAAGATCAATCTTTGGAAGAGAAAGGTACTTTGGACGCGAAAGTGTTTGAAGAAGAACAAAGCATAGTAGAAGAACAAGATATTGAAGAAGAACAAAGTATAGTAAAAGAACAAAGCATAGTTGAAGAACAAAATATTGAAGAAGAACAAGATATTGAAGAAGAACAAGATATTGAGGAAGAACAGATTTTTTCAGAAAAACAAAAGTTCGAAGACGAAAATATTAATGATGCTCAAACTAAAATATCATTAGACGTGACAAATGTTATAGATGTTAAATCCCCTGAGAAAAGATATGAAGAAAAAAGTTTAGTTAATAATCAAAAAGAAGAACCTATAATTAACGTAGTTAGTGATGATAAGGCTGGTGAATTAAAATTTGATACTGAACAAAATAATAAGGGGACGTATAATTTAATTCAAGAACAAAAACGAATTGCGGAAGAACGCTCTAATAGACTAGATAGATATAATTATGACTTGGAAATGAAGAAAGAACCTAGATATATTAACCAAATAGAAGATGAGCCAGCATATAAAAGGCAGGGTATAGAACTAGAAAGTGTAGAAAGTTCAAAATCAGAAGAGCCGATTTCAAGACTAACTATTAATGAAGAAGATAAAGAATTAAGAAATAATAACTCTTTCTTACATGACAACGTAGACTAAAAAGGCTTGAAGAAACTCAAGCCTTTTAGACACACTTTATTATCAAATAATTTTTTACATCATCCCTGGCATACCGCCCCCCATTGGCATTCCCCCGCCACCAGGTAAGGGTGCACTATTTTCTTCTTTGATATCTGCTAAAACACACTCAGTAGTTAATAACATACCAGCAACAGAGTTCGCGTTTTCTAATGCAACTCTGGTTACTTTTGTTGGGTCAATAATACCAGTTTTAAATAAATTTTCAAATTTATCTTGTTTTGCATTGTAACCAAAGTCATCTTTTCCTTCTCTAACCTTTGATACGATTACAGCTCCTTCTCCGCCAGCGTTTCTAACAATTTGTTTTAAAGGTTCTTCAATAGAGTTAGCAATAATCTGAATTCCAGTAGACTCATCATCGTTTTCACCTTTTATTTTCTTTAAACTTTCTCCAGCTCTAACTAATGCAACTCCACCACCAGGAACTATCCCCTCTTCAATTGCAGCTTTTGTAGCTGCTAATGCATCGTCAACACGATCTTTCTTTTCTTTCATTTCAACTTCACTTGGAGCTCCAACATATAAAACGGCTACTCCTCCAGATAATTTAGCAAGTCTTTCTTGAAGTTTTTCCTTGTCATAATCTGAGGTTGTGTTTTCTATTTGAGTTTTAATTTGTTTAATTCTACCTTCAATATTATTCTTCTTTCCTGTTCCATTAACGATTATTGTGTTATCCTTATCGATTGTTACTTTTTCACATTTTCCTAGCATCTCCATTGTTGCCGCTTCTAATTTATGTCCTCTTTCTTCTGAGATAACTGTGCCACCAGTTAAAATAGCGATATCTTCTAAAATTTCTTTCCTTCTATCACCAAATCCTGGCGCTTTAACAGCTGCTATTTTTAGCGCTCCTCTTATTTTATTGACAACTAATGTGGCTAACGCTTCTCCATCAACATCTTCTGCGATAATTAATAAAGGTTGATTAGTTTTTTGAGTTTGTTCTAAAATAGGAAGTAAATCTTTCATATTTGATATTTTTTTATCATATATGAGAATAGCTGGATTTTCTAGTTCAGCTTCCATTTTTTCACTATCTGTAACAAAATATGGAGATAAGTATCCTCTATCAAATTGCATACCTTCTACAATTTCAACAGTTGTTTCTGTTCCCTTGGCTTCTTCAACTGTAATGACTCCTTCTTTGCTAACTTTTTCCATTGCTTCAGCAATGAGTTTTCCAATGGTATTGTCATTGTTAGCGGATATTGTAGCCACCTGTTCTATTTTCTTATTGTTATCTCCTACATTTTGAGATTGGGTTTTTAAATTAGCTACAATAGCTTTTACTGCTTTGTCCATTCCTCTTTTTAAGTCTAGAGGACTTGCTCCTGCTGCTACATTTTTTAAACCATTAGACACCATAGATTGTGCAAGGATAGTTGCTGTTGTCGTTCCATCTCCAGCTTGATCCGCAGTTTTAGAAGCAACTTCTTTAACCATTTGAGCCCCCATATTTTCAATTGTATTTTCTAACTCAATTTCCTTTGCTACTGTAACACCATCTTTTGTGATAGATGGGGAACCAAATTTTTTATCAATTACCACGTTCCTTCCTTTAGGACCTAAAGTGACTTTTACAGCATTTGATAATGAATCGACCCCTCTTTTTAATGCATCTCTAGCATCACTGTTAAATTTAATTTCTTTTGCCATTTTGTATTTATTAAGTTTTTAAATATTATATAATTGCTAAAATATCAGATTCTTTCATGATTAAGTAGTCAGAACCTTCATAATTTATTTCTGTTCCAGAGTATTTTCCATATAATACACAGTCACCAACTTTTAAAGTAACTTTATTGTCTTTGTCTCCTGGACCAACTGCAACAACTTTACCTTTTTGTGGTTTTTCTTTTGCAGTATCAGGTATGTAAATACCTCCAACTTTTTCTTCTGCAGCCAATGGTTCCACAAGAACTCTATCAGCTAATGGTTTTAATTTCATATTCTAATTTTTTTAATTCAATTATTAAATAGCAAAAAAAATGCCAAACAAAAACTAAATGACAAGTTGTCATAAATTTTAAAAAAATTTGTTTAAAAAGCGTATATGTTGTATATCAAACATAATGCAACTAAGATAGCGGCAAGGGCCCAAGTTGTTTTTTCTAAAACATCGGCAGTTTTTTTTACTCCCATAATTTGATTTCCGCCACCAAAAGTCGATGACAAGCCACCTCCTTTAGAGTTTTGAACGAGTACGATTAGCCCTAAAAAAATACACACTAAAATTATTAAAAATATTAAAAGTCCCATTACTTATTTTTTTATTTCAACTTGGTTAGTTTTTTTATTTCTTTTGCAAATAAACTACTTTTTTTTGGATATTTCAAACACAATATTTTATATGCTCTAATTGCTTGCTCAAAATGACCTTGCTCGAAGTATAATTTTGCAAGAGTTTCAGTCATTAAATCATCTGTATTTTCGTTTGAAATAAAACTATGGTTTTCCTTATCTTTAGTTTCAATCTTTTTTTTATCAAACTTTAAATTATTCGACAACCAATTAAGAAATGGTTTTTTAGTATTTTGATAATTTATTTGTTTATTCTCTGTTATCTTCATAAATAGAAATGGATCGGAATACTTGATCAAGGAGAGAAAAAAACTTCTTCTATTACTACTATAAATAGCAACTGTTGGTAGTGTTTCTTCAAAACCAATATCTTCGTTTTTGTATTTAATGATAGCGTCAATTTTCCTAATAGTTTCGCAGTATGGAAAAAGTTTAATCATATCATTTATTTTTAAACTGTTATCATTTAATTCTAGTTTGCCAGAGACAAAATCATTAATTTGCTTTTTATTCATTTTTACCAGTTTGAAAAAGAGGCATTAAATATATCTTCAATTAATTTTTTAATGAGTTCATCATTTAACTCGCTTTCAATGTCCACAAAATTTTCAGAACTACTAAAGTCTACATAATTTGTAAATTTTTTAGAAAAACTGTTGAGAGTATCTAAAGAGTTTGCATATTCAATATCAACTTCTATAGACAGTCTGTTTTGAGATGCACTTTCCTGGGAGTTTATTGAAATTGGATTAATGTTATATTTGGAAATTTTTCCTGAAAAAATTAAATCTGGATTTTCTTTTGATATCTTCAAGCTTGTTTCAGAAAGAATATAATTATTTAGATTTTCCGTAATTAAACTAGATAATTCAGGACTTGATAGAGGTGAATTATTTTGTATTTCAAATATATAAATAGATTGAGCATCTTTAGGTATTGAAGAACCTTTGAATGAATAAACTCCACAATTAAGAATTAATATAGATACACAAAATAGTAAAAAAATATTCTTATTAAAGATCATACTGTTTAATTTTTCTATATAACGTTCTTTCTGAAATGCCCAACTCTTTAGCAGTTAATGATCTTTTACCATTATATTTTTCAAGTGCTTTTTTTATAATATTCATTTCTTGAGTTTCTAGAGATAGATTTTCTTCAATCGATTCGGAAAAGAGCTCTTTGTTACTAATATTTGAATTAATTTGATTATTTAAATTACTAATTTCAATTTCTCTGAGTTGATTATTTTCTGTCAGACTTTTTTCTGTTTGTTCAGTAGAATCAATAATTGTAGCTTCATATCCTTTGTTTTTAGAAAATGTGTTTAACATCTCTTTTAAATTATTAATGTCATTTCTCATTTCAAAAAGAACTTTATATAAGATTTCTCTCTCAGAAAATTGGGGGTTTTTTGTGCTTCCCCTTATTAAAGAATTTTCCTGGACGGGAAGATGTTGTTCAATATCTTTATCTGTTAATAATCTTTTTTCTTCAATTATTGAGATTTTTTCAGTGAAGTTTTTTAATTCTCTAATATTACCTGGCCAGTTATAATTATTTAATAGATTAATAGCCTCATCATTTAAAGATATTCTTGGTATATTATTTTTTTCGGCAAAATTAATTGCAAATTTTTTAAAGAGAAGATGAATATCTTCTTTTCTTTTTCTCAGAGGGGGCATTTTTATTTCTACTGTGTTTAATCTGTAATATAAGTCCTCTCTAAATTTTTTAAGAGAAACAGCTTCTTTAAGATTTATATTTGTTGCTGCAATAACTCTTACATTAGTTTTTTTAATTTTCGATGAACCAACTTTAATAAATTCACCATTTTCTAAAACTCGAAGTAACCTTGCTTGAGTTGAGGTCGGCATATCTCCAAGTTCATCTAAAAAAATTGTGCCATTGTCAGCTTCTTCAAAATACCCCTTCCTTGAGTTTATAGCGCCAGTAAAAGCACCTTTTTCATGTCCAAACAATTCACTATCCATTGTTCCTTCTGGAATTGCGCCACAATTAACAGCGATAAAAGGTCCATGTTTTCGAATGGATTTAGTGTGAATTATTTTAGGAATTATATCCTTTCCTGTTCCACTTTCTCCTGTTATTAAAACAGAAATTTCAGTTTGAGATACTTGACTTGCCTTCATTAAACATCTATCAAGTAAAACAGAGTTACCAATAACTTCAAATCTACGTTTTATACTTTGTAATTCACTCATTTAACATTTTTTTCCTATTAAAGTGGCAGATGTACATTCACTAATTTTAACATTAATAAAATCTCCAATTTGAATATTTTCTTTAGGAAAAACTACAACTGTATTTTGCGTAGTTCTTCCAAATAAAAAATCTTTAGATTTTTTAGAAATACCTTCAACTAAAATTTCTTTAATTAAGCCAATCTGTTTTTCATTATTATATAATGAATGTTTTTGTTGTAAATTTATTATTTCAGTTAGCCTTTTGCTCTTTATTTTTTCATCAACATTATCTTTATATTTTCTTTGAGCTAATGTGTTTGGTCTTTCAGAATATTTGAACATATATCCAAAATCATATTTTACATAATTCATCAATGATAGTGTTTCATTATGATCAAAATCAGTTTCGGTACAAAAACCAGTAATTATGTCCATAGAAATTCCACAATCAGGAATAATTTTTTTTATTGCATCAATTCTTTTTAAATACCAACTTCTATCATAGCCTCTGTTCATAAGTTTTAAAATCCTAGAACTTCCAGATTGAACAGGTAGGTGGATGTATTTACAGATGTTTTTATGTTTTGCCATCGTGTGTAATACATCATCCCCCATATCCTGAGGATGAGATGTAGAAAACCTAATTCTAATTGAAGGGCAATTATTAGCAACCATATCCAATAATTTAGCAAAATTTATGCTGTTATTTTTTTTATTACTTGGTAGTTTATTTATTTCTTTTTTACTTAATCCATTATTCCAAAGATATGAATCTACATTTTGTCCTAATAATGTAACCTCTTTGTACCCATCCTTGTGAACTTTATTAATTTCATTTACTATTGATATTGGATCTCGACTTCTTTCTCTACCTCTTGTAAAAGGAACTACGCAAAATGAACACATATTATCACACCCCCTCATAATTGATATATATGCAGTAACTTTATTTATGCCTAACCTTAAAGGAACCACATCGGCATAAGTTTCTTCAGTTGACAAAATAACGTTCACAGCTTTCCGTCCGTCTTCAATTTCTTTAATTAATTTTGGTAAATCTCTGTATGCATCAGGGCCAACAACTAAGTCAACTATTTTTTCTTCCTCTAAAAATTTAGTTTTCAGTCTCTCTGCCATGCATCCAAGAATACCAATGGTCAATTTTGGATTTTTTTGTTTAATTTTTAGAAAACTTTTAAGCCTTGCCCTAACAGTTTGTTCTGCTTTTTCACGGATTGAACATGTATTAATAAGAACTAAATCAGCTTGATCAATTATTTTTGTGGTATTATAACCTTCTTTTTGTAATATGGATGCAACAATTTCACTATCAGAAAAATTCATTGCACAACCATAGCTTTCCAAGAATAACTTTTTGGATTGGTTTTCTTTCTTTGGCTTTAAACTAAGAATTTCTCCTTGCTTTGTTTCATCTATGAGTTTTTCTTTAATCACAAAAAAATATATTTAAAATCCAAAAGTATAAAATTTTACTGACAAAATGACATATGCATATATCAATATTTAACTACATTAATTTGAGAATTAGAAAAAAGAACTAATTTTGCCACAAATAAAAATGTTCTATGGCTAAAAATCTTGTTGTTGTTGAGTCTCCAGCTAAAGCTAAAACGATTGAAGGTTTTCTTGGAAAAGACTTCAAGGTAGTTTCTAGTTTTGGTCACATAAGAGATTTGCCAAAAAAGAATATGGGAATTCAAATTGAAAATAATTTTAAGCCAAACTATGAAATCTCACTTGACAAGAAAAAGGTTGTAGATGATCTTTTAAAGTATTCAAAAAAATCTGAAATTATTTGGTTAGCAACGGACGAAGATCGAGAGGGTGAGGCTATTTCATGGCATTTATATGAAACTTTAAATTTAAACAAAGATAACACCAGAAGAATTGCCTTTAATGAAATAACAAAAAAAGCCATAAAAAGTGCCATTGAAAATCCAAGAGAAATAAATATCAATCTTGTAAATGCACAACAAGCCCGCAGAATTCTTGATAGAATTGTTGGGTTTAGGCTATCTCCTGTACTTTGGAAAAAAGTTAAGTCAGGTCTGTCTGCTGGAAGAGTACAATCTGTTGCAGTAAGATTAATAGCCGAAAGAGAAAATGAAATAAAGTCATTTGTCAATAAAGATTTCTTTAGTGCAAATGCAGTATTTATTACAAAAGAAGGAGAAAAATTAAATGCGTATTTAAATAAAGATTTTGACTCTTTAAAGAGTTTAAAAGCTTTTTTAAATAATAATATTAATTCTAAATTTAAGATTGATTCTGTAGTCAAAAAACCATCTAAAAAAAATCCTTCTCCCCCGTTTATAACATCATCACTTCAACAAGTTGCATCTACAAAATTTGGTTACTCTGTCAGTAAAACTATGACTTTAGCACAAAGATTATATGAATCCGGAAAAATTACATACATGAGAACAGATTCAACTAATATTTCAGAAGAGGCTAGATCAAACATAAAAAAATATGTAATTGAAAAATTTGGGGAAAAATACCACTCTCCAAGAAATTTTTCAAAAAAATCAAAAAATGCCCAAGAGGCACATGAAGCTATTAGGCCTACAAACATGATGCTTTCTGAAATTAATGGAGATGAATCAAAATTATATAATTTAATTTGGAGAAGAACTGTAGCATCTCAGATGTCTGAAGCTTCGTCAGAAATTACTACTATTAATATTTTCAGTAACGATTTAGCGGACAAATCTCACTATTTCATATGTAAAGGAGAAGTGATAACTTTTAAAGGTTTTTTAGAAGTTGATCCTATTGATAAAAAAAATAATGAAATTCTACCGTCAGTTAATCATAATGAGGAATTAAAATCAGATTTTATTTCTGCTAGACAAAAATTCAAAAAACCTAAAGGGAGATTCAATGAAGCCTCTTTGGTAAAAAAATTAGAAGAATTAGGAATTGGTAGGCCATCAACTTATGCACCTACAATTTCTGTGATTCAAAAAAGAGGATATGTTGAAAAAAGAGACTCTGATGGAAATCAAAGAGAATATTTAGAATTAATTCTTAAAGATGGTAAGTTACATGAAAATAATAGAGTAGAGAATTTTGGAATTGAAAAAAGAAAATTGTTTCCAACTGACATTGGTTTAGTAACTAATAAATTTTTAATGAAACATTTCTCCGAAATTATCGATTATAACTTTACGGCAAATGTTGAAGAAGATTTTGATAATATAGCAAAAGGTTCATCAGTTTGGAGTGAGATGATAAAAGCTTTTTATGATAAATTTGATCCAGAAATTGAAAAGGTAACGGAGTTTGCTGAGAAGTTTGTTGGAGCTCGTGAACTAGGTATAGATCCAAAAACTGGAAAAAAAGTTTATGCTAGAATTGGTCGGTACGGCCCCATGATTCAAATTGGAGAAAATGATGATGAAGAAAAGCCCAAATTTACAGGTTTACAAAAAAATCAATCAATTGAAGATATAACACTGGAACAAGCTCTAAAATTATTTCAATTTCCCAAGACAATTGGAGTTTATCAAAATAAAGAAGTTGTAATTGGAAGGGGAAGGTTTGGGCCCTACATCAAGTATGATAATGCTTTTATTTCTCTCAAGGAAATTGATCCGTCTTCTGTAACATTGAACCAATCGATTGAGCTTATCGAGGAAAAAAAATCATTTGACAAACAAAAAAATATAAACATATTCGATGATGAAGATCCCAAAATTGAGGTTTTAAATGGTAGGTATGGTCCATATATCAAGTCCGAGGGAAAAAATTATAAAATCCCAAAAGACAAAGATCCTAAAAAATTATCAAGATTAGATTGTTTAGATTTAATTTCAAAAAATAAAAAATCAAAAAAAAAATAGGTTAATTTGAGGCGTTATGTTTTCAAATTATTTTAATCCAGTTTCAAGTGAAATCCTTGATCTTAAAGAAAAATTATCACCTGGTACAATTGGTGAATCTATTGTGGTATTTTCTGGTGGTAATTTTCCTGACTTTCAAAAAGCAGAGGTTGCCATTTTTGGTGTTAATGAGAATAGAGGAATTTTAAACAAACACTCAATCTCAATGAATATGGACTCAATAAGAAAGTCCTTGTATAGTTTATTTACGGGTAATTGGAAATTAAGAATAATAGACTTAGGAGATATGAAATTAGGAGAGGGAATAAAAGACACGTATTTTGCTATTACAGATTTAATTTCGAATCTTATCAGTGAAGGTGTTTTACCTATTATGATTGGTGGTGGTCAAGATTTATGTTATCCAATATATAAATCCTATGATTCATTTAATAGAGGAATAAACATATGTTCAATTGATTCAAAATTTGATATGATTACACCGCATGAATTAAAATTAAATTCTAGTAACTATTTAGGTCATATAATTAAGGAGGATCCAAATCATTTAAACTCATTTACAAATGTTGGTTTTCAAAGTTATTTTGTTCAAAATGATGAAGTTCATGAAATGGAAAAAATGTTTTTTGAAACCTTTAGATTGGGCGACTTTAGAAAAAATATTGAAGAGGCTGAACCTTTTCTTAGAAATTCCGATTTAATTTCATTTGATATGTCCTCAGTTAAGCAGTCCGACGCTCCTGCTGTAGTTTCTCCATCACCAAACGGTTTATTTTCTCATGAAGCATGTATTTTGTCACGATATAGTGGAATGAGTGATAGGGTAAGTAGTTTTGGAATTTTTGAAATTAACAATGAATCAGATTTAAATAACCAAACTTCTAATTTAATTTCACAAATATTATGGTATTTTTTGGAAGGATTTAGTTTAAGAATAGGTGACTATCCTTCAAAAAAAACAATTTTAAAAAATTTTACAAAATATGTTGTTCCCCTAGACGGAGAGGATTTTCAATTTATTTTTTATAAAAGTAAATTAAGTGGAAGATGGTGGATATCCTCTTCTACTTCCCAGGCACAAAAGTCAAATAGGGAAATTATTTTACCTTGTTCTTATCAGGATTATATCGATTCAGTTGAGGGGAAAATTCCTTCTAGAATGATGCGAATGTTAAAAGTTTAACTGAGTATTTTTTAAATTAAATAAATTCATATTTTCAAAATAAATTATTTAACAGTAAATAAATTGTCTTAAAAAAAAATTATATATATATTTAGACCTTGTTAAACGAAGGTATCTCATGTATAAGGCAATTTTTAAGAATAGTTTTCTATTTTTCATTTTAAGCGTTAGTTTGACTTTTGGTCAACAGGATCCTCAGATTACTCAAAACATGTTTGATAAGTTTTTGTATAATCCTGGAGTTGTTGGAAGTCAGCCTTCTGTTAATGTTGGCTTGCTACATAGGTCTCAGTGGGTTGGTGTGCCAGGTGCTCCTACTACCCAAAACTTAACAGTAGAGTCAAGAATTGAAGCTTTAAATGGAGGAATTGGATTGAATGTAGTTAATGATGCTCTCGGTCCATTAAGTACAAAAACAGCTACATTATCTTATGCTTACCAATTAAGATTGAATGAGAATAATCAACTTGGTTTTGGGTTTAGTTTTGGGATGATGCAAATTGGATTTGAAGAGGAGTGGATAACACCTGATGGTCAAATAGACTCTAGTCTTCCTCCAACTGGTACTTCGGCGACAGTACCTGACATTGGTTTAGGATTGTATTTTACATCTGAAAATTATTATCTAGGTTTGTCAATTACCCATTTAGTCCCTTTTGAAGCAAATTTTGACGGTGTTGCCACTTTTAATCCAGCTAGACATTATTATATTGCCGCTGGATATGATTATGATATTGATGAACAATTTTCTGTTAGACCTTCCTACTACATGAAAACAGATGGTGTAATATTCCAAATGGATTTTAATGTCAATGCTTTTTATCAACAAAAACATTGGGTAGGTTTTTCATACAGAATCGAAGATGCAATTGCATTTTTAGTTGGTGCTGAACTTACAAATAACCTAACTTTAGGTTATGCATATGACTTTGTTACATCAAAATTAGCGTCTGAGACAACAGGTGGCCATGAAGTAATGTTGAGATATTCTTTTGATTTAGATATAATAGGGAAGCCAGATACACGTTATAAAAATGTTAGGTTTCTCTAGTTTATAAGTAAAAATATAATAATGATGAAAAAAATAATTTATTTTCTTTCCCTGATTTTAGTTGTTTGTTTGTTCAACTCTTGTGGTTCTTCTGGTGTAAACGGAGAGCTAGTAGGCTCTACAACAACAATGAAAGATTGGAGATTACCGAGTCCAGCAGGGATGGTAAAAATTCCTGAAGGTAGTTTTGTTATGGGTGCTAACGGTGAAAATACCCCTTATAGCTCTGGAAAAAAAAGAACACTAACAATGAGTTCATTTTGGATGGATCAAACAGAGATTACTAATAATGAATACAGGCAATTTGTTCATTGGGTAAGAGACTCAATTATAAGAAAGGAAATATATTTGAATTATTCTTCTGAGTCACTGTCTGATGAGGCAGCAATTATAGCTTATGCATATGGGATTCACAGACCAATTCCAACTTGGAGATCTGATTTTGGAGAAGAGTTAGACTTTAAAGCACCTGATTGTAGTAAATATGAAAACTTTGAACAAGGCTATTGCGAGTACGTGGGTTTAGACTGGTCACATGAGTTAGTTAACGGAAGTTTGAACACATTAACTGACGAGTACCAAACAATGTCAAAAATTTTGTATATGGATGATGATTTACAAATGACTTTGGATAGGTCTGAAGATCGTCAAAATAGAAGATTTCCTCACTTTCAACATAAAAAAATGGATGTAACAAAATTAGCCTATGCTTGGTCATGGATAAATTCTGATATGTTATTATCAAAAACTGAACTAAGAGGAAGTAAGGACAAAAGTGATAAATGGAATAGACTTGAGGTTTCTTCAATGACCTCTGCTACAGTTCCTGTTTACCCTGATACATTAGCTTGGTTAAAGGATTTCACTTATACATTTAATGACCCTTTATTTAGTAGATATTTTTGGCACCCAGCTTATGGTGAATATCCTGTGGTTGGTGTAAGTTGGTCTCAAGCACAGGCTTTTTGTGATTGGAGAACTGCTTTAAAACTATCTGGAACAAATCCTGAGTTAAGAGTCTTTGAAACAGCCTACAGATTACCAACAGAAGCTGAGTGGGAATATGCTGCAAGGGGAGGTAGAGAACAAGCAATATATCCTTGGGGAAGTCCTTACTCTAGAAATAGTAAGGGTTGTTTTTTGGCAAATTTCAAGCCGCTTAGAGGAAATTATTGGGCTGACGGATATATTTATACTGGAAGAGTAGATTCATATTGGAAAAATGACTTTGGGTTGTATTGTATGTCCGGAAATGTTTCTGAATGGACAGTATCTGCTTTTAATCCAATAAGTGATGTTGTTATCAGTGAAATAAATCCAGATTATCAATATAATGCTAATGAAATGGATGCGCCAACTGCAAAAAGAAAAGTAGTAAAGGGTGGTTCATGGAAGGACGTTGCTGCTTTTTTAGAAGTTGGTTCCAGGGATTTTGAATACCAAGACAGCGCCAGATGTTACATTGGATTTAGGTGTGTAAAAGCTGTAGGCTCTCCTAAAGTAGATATTACTTTTGATGAACAAACAGCTCCTTCAATAAAATAATAATTATAAACATATAAAATAAGAGATATGAATTTTTTAAATCAAATAGCTGACAGTAAAATGTATAAGGCGTTAATGCCTATATTATATGGATGGGGAGCAGCTTTAGTAATTTTGGGAGCTCTTTTTAAAATTTTAAGTTTAAATGGAGCAGATATTATGTTAATGGCTGGTATGGGAACAGAAGCTTTTATATTTTTTATGTCAGCTTTTGAGAAAGCACCAAAAGAATATAATTGGGAAAAAGCTTATCCTCAAATTATGGATAAATCGGAAGATTCTCAGGGAGCGGTTCAACAGTTAAATGACATTTTTAAAGAGGCTGAAATTGATAATAAAGTTTTAGCAAAACTTGGAGATGGAATGAAAAAACTTAGTGTTTCTGCTAGTAATATGGGAGATGTAATGGATGGTACTAAAAAATATAATAAACAAATGACAAAGGCCTCTGATCATCTTGAGAAGATAAATGACTTGTATTTAGATCAAATTAAGTCTTTTAATACTAGAATGAAAGTTACCGAAAAAATGACTGATAATTTAACAGCATCATTAGAGCACAGTAGTAGACTCTCTGTTGAGATATCAAATCTTTCTAATAATTTAAATGCATTGAATGGGGTTTATGGAAATATACTTACAGCAATGACAAATAAAACTAAGAAATAAAAAATGGCAGGAAATCACGTCAGTCAACTAAGTCCTCGTCAGAGGATGATTAATATGATGTATTTAGTGCTAACTGCTCTATTAGCATTGAATGTTTCAAAAAAAGTTTTAGATTCATTTTTTAAAGTAGATAAATCTTTAACTCAAACTGTTTTAGAAAAGCATACAAAAAATCAAGAACGTTACATGGATTTTGCCGCTAAAGCAGATAAAAACCCTACTAAAATTGGAAGATGGAATGATTTAGCTCAGAAATTAAACCTTGAGACTCAAAAGGCATTTAGCTATATTGATTCTATAAGGTACGAGTTGTGGGCTATTAACAAGCCAGCAGATCCATTCAATAACAAGAAAGGTTTTGATTTTGAAAATGAACAATACATGTCTTATATTGCTAGTAAGTCTTTATATGAAATACATAGTAGGCTTGGGGGAGTACCGGAAATTATGGACAAGCAAAACTACCAAAGGTCAACAGAAGTTTTGATTAAAAACGAAAATCCAGAAGGAAAAATACTAGTAAATAAACTTAAAAATTATAAGGAGACTATTTTAGGTATGGATGTATTTCCTCTAACTGATAGTACTTATCACAGGGAGATTAAAAACCTATTTAAATTTGATCCAGTAAAGGAAGATGGAAAAGATTTTGAACAGGAATGGTATAAGTACAAATTTGAAAAGATTCCTGTTGTAGCAGTTTTAACATTTTTAAATCAATTAGCTTTAGATGTTGTAACTGCAGAGGATAAAATGCTAACATTATTAGAGCAAAAAACAGGTTCAAGTATTGTTAGTATTGATAGACAAATTCCTTATGGATTACCAAAGAAAGCTTATTTAAATACAGGTGATAATTTAGAAATGTCTATGTTACTTATGGGGATAGACACAAAAACTAAACCAACGTATGATATTTATGAACTTGACTTAAATTTAAGAAACCCTACGCCTGGTGTACAATACAATAATCCCCTACCAAAGGGTACAAAAATTGATAGTATTGTTACTCTCAACAGAGACTCTTCTAGGACTGTAGAGTACAAATTTACTATTGACCCTCAATATAAAATTAATGAAGAACCAATTAATGCTAATTTTGATGGAATGGGAGAATGGAGCAAAAAAATGGGCAGATCTGGTAAACAATGGATTGGAGGGGTAATAACTGTTGTTTCTGACATTGAAGAAGATGGTAAATTAGAGTACCCTTGGGCAACAGAGATAGTTGTTGAACAAGCTATGTCGGTAGTTTCAGCAACTAATTTAAAGGCATTATATGTTGGTGTTACAAATGATTTTACAGTTGCTGTACCCGGATATAGCCCAAACGACTTAACATTGAAATCTGACTACAATGGTATAAAAATATCAAAAAAAGGTAAGGGAAAATTTACTGTTACGGTCAATAAAGGAGTAGGTAAAACTGTAAAGTTATGGGTCTCTGTTAAAGGAAAAGGGAAAGTTGGTGATATGGCTACATATACAATTTATCCACTAGCCCCCCCGTTAATTTCTTTTAATGGTGGAAGGCCAAGTGGAGAATATTCTGTAGATAACCTAAGAAAACTCACAAAGGTCCAAGCTAAAACAGATCCGTCATTTATATATGATTTACAATATCAAATAAAATCTTGTAAAGTAAGTTGGCAAAAACAGGATGGTACTGGGGTTACTAAAACTCTCAAAAGAGGAGGATTTAAACCAATTCAGACAGTACTTTCTAATGCGAGACCTGGTCAAATTTTTACTTTTACTAATATGAAAGTCAATGTTTTTGAAAACAAGAAGAAAGTTGATGAACAGTCAATAAAAACATCTTTATCTATTACCGTTAAATAATTAGTTATGAAAAAAATATATTTCTTAATAGTTTTAATTTTGAGCTCTTCAGTTGCAGTAGCTCAAAATGATAATAATACAAAAAATAGAACCCAAATAACAGTTAAGGACTCTTTGATGAATAATACATATAATTTAGAGACTAATCTTAAACAGAATCCTTACAGTGAATCAGATGCAGCATCTGGTTATCTTGAACCAGTTTCAAAAACAAATTTATTTCAAGATCCAAATGATCCAAGCACAACTTGGAAGGATTATGAGCGTGATGGAGCTGGTAATATTATTTATGGTAATGAAGATGGAAAATCAAACGGAAGTGTCAGATGGCAAGACGCTGCTTACTGGAGTTCAAGAGAAAAGCAAGGAATGTGGGAGGTTGCAAAGTTGCCGTATGTAAGTGAAGATGATGTAATTTGGGGAACTAGAGTTACTAGAGATGTATATGTTAATGAACCGGCAAATATCCCTTTAAAATATCCTCATAGTATTGAGTATGATGACCATATGTCTGATGGTTCAGGTGGATTAACAACTTTACAAAATAATCAAGTTTTTTCTGGAATAGACGCTAGAAAAAATTTGTTTCAAATATTATTTGACGCATCATGGGTTGGTCAAATTAATGTTTATAACTCAAGAATGTCAAGACAGTACTCCGAGCTAGAATTAAAAGGAGATGGTCAACGACCAGGAGTGTTAAGATATCTTAGAGAAGAAGCTGAACTAGTTGATTTTGATGACTTTGATGATGATGAATTTATTGAAGAGGGAGACGATATTGAAGATGCAGTACTTGTACTCACCCCTTTCAAATCATCCAATTTGGTTAAATACAGAATAGTTGAAGATTGGTTTTTTGATAAAAGAAGGTCAAAAATGGAAGTAAGAATTATTTCAATAAGTCCATATGTAACTTATACAAATGCAGAAACAGGAGAAGATGACTTAGCAAGTGTGGGAACTTATTTTTATCCTGAGATCAGACAGTTGTTAGCTAATCACAAGATATATAACGAACAAAACATGATGGATAGGATGTCTTTTGATGAGTACTTCCAAAGAAGGCTTTTTAATTCATCAATAGTTAAAGAATCCAATGTCTATGATAGAACAATAGACCAGTATATAGATGAAAAAAATAAATTAGCTCAACTTTTGGAGTCGGAAAGAATTAAAGAGCAGATAAGAACATATGAGCACAATGCTTGGGAATACTAATAATTTAAATAAGATTAAAAAAGCCTCCATTTAGGAGGCTTTTTTTTTATAAATCAAAAGTTTTGAAAAAAGTTGATTTTATTATTGTTGGACAGGGAATAGCAGGAACAGTATTAGCTTTTGAAATTTTAAAAAGAAATAAAACAATTCATTTAATTGACAAAATTCAAGAAAATTCAGCTTCAAGAATAGCTTTGGGTATTTATAATCCGTTGGTTTTAAAGTGGTTTACTAAAAGTTGGAAGGCTGAAATACAGCTTAATGCTTTACAAAGATTTTTTAATGATTTTGAAAAGAAATTCTCTGTTAAAATAAATCATAATAAAAATATTCATAAATTTTTGGACTCAAATTATTCTATAAATAACTGGTTCGAAAAGCAAGCCTCACCAAATAGAAAGGATTTTATGAAAAAGGATTTAAAATATTTAGATGGTGTTGAAAAACCTTTTGGTGTTATTTTAAATTCAGGATGGGTTAATTTAAAATTAATGCTAGATACTTTTAGATCTTTTTTAAAACAAAAAAAACATTTACAAGAATCAAGATTTTTTTATGATAAAATCAAAATTAAAAATGATTATATTGAATATGAAGAAGTGATGTCTAAACATCTAATATTTTGTGAGGGTTCTTCAGTTTTAAATAATCCGTATTTTAAAAATTTAGGATTTAAAATGACTAAAGGTGAAATTATTCACTTTAAAAGTAAAGATTTAAAAATAAATGAAATAACTCATTCAGGAACTCTAATTATCCCAATTTCAAACGACATATATTATGCTGGGTCAACGTTTGATTGGGACACTAATAATCTATCTTGCTCCAAGGATTCTGAAATTGAAATTATAGAAAAAATTAAAAAAATTAAAAACTTTAAATATAAACTTATAGATCATAAAGTTTCTATAAGACCCTCTATAATTGATAGAAGAGCAATTATAGGACGCCATAGTAAGTATAGGAATTTATATTTGGTAAATGGGTTAGGGTCAAGAGGAATGTTATTATCTCCTTATTTAGTAAATCAGTTATGTTCTTTCATCTTAAGTAATGAAAAAATTAATTCTGAAATTGATGTAAATAGGTTTTACAAATAAAATAAATAAATATGAATAATTTTAAAACAGCTTTAATCACAGGTGCTAGTTCTGGCATTGGTTTTGAGTTAATAAGTTTATTTGCTAGGGATAAAATCAATTTAATACTAGTTGCAAGAAATAAAAAAAAACTTATCGAAATTCAAGAAAAAATTTCAAAAAAGTTCTCTGTAAAAGTTCATGTAATCCCTTGTGATTTATCTATTTCAAATTCAGCGAAAAAGGTTTATGTTTATTGTATGTCTAAAAATTTAAAAATTAATTATTTAGTTAATAATGCTGGCTTTGGGATTTATGGAGAATTTGTTAATAATGAATTCAGTGATATTCAACAAATGATTCATTTAAATATTACGTCTCTAACTGAGTTAACAAAATATTTTTTAAACAACATGAAAAAAGAAAAATTTGGAAGAATCATGAATGTAGCTTCTGTTGCTTCTTTCCAGCCTGGTCCATTGATGAGTATTTATAGTGCAACTAAGCATTATGTGCTAGCCTTTTCAGAAGCATTAGCGGAAGAGTTAAGAGAGGAAAATATTTCTATTACTACTTTATGCCCAGGTCCTACTATTTCTGGTTTTCAAAAAAGAGCAGGTTTTCATTCATCCTCCAGGATGTTTAAAAGTCCATTAACAGCTACTTCAAAACAAGTTGCTTTATATGGATATGGAAAGATGATGAAAGGAAAAAGAATAGTGATACCTGGTTTTTCAAACAAAATATCTTCTTTTATAGTGAAATTTATTCCTAGCACAATTAAAACAAAAATTGTTAAAAAAGTGTTTGATTTTATGCACTAATTCAAAATGCCAACTACTAAGGTGAGTATATTATTTGCGCAATGAAGAATTATTGGAATGGTAAGGCTTTTTGTTTTTAGTCTTGAAAAGCCTAAAATCAATGCGTTTGGAAGTAAAATAAATAAAAGTATACTTGTATCATATTGAATATGTGGTAAAACAAATAAAAAAGATGTAATTAATACAGTTTTCAAGCCGCCTAATTTGTTTAATAATCCTTTAAACAAAATTCCTCTAAATAAAAACTCTTCAAAAATAGGTTGTGCAATACCAATTCCGTAGAACAAGAGAATAAGATTATTGGAATTTTCAAGGACTTGATTTGTAAATTCAATATCATTTGTATTACCTAGCCATTTATAAATAATTGAAGAGAATAGAGAAAAGCTAATTAAAATAAATAGCCATGAAAAAACTTCCTTAAAATCAGGTTTTTTTAATGGAAGTATTTCATCATATTTAATAGATTTTACCGAAGGGGTAACAATATATTTGCATAAATAAATTGTTAATAGAATTCCAAAAAGACCAGAAATACTAGAAATTGCAGAGATGTGATTATAAGATTCATTTTCAATTATATTTGGGTCTGAACCTATATTGTTTAAATCAAAATCACTAAGGAATAAAATAACAAATAAAATGAAAATTTGAAAAATTGAAAATGCAATAAATATTAATAGGGATAATGATAAAGTTCTACTTAATGAATATTTTTTTTCTTGAATAATATTGTTGTCTGGCACGAAATTTGTATTTAATTCAAATATAAACCAATAAAATAATTATTATGAAAAAAATATTTTTTCTTTCTTTGTTTCTCTTTTTTTTAATTTCACAAAACTCTATTGCGCAGAAAAAACATTTTTCTCATCAATCTAATAATCACATTCATAAACATAATAATTTTGCTGGAGGTTTTTTTGCTGGCTTAGTTTTTAGTGAGTTTTTTGGTTTAAATTCTAGAGTACAAAGACAAATGTATTTTAAATATAAGCCAATTCAGCAAAATTGGAGACTTACAAGGGATTTTAATAAAAGAGGAGTAGGGTTTTATTCTAATGGAAAGGTAGTTGCTAAATTTGAGAATCCAAATGGTGGGAGAGACTTTATTGTTACTTTAACTAGAAACGGAGAGTGGTATTTAGATTGTCCAAAAAAATTAAGAAAAATTTTAAAAAATAAAGTTAGAAGAAACTTATAAATTAAAATAAAATTTAAATAAAGTATATTTGTACATCCAAATATATCTTTATGAAATTTATTTTTACTTTTTTTATAATATCACAAATCTGTTTTAGCCAAATAGTTTCTTATGAACTTGTAAGAAGTTGGTCTCTCAATGAGATCCAGGAAATGTATAGCTCCAATGGCTTGCCATCTAACACTGGAGAAATAAATTTTGAAGTTGACGGATATAAAATATTATATTTCACACCTAACCACAATGGCGATTTAGTTCTTTGCTCTGGCGGTATTTATTTGCCAAAAGGAACCATTTGCCCTAGCCCAGTTTTAAGCTGGCAACATGGCACATCTGCCAGTGATTCATGGGTGCCTTCCAATATAAATAGTGATAATAATGTCATTGGAGTAGTTGGTGCTTCACATGGCTATATTGTGGTTATGAGTGATTTCATTGGACTTGGTGAGGGCGTTGGTTTTCATAACTATATGCATGCAGACACACAATCATCTTCAGCTATCGATTTGATAATTTTAGGCAAAGAATTTGCGTATGATAAAGGCGTAATGCCAAATTCACAATTATTTTTGATTGGTTATTCTCAGGGGGGGCATGCAACCATGGGAATGGTTAAAGAGATTCAGGAAAATTATAATGATGAACTGCAAGTCACGGCGTCTGTTCCAATGGCCGGGCCATATAGTATGTCTGGAGTAATGCGTGATTTGATGTTATCCGAAATGCCATATCCTAACCCTGGATATTTACCATATGTTTTATTTAGTTATCAAAACATTTATAATTTATTTGATGACGTAACTGAGGTTTTAATCCCTCCTTACAATGAGTTTTTGTTTGGAATGTATTCTGGCTCATTTAGTATGTATTCAATCAACGCTACACTACCTTCAAATCCTATTGAAATTTTTAAAGATGATTTCTATGAAGAATTTGTAAATGACCCAAATCACCCTCTTAATTTGGCGCTTGCTGATAATGATGTATATGATTTTATTCCTGAGTCTCCAATGAAACTTTTACACTGTAACGGTGACTTGAGCATTCCTATAGAAAATTCTGAAGTGGCTTATAATCATTTTATAGAATCAGGTGCTACAGATATTTATTTTGAAGACGGAGGGAATTTAGATCATGCCCCTTGTGCCCAAATCGCAATTATAGGCTCAAAACTTTGGATTGACACTATGGCTGATATTTGTGTTCCTCAGTCACTTAACTTAGATGGGATAAGTGAATTAAATAATAAAAAATTAATTGGAACTTTTGATTTACTAGGTAGGTACATCAAAGTTAGCAAATCAACCAATCAAACAGTAATATATTTATATGATGATGGTAGTTTTGAGAAAAGATATCCATTTTTTGAAACAGAAATTCAAAATTAATTTTGACTAATTTTACAGAATATAAAAAAGTATCTTTTTCTACTTTTATTCTTCCAACAATCATTTGCTCTCTCATTTGCTTTTTTCATTTTGCTAATTTAGATTCTAGGCTTGTTTTTGGAATTCGACCACAAAATTTAAATTATTTATTTGGAATTTTTTTAGCACCGTTTGCGCACTCCGACTCTACTCATCTGTTAAATAATAGCTTGCCATTATTTTTTTTAATGTCTCTATTGATTCATTTTTTTGATTCACTCTCATATAGATTATTATTTTTGATGTATTTCTTTACAGGATTGGGGATGTGGTTTTTTTGTCCAATTGGTCATAACATAGTTGGAGCTAGTGGAGTTTTATATTGTTTGTCATCATTTTTATTTTTTAGTGGTCTAATAAGAAGGAACAGACAACTAATGTCAATATCTTTATTAATTGTCTTCTTGTATGGAAGTATGTTTTGGGGAATTTTTGATATACCAAGTAATGAAATGAAAAATGTTTCCTGGGAATCGCACAGAATAGGATTTGTTATAGGTATTTTTTTTTCTATAATATTTAAGTCAAAAGGTCCTCAAAAAAAAGTATATGATTGGGAGGATGATGACGATGACGATGACGCTGACGCTAATAATGAATCTTCATATGTTGAAACTAATCAAGAAATAAGATACACCATAAAAAAGTAATAAGTAATTAATTCAACTCGTATTTTTTTAAAAGTCTATAAATTTTCCTAAATTTGGTAGTTGGTTAGGAAAAATCTAGCCACCTTTTTTTGATTGATACCCCATTAATCGGAAATATTATATTAAAAATTAATTTAAAATTGATAAAAAATGAGTAGATCAAGCATTTTAATTAGTATTCTATGTTTATTATTTCAATTCTCCTATTCGCAACCCACTAATGTGACTGTAGAAGCTGGAGCGTATTATTATAATCCTGACCCCATCGAAATTGAGGTTGGTTCTACGGTAACGTGGATTAATGTTGGAGGATTACATGATGTAAACGGTATTATAAGTACTATTTCAGGTGAATCATTTGGTAACCCTGAAGACTTTTCATTACCTGCGGTATATGCAGTGAACGCAGACAACCCTGTTGAGATTGGTTCATATACTTTTACAGTTCCTGGTACTTACAGTTATGACTGTTCTATTGGTAATCATGCTGTACAGGGAATGGTTGGTCAAATAACTGTAACTTATGTTTCATACCCTGGTTGTATGGATGAATTAGCATGTAATTATGATATGAATGCTAATGAAGATGATGGTTCTTGTATATTTAACGGAAACGATGTAAATGGTGATGCAAATGGAGGGGGATTTTGTTGCGAGGCTCTTACTCCTGAATGTTTAGCATGTGCTGCGTGTTTAACCCCTGAACAATGGTGTGCTGACCAAGGATGGGGCTATCCTGGATGTGAGGCGTATGAAATTTTAGGTTGTACTGATGATGGAATGCAAGATTGGTCTCCTTTTCCAGGAAATATAGCTGATAACTTCAATCCTGATGCAAATACTGATGATGGCTCTTGTTTGTATTGGGGATGCGGTAATCCAAATAATAAT
>JAYYFR010000020.1:0-61314 GCA_036158635.1 Bacteroidota bacterium | reverse complement strand
AAAATGAATCAGCTAAGTAAAGAAAAGAAGAAAAAGAGCAACTAACATCGGGGATATCTGCTATTTCTGGAGATACAGCTTGCATATTAAATTCAATACTAGAAACAGAGCCACACTCATCAGTGTAAAAAAGTTCATATATGCCAAAGTTGGAACAACTAACTGTTGTTGTTGGATTATTTGGATCACTAAATATAATATTGCCAGGACCATCAAATGACCAAGTACCAGTACCAAAACCACCAGCAGCATAAGCAGTAAAATCATTTAAACAATAAATATTATCTGACAAAAATAAAGATATAGGTTGTGTTTCAGGATTATAAACAGTAAAATTCTGAATGGCTTCACAATCAAATTGATCTGTAACTATTAATTGATACTGACCTGCAGAAAGAGTATTTGGATTTACTGCAAAACCAGACAAATCAGTCCATATTTGATTATATGGGGGTGTACCACCAAATACATTTGCTAAAGCTTGACCAGAGTTGTCATTAGGACAAAGAGGATTAATTATTTCTAAATCAAATCCTAATAAATCTGGTTGACTTATCTCTATAGTTTCTGATACTTCACAACCATTATCATCAAATACGGAGAAAATATATGAGCCTGCTGGAATTTGGTTTAGGTCAGATAAATTTCCGGTATTTATAATATATGGTGGTGTTCCACCGCTAACAAGTATTTCAGCACTTCCTGAAGGATCACCATAACAAAATAAAACATCAGAAGTTTGAATATCTAAGACTAACTCCTCTGGTTGATTAATAGTGAAATTTTCTTCAAATACACAACCATTAGAATCAGTAACTGTAACTAAATAATTCCCACCAGTCAGGGCATTAGGATTAAATCCATACCAGTTTTGATTATAAGGAGGGGTTCCACCATTGATTGTTAGATAAGCTGATCCTGTAGGATCACCATAACAAGTGGAGACATCAAACGTATTAACCTGAAAAGTTAAAAGAGCTGGCTCACTAATAGAAACTTCAATTTCTTGAGAACATAAATTAGAATCTGTAACAGTTAAAATGTAATCTCCTGGACCCAAATTATCAATATTTGAAGTTAATAAACCATTACTCCATGAATAGCTAAACGGAGGGACTCCACCAAAAACATCAATACTAATACTTCCATCATTTTCTCCAAAACAAGATACATCCTGATGAACTTCTTGAATAATTATAGCATCAACTTCAGGAACAAAAAAAGAAAAATCATAAGAACAATTTAAATTATCTAAAACTGTTAAAGAATAATTTCCCGAAACTAAATTAGAAATATCTTCATCAATACTAGAAAAACCATTTACAGATGACCAAATAAAATCATAAGGTGGAAAACCACCATTAATTTCAATATCAATACTTCCATCATTTCCACCAGGACACGAAACAACAGAAATATTATTTACCGAAACAGTTACTTCATCAGGTTCAGTTATTTCAATATTAGAGTCAACTGAGCAACCATTTTCATCAGTGGCGGTTACAGTATAAGTTCCTGCAGCAATATCACTTAGATCTTCAGTTGTTTCTCCATTAGACCAAGAGTAAGTATAATTTCCAGTACCGCCAGTTACAGTTACATCTATAGAACCATCTACCCCACCGTTACAAGAAACACCAAAACCATTGTAATCAGAAAAAACTTCTGAAATAATAAGTTCACTATCTGGTTCTAAAATTGTAAAACTAAAAGATGATTCACATCCATTACAATCAGTAACGTTTAAATTATAAATACCGGGACATAAACTAGATATATTAGCATTGTTAGAGCTAAAATCATTTACACCATCATTATTTAAATCTGCACTCCATTGATAAAAAACACAATCATCATCAGGTTCAGGACTAAGTTCAAAACCAGTTCCACCAATAACATCAATTTCAATATAACCATCACATACGCCAAAACAACTGACTCCAAAGTCATTAAAATTAGACACGATTGAATTAACTGAAATGCTAGACGGTTCCGTTACATTGATAATTTGACTGGATGAACAAAAGTTCTCAGTGTTAAATATCTCTAATAAATAATCCCCTTGAGTTAGATTGTTTAAGTCTTCATCATTTAATATTAAACCTGTAGGAGTTGTCCATGTATACTCATAAATCCCTTCTCCTACTTGAGTAATTTCAATTGCTCCATCATTATTTTCAAAACAACTAACACCATAAGTTTGTACATCAATAATAGGATCCTCAGGAGTCTCTACAGTAAATGGAATTGTAAAAAGACAACCATCAAAAGTATCTTCAACAATAACATAATAATCATTTGGAGAAAGACCTGTTAAACTAAATGGACCAGTTATATTATTATTTACAGCCGCAATATTTCCAAAGGGATCTAACCAAGTTAAGTTCCAAGGACCTTCCCCATCTGGTGTTACAAATGCTAAACCCTCTGGTGTTTGACAGGTTGGCTGGACCACTGTTAAATCAGTTTCATCACAGGTTGGACAATTTAAATTAGCGTAAAAAAATGAAGAGGGATCATCTTCACAACCATCTTGAGCATAACTACCCATTTCACCGTCAGAATAATTTGTCACTTCCATTATCAAACTAGCACCATTATCTGCTGGTGGACACTCAGAAACAGTAATTTGCCAACAAAAGGTCCATGAACCAGATCCTCCATCTCCATAATTATCACCTGGGTCACCATTTAAAGCACCACCACCTGAGCTATCATCATACCACCATCCAGGTTCGACAACTAGATTTCCAGTGTTAACTCCAATTACATTATCGGTCCAAATCCATTCTCCATTTTCATTAACTGATTGGGGTTGATTAACTGGCACTAATGTACTCTGATCCCAACCAGGTCCAAATAAAGGAACGATACCATGCATCCAATTATTATTGTTTTCAGCAGAGGCTCCATTGTAACTTTCAACTGTATAACAAAACTCAATAACTTGGCCAGGAAAATATGTGGGATTCCCACCTGTAAAAGGATCAGACATAGGAGGAGGAGAGGCAACTAATGCATCTTTTTGAATACATTGAGAATTTGCTTCATGAATAAAACAAAAGAAAATTAAGATTAATAATATTTTTTTCAAATTACTCATTTAATTTTTATCTTTTTATTGTTACTCTTCCAGTTATCACTTGTCCATTAACAGGTTCAATTATATAATAGTAATCAGCGATTGGAAGAGGTTTATTGTGATAATACCCATCCCAATATTCTTGATTTCTTTGAGAATAAAAAACTCTCTGTCCCCAACGATTAAATATTTGAACATTAGCATTGATTAAATATTCAGCACCACCTATTACCCAAGTATCATTGAAACCATCACCATTAGGAGTAAAACCAGTTGGTATCTCAAAACAGTCATCCTCAATTGACCCTAATTCAATTGAAATAGCCCCTTGACAACCCTCAAAATCTATAATTGTTAGGTTATATAATCCTGTCATTATCGACTCTATTTCAGTATTATATTCTTCCTCAAGATGAGGAGAGGTAACAGTATATGGTTCTAACCCTCCCTGGACATCTAATAAAATAGAACCATCAAATGAGAAAGAACAAGTAGGTTCAATAATTTCATAATTAATTTCAAAAGAAGGTGGTCCACCAACCTCAAAAATAAAATCATTAAAGCAACTTATTGAGTCCGTCACTTGAACTCTATATTCACCTTGAAAAAGACTATCAATAAATAAATATTCAGACTGAAAAGAAGATGATATTAATGAATCTGAAGAATTAAAAAATAAAATACTGTAAGGAGATACTCCACCAAAAACTTCTAACTCTACTGAACCATCCCCATTACTAAAACAACTTGTTTCTTGTATGCTAACATTTGTCAATATTTCAGGCGGAGAACCAACAGGAATAATTAACTCGAATACACAATCATTAAAATCTGAAAATATCAACAAATAATTATCAGAGGGAACATCTGAAAGAGAAATATTTGTTTCTGTGGTATATAATTCATCAATTAAAATAACTCCTGAACTAGATGAAACAGTGTAAGAAAATGGACCTAAGCCACCGTCTATATCAACATTAAATGAACCGTCATTGTATCCAAAACAAGAAACATCTGTTACTTCTAATAAATCTAATCTTATTTCATCTGGTTCAATTAAAATAATGCTTTCTGATGATACAGAACATGAATTTAAGTCTTGAACATATACAGAATACTCACCAACAAAGAGATCTTCAAATGTATAGTAAACTTGTGGTAAATTATTAATTGGGTCCTGTTCAAATAATACAGATTCAACAATTTGCTCACCATTACTTTCATTATTTAAAGTAAAAATATAACTACCCGAACCACCCGAAATAAATATACCAATAGTCCCATCATTTCCACCATTGCAACTTACACTATAGCCGTTATAATCATTACTTTCACCGTCCGAATTTATGTCAGAAACACTGAATGACAAATTAACTGGTTCAGGATTTGGTAGAAAAATATTTTCATAAGCAACACAAAAATTATTAGAATCTGTAATTTGTATAAAATAATTACCTGGCTCCAAGTTAGAAATACCAGGACTTGTACTACTAAAACCATTTGGACCAGTCCATGAATAAAAATACTCATCAGTTCCACCAATGACAGATAAATTAATCCAACCATCCGATGCATTGTTACAAGAGACACCAAAACCACTAAATTGAGTTGTCGAAGAAGTTGAAGTTATGAGAATTTCATTTGGTTCAGTTAATAGTATTGCTTCTGAAACCTGGCATCCATTATTGTCTTCAATAACTAAATTATACTCACCAGCAATCAAATTATCAATTAAAGGTGTATTTGCAGAAAAACCATTAGGACCAGTCCATGAATATGAAAAAGGTGGAAATAAGCCTTGGGAGGAAGCTTCAATAAAACCATCTGAACCACCAAAACAAGAAAGATTATAACCACTGTAGTCTGAAGATGTATATGAAAAAGAAATTTCTTCAGGTTGAGTCATATAAACTTCAAACTGAACAGAACAACCATTTAAATCAGTTGCTATTTCAGTGAAATACCCTATTTGTCCACTTGGACCTAAAGCAGAATTTGCAATCGTGATTGCTGTATTTACGCCGTCAGGATCAACACCAGTTGGTTGAATAAATTGATATGGTGAACCTGCTGGAAACGGCACACCCCCAGACCAATTTAAAATTATATCACCTTCCCCACCAAAACATGGTATTTCAATAATATCTGCGGTAACAACTAAAGGGTCTGGTTGATTTAAAATATACGTTGCTGTAGCCTCACAACCATTTGAGTCAGTAACTGAAACTGTATATTCTCCTGATTCTAAGTTGTTTATATCCTCATTAACTGATCCATTTGACCAATCATAGACGTAAACACCAGAGCCTCCAGAAACAGTTAAATCTATAAATCCGTCAGTTTCAGAGTTACATGAAATTCCGAAACCTGAATAGTCAGAATAATTAGCAGAGATTTGTATAGGATCTGACTCGAGAATTTCAAAATCTAAAGAGATTGAACAGGAATTTTCGTCGGTAACTGTAACTGAGTATATATCTGAACCTATATTGTAAATATCCTCAGATGTCTCATTATTTGACCAAAGAAATGTATAATCACCAACACCACCAGTAACTGTAATATCTATAAATCCGTCTTGTTCCCCACCGCAAGTAACACCAAAACCATCATAATTAGAAATAGTTACATCAGAAAATTGAAGTTCAAGAGGTTCTGTTAAAATAATAGTTTGAGTTACATCACATCCTTGACCAACATTATTAACTGTAGAATCAAAATTTTGATCAGTTACTGTCACAGTGTAAGTACCGGCAGGTAAATTTGAAATATTTGGATTAGAAGCGTCATTAATTTGTTCATTGTCTTCATTAAACCAAGCATAAGAGTAAGGTGGAGTACCACCAACAACTGAAATTGAAATAAAACCATTTTCTTCACCATAACATTGTACCCCATAACCACCGTAGTCTGAAGTAATAAATTCTGTAATTTCCAAAGGTAACAATTCTGGAATCTCAATACTTAAAGTGGATTCACTACAAAAAGTCAAAGCATCACCTTCGTCATGATTCTCGTCAGTTACAATAACAGAATACACACCATATGGAACATCAGTTAAATTACTTTCAAATCCTACAACTTCAGAATTTTCATTTAACCAAACAATAGAGTATTCACCTACACCACCCTCTACATTGATTTCTATAGAACCATTAGTTTCTGAACTACATGACGGTAAATCTAAATTCAACACTGAAATTTGTAAAGGATCAGGTTCAGTAATTACAAATGTAGTGTCAAATTCACATCCTAAACCATCTGTGACAGTCAAATTATAGTCCCCAGCAAATAAAAAAGATAAATTTTCATCTGTACTGGAAAAATTATTAGGACCATCCCATGAAAATGAATAAGGCTCAATCCCACCAATTATTTCTGTAAATATTTCACCATTAAAGGTTCCATTACAACTTACAGAAAATCCATCAAAGTCACTAGTTTGATTACCTTCTGAAGTTGTACTTATTGGATTTTCAGGGACTATAACTTCAATCTCTGTAGAATAAACACAGTTGGCATTAGACAAATTAAATGTGTAAGTCCCATTTACAGGTTCAGTAATAACAATTTGTGTTGGATCAGCCTGAGTGTAAACTGAAGTAGTAATAAGAGAACTAATTGCAGATAGTCCATTAGGGACGTAAACAGATTCAAATCCTGGAAGATCTTGAAAAGTTACAGATAAGTTATAAATAGTACCATCAGATTTTAAAGCAAGAAAAACCATTTCATCACCGCTTTGAAAACCCTCTAAAACTTCTGGGGTTAATGCATCATCACCACATCCAACTAATGAGTTGGTAACCTCAGTCCAAGTAATTATATTAGAGGCAACATAGGAACCTGATTCATCAACATAAAACAAACCAATTTGATCCCCTATTTCTAAATTTGTTGTCATTGTAGCTGGAACAGCAATAGAATTATTTGTTGCGCATGCTTCATCTGGGTTAGAAAAATCTAATGAACCTGCATCACCATTAACTACAGTTTCTTCATAAATTATTTCAGCTCCATTATTTATGACTATATCAAATATCCCCTCTCCTGTTATCAAATATTCAAAAATAGCTTCATCACCATAACAAATAACTTCGTCAACAACATTAATTTCAACGCTTATTTCATCAAGAGAAGAAATAAAAAATGTTTCTTGATAAGGTGAACAACCACTAGCATCAAACAAAGTTAACGTATAGTCTCCTGGAGTTAAACCATTCAAATCTTGATTAGATACTTGACCAGATGGAATAATTCCACCATTTGACGCTGACCAAGCGTAAACATAATTCCCATCAGGAAAAACCTGACCACCTGAAGGTTCTATATCAATTGAACCTACTGGGTCTTCGGAACACACGCCAAGAACACTATTTTCAGTGTTAATAGTTGCAAATAATATGGAAATATTATCAACAAAAATTGGTGAGGAGATAATTTCACAACCACTAGAATCGATTATTTGAACAAAATAATCACCACTAGATAAACCATTAACCGTAGATAATCCACCCGGGACAATCTGATCAAATAATGGATCAAATATTTGATTGTTATTAGTGTCATCAAACCATTGATATGTATAATCGCCATTACCACCGCTAACAGAAGCGGAAATTGAACCAGTATTAGTTCCAATACAAGAGCTTTCAACTAAAACTTGGTCAATACTCAATCCCTCAGAAGAAGAGATGCTGTATGATGATTCAACTTCACAGGAAGTATCACCACCAAAATCTAAAACTAATAAATCATAATCTCCGGCAGACAAATTATTAATTTGTATAAAACCAGAATAATTATCTAACTCTTCAAAAATAATATTATCGTTATCGTCAGTTAAAATAAAATCATATGGGGCAGAACCATCAACCTGAACTTCAATAAATCCATTTGCTTCACCACATGAAGAGTTAAAAATTGTTTCAGATGAAATTTCCAAAGAAGAGTTATTAATTACTTCAAATGTATATGGCTGACTACAAATATCAGTGTTATCAAATCCTGCAGCAGTATGAGAAATTAACATGGTATATGTTCCATCTCCATAAAAAGTAGGATCAAATTGAAAAGTTAGTGGAAGTTCGTTATTAAATGCTGAATTGATGGAATTATTTTCATAAAAAAGTTCAAATGCATAATACCATCCATTTTCTGCATTAGGATCTTCAAAATTTTCCTCATTAGATGGATCAGTTGAACCATTTATTTCTAAAATAGTAAATTCTGCTATTTCTTCTCCACATGAAGGAGGATTGTATTCGTAACTAACAATGAAGGGACTTGGTTCAGTGATTTCTACAGGACCTAAAAAAGCTGAAATACTATTTTGGTCTGTCACCTCTACAAAATAAAAACCTGGACCTATATTATCAATATTTTGATCAGTTCCAACAATAATTCCATCTTGATTGGTCCAAGAAAAGTTATATGGTGAAACTCCACCTGAAACTGATAAGTTAATGACTGCATCATTGGCACCATAACAGCTAGTGTTAGTTTCAAAACCAGAATTGAAATCCCATCCTTGAAAAGGGGTAGAAACATTAAGATCTATCAAACCAGGTTCTGTAATTTGAAATGTTTCAGTTAATACCAAACAATTATTTGAATCAGTTAAAGATAAGGTGTATGAACCTGCTGTTAAATTAATTAAATCCTGAGTCACTTCACCATTGGACCAATTATAATTATATAAACCAGTTCCTCCTTGAACTGATATATCAATTGAACCATCATTAGCTCCTGAAGCACTTACTCCATAACTATTATACGAACTTAAACTTGAAGTTATCTCTATTGGAGCTGGTTCTGTTATTTCAAATTGAAACTCCTGTGAACAATTATTATTATCAGAAATAACAACGGAATAAATACCAGCAGAAATTTCAGAAATATTTTGAGATGTTGCCCCATTTGACCATTCAAAATTATAAGTACCTGAGCCTTCTGATACGTTTAAATTTATAAAGCCATCAGATTGATCATTACATGATACTCCATAACCATTGAAATTAGATGTTTCACTTTCAATATTTAATAATCCGGGTTCATTTAAAATAAAATCTTGAGTTACTGAACAATTATTTTGATCGGTTATAATAACTGAGTAATTACCAGCAGAAATATTTGATAAATCTTCATTATTAGAACCATTTGACCACTGGAAAGAATAATTTCCAAATCCACCCTCAACTGTTATATCAATGAATGCATCAGATGCACCAGAACAAGAAACATCAAATCCAGAGTATATAGTTGAATTACTAGGAATTGAAGAAGAAGAAATAATTAAAGGGTTTGAATCGTCAACAAAAAAAGTTTCAGATTGGCTAGGTACACATCCGTTGTTTGATGAAATTTGAAGAGAATATAAACCAGATGACAGACCATTAATTGTAATTACATTTTCAGTGGATGAAAAGGATGAAATTAACTGATTGGTGAAAAAGTCAACTACATCAACTGAAATAGGATAGCTAACATTTTGACCTGAGACCTCAAAAACATTACTAAAAGATTGACTAACACAATCATAGTTTTGACTTAATAATGTTGATTCAATGAATTCATCAGAAGATACTTGAAAAGTTTGTGGGTCGTAAGCAACGGAGCAACCTATATCTGTAACTATAAGAAAATAATCTCCAGGTAATAAATTTTCGAAAATTTGAGATTCCGTATTAACAACTGCAAATCCATTTGGACCATATAAACTGACTAAATATTCTTCTGAACCTCCAATAATATCAAAGTCAAGTGTACCATCTTGAGAAAATTCACAAGTTGAATTAAAGGAGTCAGCTGAAATTGAAACTTCATTAGGCTCTAAAACTTCAACTCCTGAATCCTCAAAAGCTAAGCAACCTGATGAATTAAAAATTTCTAATAAATATGTTCCAGGAGAAAGATTAATATCAAATGATTCTACGAAAGGATTTGAAACATTAAAACTTGTAATAACAGAAATACCATTTTCATCAAAATCACTAGTATTAGTTGCTGTCATAGTACCTGCTGGAGCATAAGATAAATCTATATCATAAACCGTACCATCAGTTTTCTTAACTAAAAAGATAAATTCATCTCCTTCTTGAAACCCATCTTGAACAGAACTTGTACTTGGATCATCTCCCCATGCTGCAATAGCAAACGTAGGAGAAATGACATCAGAATCAGTAAGTGTAGTTAACCCAGAGCAAACAAAGCCATCATTTGAATTAAAAAATATACCAACTTGATCACCGGCTTGTAAATTCGAAAAATTACTGATAGCAATAGTATGGCTACTAGGTGTTGGAATACTAAAAGGAATCTCAAAATTTATTTCGTTAATACCTAAACTTGTTTCCAAAGCAAACTCACCATCGAAATAAATATTATAAATTCCACTAGGACCATCTAAAGAACCAGAAAAAAAACCATCAGCAGATGGGCATTGTGGATTAGAAATTATATAATCCAAAGTAAGTTCAGCTTGCTCTAAAATTGAGAAATAAACATCTGGAATGAAGCAGTTTCCAGCTTCAGAATTGACAGTTGAAACTGAAAAGACGTATTCTCCTATTTCATTTGTTAAAATTGATGGAATAATAACAGTAACATCATTATCATTTACAAAAAAATCTGTAATTAAAATTGGGTTAGTAGATGTAGGTGAACTAATATAATAAGTAGCATTATTTAATTCGGCTATATTGGAAGAACCTACAGAAACTGTTACAGACGATATACCCTCACATGAAACTGAGATATTAGGGACAACACTTATTCCACAGTTCTGAGAATTACTTGAAAAAGCAAAAAAAACACAAAATAATAATGTTAATAATTTTCTATACAAAATAATTAAATAAAATTAATTAATTCCAAAGGGTACCACAAGAGTACAAAGTTACAATTTTTGACCTTATTTAAAGAATATTATTGTACTAAAATTACTGTATTGAAAAAGTAGTAGTTTTTCTGTCAAAAGAAACTAATTTATTTTTAAATATTTCATTTTTTCCCAGTTTCTTTTTTTCAATTAAACTGGCAATAAAAGGTTTTAACTCACCGATGGAATTAAGTTCCAAAAAACCATTTTTTGGAAAAACTAAATAATTGTTAAGAAAAAAAGAATTTTTACAATTTAAAATAGACTCATTGGATACTAAATTAAAGTTGTAACTAGAAATTGAACATTTGAAATAGTTTTTAATAGAGAAAATAGTATTTTTTTCTTCTGAGATATTTGAAAAAAATAAATTTTTATTGTTTGCATCTAATGATACTAAATCAAAATTTAAACTTGCTTGAACTGTAGGAAGAAAAAAATCTAAATCTCCTCTTATAATTAAAAAATTATTATTTTTTTTTGACCACTCAACACTAGCACCTTCAGCTAAAAAATTACTAAGCTTATTATTAATATGCTCAAAAAAAGAATTTCCAGAAGTAAATGAGTTTTTATTAAAAGAAAAATATTCTGAATCAATTGTAAAACTATGACCAAACAATTTTCCTTTTCCACCAATTAAATTAATATTTTTTGAAAAATCATAATTTATGAGACCTGAAAAATTAAAGTCATGGAATTTAAAGTAGTTATTCATTTGATTAAAAATCATACTTGAATCAACATAATTATACCTGAAAGAGCATGATGGAGAAATTAACGTTGAATTTAAATCTTTTAATTCTCCATTTTTTGCGAATGAATAATTAGAATTTATATGAATCGTATCTGATGTATATGAAATCCTTGTATTTGAAAAAGAGCAAGGAGATATAAATAAACTTTCTTTATTTAAATTTAAATTACCAGTACACGTAAATTCCTCAAAAAGTTTTTGGTTTTTTATATAAGATTTGAAATGAAAACCAGATTCAGGATCAAGACTTACTTCTCCACTCAAATTTTTAAATTTATTCTTCAATAATATAGAGCCGTCAAAATTTAAATTTTGAATAGCAATTTCATCTAGAAAAGGGATTATAACTTTGTTTAAAACCAATTTAGTTTCTTGATTTGAAAAAAAAACATAATTTTCTTTTGGCAGATGAAATCTAGGAAAATCATAAATATTATATTTACCAGACTTATTATCGACACTATCAAGTTGTATTATACCACCTTTGAAAAAAATATTTTGTAAAAATTTATTTTTACTTTTTAATTTATTATTGAAAACTCCACAAGTTGATTCATTTGGAAAATAGAAACAAAATTCATCAAAATTAAAAACAATTTTATTTCCAGTAAACAAAAAATTTCCAAAATTTAATCTTGCGTTCATAGAAAATGAACGATCGTCAAAAAAAGAAATATTTTTGGTTCTTAAATCTATGAAATAATTATGTTGATTTGTTATTTTTATATCTAGGACATTAAAAACATCCATTTTATTTTCTTTAAAATTAACCAAGGATATTGTGTCATCTAAAAAACATGAAGCTTCGAGCTGAAATGAATCAAAATCATAGTCTCCATTCTTTGATTTAAAATATAAATTTGCTCTTTGCTTGATATCAAATTCATTTAAATAAGTGTTAAAACTTATAAAATCAAAAATCTCTAATCTGTTTAAAATACTAACTGCTTCTAACCTACTAATATTAAGTTCTTTAGAAAATAATTCTAAAGATATATTGTTTCGTAATTGATTTTTTTCAGAAAATTTAATCAAGCTTGACAGTAAGTTAATTTCACGATCTACGTTTAAATCATCATATCTTTTATCATCAAAATAATCAATTGATTCTATCAAAACACTTTTTTGCAATCTTGTAGGATAATGAACAAAAGCCGCAGTACTATTTTTTAAATTAACTCTTAAGAAATCTGTATAAATATTTAAACCATGAAATGAATTTAAAATTGGTTTGTAATACAAATAAGAAGAATCATATTTTCTTAAATAAATATTATTAGTTAACTCGTCAAAACGAAATTTCATTTGAGGGTGAAAAATTGAGTCACCATTGATAAAATAAAACTTAGAATTAACATTATTGGAAGAAAAAGATGAATCTTTAATTTTTAAATCTTTAGACAAAAAATCAGCTTTTAAGTATCTATTTGATGTTGAAAATTTTAATACACCATTGAATTTTTTTATTGAAAAAATATTTTTTTCAATATTCACTGCACCAATACAATTAAATCCATTAAAAAAGTTTAATATGTGGTTATCCTTGAAAGATTGAAATTTGGGGAATTTTTTTTCCTTACGAGCACTAGACAGATAATCTAAATAACTTCCTTTTAACTCTTGTTTAAAATAAATATTGTTTTTTAAAGTAGCATTTTCCACATCAATAAATCTAGAGTTTAAATCAATTACAAATTCTCTTAATATAATTTTAATTTGATCTTTTTTAAAACCAAATCTATCACTATCAACAAAGCCCTGATTTACGTGAAAAATATTTTTTTGTAAATCAAATTTTCCCACAACTTCATTGATAACAATCTCATGATTTCGATTAGATAAAACTAAAGAGTCTAAACTTAAATTAAAAATTAATGTATCGCCCTCTAAAGAATCAAAAGTACCTACAAAAGACCATTTAAATTTATTGTTTTCAGAGAGAACAGAATTTTTTATAAAATTATTACTGGAAAATAAGATTTTTTCCAATTCATAATTAGAAATTGATGAAATTGAATTCTTCAAGGAAATCAACCAGTTTTCAAAAAAACCAGATTTATCATTTACTAACAAATTTGAGAATGAAAAAAAATCTATAAATGCATCGTATGAACTTAAATCTCTGTTCTCAAAATCTGAAACTAAATGAGATATTAAAGACCTTTCCTTCTCTGTAAATAATTTTTTCCTAAAATTTTTAATAAAAACTTTACAAGTTTTTTTGTCTTCAGAGTTATTAATATGTTTTAAATCTCTGAAAATTGGACTATTGTACGAAAAACTAAATTGGCAAAATCCAAAAAACAATAAAATAAAAAATATTAACTTATATTTTGATATATCACACATTGCCAATCTTTATCATCAATTTTGTTGATTAATTTGAAGCCATGTAAATGAGCTGCTTTATTTATTTTTGGTAAATCTAAAGAATAAAACCCACTTAAAATCATATAACCTTCATTTATTGAAAAGTCTTTCATTCTTTTAAAATAATCTAGTAAAACATTTGTATTAATATTTGCCAATATTAAATCAAATTTTTTGTGAAATTTAATTTCTTTTAAGTCTGTACTAACAACTTTAATATTTTTACAATTATTTAAATTTATATTTTCTATAGAATTATTTAAAGCCCACTCATTATTATCAAGAGCTAAAACATTAGAATTCCATATTTTTTCAGATAAAATTGACAATATAGCAGTTCCACATCCGAAATCTAAAATATTATTTGGTTTAAAGTCTAATATGAACAAAGCCTTAATCATTAATCTTGTAGTTTCATGATGACCTGTTCCAAATGACATTTTTGGATTTATAATTATATCATATTTTATATTTTTTTTAATTTTATGAAAAGAGGTCCTTATGACTCCTGACTCAAAAAAAACGGGTTTAAAATTTGATTCCCAAAAACTATTCCAGTTTTTATTTTCTAAGTTTTTATATTCAAAATTTAAATTTTTAATAAACAGATTATTTTTAATATTTTGAAATAAATTATCATCTACTTTTTTTGCTAAAATATAGCATTTTAAATAGTGATTAGTATCTTCAAAACTATCAAATCCTAGATCAAATAACTGTGCAATTAAAATTTCACTCTCTTCTTTGGAAATTGATTTTAAATCAAAAAAAAACTCAACAAATTTCATTAGCCACCTTAATGATTGATGCGAATTTTGAATAATCAAGAGAAGCTCCACCAACTAAACCTCCATCAACATTTGAAATTGATAGAATATCCTTTGCATTTTTTTCATTTAAACTACCACCATACAAAACGTTAGTATTTGGAAGATTTTTTTTAATAAATAAATGAATATCATTTATTTCTTCATTTGTTGGGGTTTTACCGCTACCAATGGCCCAAACTGGTTCATAAGCAACAACAAGATTATTTTTATTTGAAAATGATTTTAAAATTGAAATCTGATTTTCTATAATTTTATAATGGTCCCCTTTTTCTCTTTCAGCTAAAGTTTCTCCAACACAAAATATTGGTAATAAATTGTTTTCAAAACATCTTAAAATTTTTTCTAACAAAATTTCATTTGTTTCATTAAAATGTTTTCTCCTTTCAGAATGACCAATGATGACTGCTGAAAAACCTACAGATTTTAAGATTTTTGCAGACACTTCACCGGTATGTGAACCAAAATTTTTATTATGACAATTTTGAGCACATAAACCTAACTCAAAGTAATTTTTTTTTTCTAAGATTTTATTTTTTATATTATTTACTAGAGGAAAAGTTGGAGACAAAAACAATTTTAAATTATTTTGTTTATACCATTTCATATTTAAAAAAAAGGAATCTAAAAAGTGGTTTGACTCTTTAACATCTTTGTTCATTTTCCAGTTTCCAACAATAATCATATCAATAAATTTTAATTCTTGGGTCAAGCAAATTATAAATTATATCTACTAATATATTAATAAAAACAAAACACACACCTATTAGTAATATCAAACCCATAACTAATGGAAAGTCCATATTATTTATGGAATCTACTAATAATTTACCAATCCCATTCCAACCAAATATGTACTCAACAAAAACAGCACCAGATAACATAGAAGCGAACCAACCAGAAGCAGTTGTTAAGACAGAAGTTAAAGAATTTCTCAAAGCATGAATAATAATAACTCGTTTTTCTGAAAGACCTTTAGACCTAGCAGTCCTTACAAAATCTGAGGAAAGGGTATCTAAAAGTGAATTTCTTGTTAAACTCATAATTACAGCAATAGGTCTAATTCCTAATGTAAAAACTGGAAGTATTAAATTTTTTATTTTAATATATTCCCCTCTACCTAAATCGTCTATTTCATACAAACTACCAACTACATTTAAATTTGTTAACCAATTAAGTTTATATGCAAATAACCACATAACTAAAATAGCAGAAAAAAAAGAAGGTAAAGACATACCTAAAGAGCTAAAAAAAATACAAAATTTATCAAAAAAACTGTTCTTTCTGACTGCACAAATAATTCCAATAGGAATTGAAATACATATAGCAAATAGAATTGATAAAAAAGCCAAAACTATGGTATTAGGGAAAACATCCAATATAATCTCCAGCACTTCTTTTTCTTTAAAATAAAAAGACTCTCCCAAATATGGTCGCTTAATTAAGAATACCCTATTATTTGTTTCAAATATTTTTTTACTTCTGTAAATTTTAAATTTTTCATTTTCCTTAGAATGAATTGAGATAAAAGACAAATCATTTAAATACAAAAAATATCTATTTAAAATAGGCTTATCTAAATTATATTTTTTTCTAATTTTTTCTAGTTGAATTATATCGTCTCTATCTCCTAACATCATTTTTGCAGGATCCGCTGGAATGATATTAAATAAAATGAAAATAAAAGAAATAATACCTAGAACAACTAAAAAACTGTGAGATGCTTTTCTAAATAGAAATTTAAACAAAATAAATTATTTTAATAATTCTTTGACCTCATCAATTGTTGGAATATTATTATAATGCCATTTTTTTATTATAACACCATTTTTAAATAATAAAATACCTGGGTCCGATCTAATGATGATTTTTCCAATATCAGAATCAGAATAATAATAAATATTATCTTCACCGATAGCTTCTTTAACCTTCGGCATATCAAAATAATCACAAATTTGCATTACTTGTATGTCATTTTTTTTAGCATCATGAAACAAGTTTTTTATATTCATAAATGGTTTTGTAGAAAACTCATTAAACTTATATGATGATGAGACAATAACAGAGGGATAATTTATAAACTCATTTGTGAAATTAATATCTTGACTATCGTAAATACTTAAGCTGGTAGTTTCATTTATTTTGATCTCATCATAAGATGAATCAAAGTTTGATTTAAAATTAAATCCTTCTTTATAAGGCCTGTAATCCTTAACAGGTAAATTATTTAATGTATGAGAAACAAATAATAAGGATAGCAGTGCTGTAAATGAAATTATTACAAAACTGTAACTATAATATTTCTTTATTAAAAAATAAACAGAAAATAAAATAATTAAAAATAAAAAAGGGAAATACCATGAAAAAACAAAACACCAAATCAAAGTAAAAATACTAGAAAAAATTATTGACGGAATATCTTGAAATAATGAATTAAGACCTTTTTTTCTATCTAAAATAAAAATAGGTATCGAAAATATAATTAATAATATATCTTTAATAAATGACTCCCAAGGAGTTAAACTCCTGCCAATTGAATCTTTCATTGCATCACCAAAACAACCACAATCATCAACGCACTGAATAGGAATTCCAGATGAGGTTTCCCCTGGAACACAAGTTGCTGTATGTAAAGTCAAGAAAGTAAAAAAAATCAGCATTGAAAAAGTAAAAAATAAAGATATCTTTATTTTAGCCTTAACAATTAAAGCGAATCCTAAAACGATTTCAAAAACACAAATAAAAATAGCAAGTTGCAATACATAAGGAATTAACCATTCTAAAGAAAAAGAATTCCATCCAAAAATTTCATGAATTCTATATGCTAGAGCGCCATCTTGAAAATACTCTTCTAATTTATATGAAAAACCAATAGAATCATTAGCTTTTATAATACCAGATACAATAAATGTAGCTCCAACAATGGTCCTAAAAAAAGAAGAGACTAAAGCTCTAACTATTATATTTTTTATCATTTTTTTTCTCTTAATTGAATTAAAGCAAATATTGAATAATTAACAATATCATGATAATTGGCATCTATACCTTCAGACATAATTGTTTCACCATCATTATCTTCAATTTGTTTTATTCTATGCAATTTTTGAAGTATAAGATCAGTAAATGAACTAATTCTCATTTCTTTCCAAGCCTCACCATAATCATGATTTTTTTGTTCCATTAAATTTTTAATTATAATAGAATGTTTCTTATACTCTATAACTGACTCATCCAAAGTCATGTCTGGTTGAAGAGTAGTTGACTTGTTTAATTGAATTAATGCAATAATTGAGTAATTTAAAATCCCCATAAATTCCTCATCTATACTTTCATTAATTTTTTGGACACCTTTATCATCTATACTTCTAATTCTTTGTGCTTTTATGAAAATTTGATCAGTAAGAGATTTTAATCTTAAAATTCTCCATGCACTACCATAATCATGCATTTTTTTTCTAAAAATATCTAAACAATCATTAATAATTATGTCAAAATAATTGGATGTGGTTATCATTTATATAATTATAATTAAAACTATTTATAAATTTAAGCTTTATAATAAAAATAATATGCCTAAAAAAGTAAAAAAAAATATACTTTCAGAAAAAAAAACCCTTATTATGGGAATATTAAACGTGACTCCTGACTCATTTTATGATGGAGGGAAGTTTTCAACTATTAAAAACGCGATATCACAAGCTAAAAAAATGATCCACGAAGGAGTTGATATTATTGACATTGGGGCATTTACGTCAAAGCCATTTTCAAAAGAAATAACGATACTTGAAGAAAAAAAAAGACTTTTTCCTGTACTGAAAGAATTAAAAAAACTTTTTCCAAACTTAACTATTTCTGTTGATACATACAGAAGAGAAATTGCCGAGAAGTCAATAAACATTGGAGCTTCAATAATTAACGATATTTATGCAGGAGAATACGATTCTTCAATGATTGACTTTATTATTAAAAATAATGTTACCTATATAGCAATGCATATGAATGGAACCCCATTAAACATGCAAAAAAAAATTAAGATAAATAATTTTAAATCTGATTTATTAAAGTTTTTTATTCATAAAACAAATACATTTAAAAAAGCTGGTTTTAAAAAATTAATAGTTGATCCAGGTTTTGGATTTGGAAAAAGTATTGAGCAAAATTTTAGAATGATAAATTTAATTGATGACATAAAAAAAATTAACAAATATGTCTTAGTCGGTTTGTCAAGAAAATCTATGATATATAAAACATTAAACACCACTCCTGAGGAAAGTCTTAATAGCACTACTATTTTGAATACTATATGTGTTTTAAAAGGAGTTAATATTCTAAGAGTTCATGATGTAAAAGAAGCAAAAGAGATTATAAAAATGATTAATTTAGTTAAAGAAAATAATTAATGTTTTTTTTAGATTTTAACATATTCGATTTTATTGATATTACTCTTGTTAGTATTTTAATTTTTCAATTATACAAAATACTTAAAGGGAGCGCAGCTATAAATATTTTCATAGGTATGGCACTTGTCTATATATTATGGAAAATATTTTCCGCATTAGAAATGAGTCTTTTAAGTGAAATTCTTGGACAGTTTATAAGTGTTGGAGTTTTAGCCTTAATCATAGTTTTTCAACAGGAAATTAGACGTTTTCTTGTACTTATTGGAAAAAATACTTTTAAAAATAAAAACCTATTTATTAAATCAAATAAAAATGAAAATTTTTTAAACGAAATCAATGTTGATGATATTTGTAAAGCATGTCATAATATGTCAAAATCAAAAACTGGTGCAATTATTATTATTGAAAGAAACGACAATCTTGATTTGTTAATAAAAACTGGCAGAACTATTTCAAGTAATTTATCTCAAATAATGATAGAAAGTATATTTTTTAAAAATGCCCCTTTACATGATGGCGCAATAATTATAATTAATAAGAAAATAATTGGGGCAAGATGTGTTTTACCTATTAGTGAAAAAAATACAATACCAACTGAGATGGGAATGAGGCACAAAGCAGCTCTTGGAGTCACTGAACAATACGATTGTTTAGCGATAACTGTTTCTGAACAAAACGGTAATATAAGCTTCTTTGAAAATGGAAAAATGATAACAAATATTGATATTAAAATTCTCAAAGAACAAATTATTAATCATTTATTAAAAAAATGAAACATTTTTTTTCTATCATTTTATTTTTTCAATTAGCTGGTTGTAATTTTTTTTACAATAATGAAAACTTTATTGAAATAATAAATAAAAAAAAAATAAAAAATTTTGATAAAGAATTTAAAGTTTTAATTGCATTTGATATTGAGTGTCCAATTTCTAAACAATACTGTAATAAAATTAGTTCACTTTCTGAAAAATATTCAGAGGATATTGATTTTTTATTTTTTTTACCTGGACCATTTTATGATGAGAAAGAAACAAATGAGTTTTTTAAAAAAAATAAAATTAAAACAAAGTATATCATTGATGACGACTTTAGTATAACTAATTCTTTAAATGCACATGTATGCCCTGAAGCATTCATTATTAATTCAAAATCAAAAGTGGTCTATCAGGGTTTGATTGATAATTGGGTTAGTGAACTTGGAAGAACGAGACAGTACACAAATAAAAACTATTTAGAAGATGCAATAGAATCAATATTATTAAATAAAAAACCAAATATTTCTAAAACTAAAGCAATAGGGTGTTTTATTGAAAAGAAATTTATGAATAATAAAAATTCAAAAACAACACCATTGGCTGTAAACTTAATTTATGAAAAATGTGCAAATTGTCATTACAAAAATGGTCCTGCACCTTTTTCACTGACGTCCTACAAAGATATCGTTAAAAGAAAAAAAATGATTTCTCATGTAATCAATAGTGATTATATGCCACCTTGGCCTGCTGATCCAAATTTCTCTAGTTTTTTAGGAGAAAAAACATTATCTGAAAAAGAAAAAAAAGTGATTCAAAATTGGTTAAAGCAAAAAAATGAAGCTTTTGATGAATTAGAAATTTCTTTTCAAGATAAAAAAAGAACTCCTGACCTTATTGTAAGAATGAACAAAGAATATAAAATTGACGGGGACAACTCAGATAAATTTTTAATGATGAAATTTCCATTTGAAATTCCAAAAGACACATTTATTGAGTCAATAAATTTCGTGCCTGGAAATAAGCAAATTGTTCATCATGTAAATGCTCACTTAATTAGTTACAACGAAAAAAAGAAAAATATTTTTGAAGGTGAAAGAATTATTGATACTGAAATTTTTCCTGACTCAATTTGTTTCAAAAAGTTAAATCTTTTTAATGATGACGGTTCCATTCCAACATTAAGTAGATCTGTTTCAAATTACCTTCCTGGTTCTGTTCAAGCATCATATCCAAACGGAATTGGGGTACTTAAAGCATCTAAAAAAAATGTAATACTTGTAAATGATTTTCACTATGGCCCTTCTGCGAAGGACACAACTGATAATTCTTATTTTGAAATATATTTTTCTAAAAATCCACCTACTAGAAATTTGAGAGAAATTACTCTGGGAACATTGGGTTTAAAACAAGATTATTATTCATTTGATACAACTTTCTATTGTGTTCAAGAAATAAAACCCAAACTAATTATCAAACCTAATCAAATACTAAGTTGTTCCACTAGAACTAAAGTTCTAAAAGATATTTCAATTTTAACAATTAATCCTCATATGCATCTACTAGGAAAAAAAATAAAATCATACGCGATAACTCCCCAAAAAGATACAATAAATTTGATAAAAATTAATGACTGGAATTTTAGATGGCAATATTTTTACACTTTTGAAAAAATGTTAAAAATTCCTAAAAATTCTGATATTATTGTGGAAGCCACATTTGATAACACAAAAAATAATCTTGATAATCCATTTGACCCTCCCAGAAAAATTTCTGAAAAAATTGATTGGAATGGAAAGGGTAGTATGAAAACATCTGATGAAATGTTACAATTTATTATAACTTATCTACCATACAAACAAAACGATGAAAATATTAGCTTAAAGCCTTGATTTTTGTTTTAAAATTTCTTTGTTTATTTTTTTAATAAGTAATGGTCCTTCGTAAACAAAACCTGAATATAATTGAACTAGGGATGCACCAGCTTCTAATTTTTCTATTGCGTCACTAGCGGTCATTATCCCTCCAACTGCAATAATTGGAATTGAACCAGAAGATTTATTATAAATATACTTGATCATTTCTGTTGACATATTTTTTATAGGTAATCCTGTCAATCCCCCAGGACCTATTTTTTTAATTTTCTTAATACTTGTGTTTAAATTATCTCTAGAATTAGTACTGTTAGTAGCTACAATTCCAGAAATTTTATATTTTGAAATTAAAAATAAAATCTCATCAACATACTTATATTCTAAATCAGGAGATATTTTAATTAATATTGGTTTAGGTTTTTGCTTTAAATTATTGATTAGTTGAATTGATGAAATTAAATGTTCTAATTTATCTTTTTTTTGTAATTCTCTAAGTTGAGGTGTATTAGGTGAACTTATATTTAATACAAAATAATCAACGTAATCAAACAAACTATTAAAACAAATTTTGTAATCTTCAACTGATTGGTCTAAAGGAGTTACTTTATTTTTACCAATATTTCCTCCTATTATCAAATTTGTTTTCTTTTTTTTAAGTCTAGACAAAACCTTATGTAAACCTTGATTGTTAAAACCCATTCGGTTAACTAAGGCTTTATCTTTTTTTAATCTAAATAATCTTGGTTTTTTATTCCCATACTGAGGCTTTGGGGTAACAGTACCAATTTCTACAAAAGAAAATCCAAATGCATCCCAATCATTTATTAATTCAGCATTTTTATCAAATCCTGCTGCCAAACCAACTGGATTAGAGAAGTTCAAACCAAAAACGCTTCTTTCTAAATTTTTATTTTTAATAGTGTATCTAGATTTTTCTATTTTTTTTACAAGAGGAATTTTAAATAAAAATTTTATTATTAAAAAAGTAAAATTATGAGCAAGTTCGGGTGGAAATAAAAATAAAATGGTTCTTAAAATATACCATATGATATTGTAAAAAAATTCAAACATAATTTAAACAAAAGTAAATTAAAATTTATAATTAATTAAATATTTTACTTCTGGTAATTTTTTAATAAAATATAATGTTTAAATTTATAGTTGATATTTTAATATATCAGTATGATTTTTAAAAAAAAATTTATTGCCCTTATAACAATATTTTTTTGTCTTGGTTTTACAAAAATATATGCTTGTGATACATCACCATCAATTATAGTAAACCAATCAACAAATAATAATGATGGAACATTTACTCTTGATCTGAGTATTTGTATTGGTACAGGAGGTTCTGAAGATGGATTTGATCTTTACTTTGAAAATGAAATAAATATTCTTTCAACTAATGTAACTCAGGTTACTTCACCTGTTGGAGGAAATGTTGCAGATGTATCTGTATCAAATGGAACATGGGAAGCGGTTTTTACGGGATTTAATGGGACTCCAGGAAGTTGGTTCGAAATAGAAAATGCCGGTGGATGGGGTGCTGATTGTATGGACTTTCAAATAACTGTAGACGGTGACCCCGAAGGCCAAACAATATGCAGCTTAGGAATAAATGAAAATTGCTTAGGCTTTACTCAAGAAAATGAATTCATAACCTGTGAAAATATACCAGGACCATGTTATCCAAATTATTTTTTAGAGGCACCCGGAAATGCAAATGGAAATGTTGAAAATGCAGGAGAAAATTGTGGATGGATTGAATACGAAGATGAAATAGTTGAAATAACCATCCCTTGTCAAGGAGATTATACATTCACTATATCACAAGATTTTTCTAACGATTTTTTCTTTGGAAATACAATTTACGCTACTTTAGGAGAAAGTTGTTGTGACCAACAAATAAATCAAGTTGTAGCATGGGAAGAATCAACATCGTGGACTCAAAATCTTAATGCCGGCGTATATTATTTAGTTATTGATATGTATATTGATTCTTGGATTGGATTGTCTGGGGAATGGGACTTAGACATTACTGCAAGTAGTAACGTTTCTGAGTCATCAATTGCAAATGCAGGAGAAGATCAAGAAATATGTGAAAATTTCACTACTTTATCTGCAAATCCTCCAGAAATAGACGAAATAGGACAATGGAGTATAATAAGCGGAACGGGTACATTCTCGCAATTAAATAATCCTTTATCTGAAATAAGTAATTTATCAATTGGTGAAAATATATTACAATGGTCTATAATTGGTGAATGCGGTGAATCTACCGATCAGGTAGTTATTAATGTTGTTGATGGAGAACCAATTATTGATTTAATTGATATTGTGTATTGTTTAAACCCAATAAGTTTAAATGCAACTGTAGAAGGAGGTGGAACTTGGTCTGTTGAACCAAGCACAAATATCATCATTGAAAATCCAAATAGTTTAACTACAATTGCTACACCAACAGCATATGGAACATATACTTTTTCTTTTGAAGGATGTAATGGTATATCTTCTCAACAAGTGAATGTGAACCCATCTCCTCCCTCAATAGTTGACTTTCCTGACCAAGTTTATTGTCTCTCTTCTTTCAACTTAGAAGCAGAAGTAGATGGTGACCCTGGATATTGGGGTTATGAAGGTCCTGGAACAATTTCATTTAGTAACCCAGTTTCTTTATCTACAACAGCTACAGCAGATGAATATGGACTTTACACTATTACATACTACGGATGCGGCACATCCACAAGTGTTAATGTTAATATTCAGGGTGTTTCTCCTCAAATTGTATCTGCACCTAATGAACCTATATTTTGTAACTTTAATGCCGATTTAGAAGCATTTGTAGTTGGTGACCCTCAAGGTTGGGAAGGTATAGGTCCCGGTAATGTAAACTTTTCATCTCAGGGAACATCAACAACAGCAACTGTTTCAGAGTACGGTATGTATGAATTCATATACAATGGTTGTAATGAATCTGCCTCTGTTTTTGTAGACTTTTCTCCATCTCCACCAAATATAGAACAACAAGACACAATTTTTTGTAGTTTAGAAACCATTTTAACGGCTAATGGTGAAGGAAACCCTGAAGGTTGGGAAATATATAGCTCACCAAGTGGTTCAAACGTGAGCTTTAGTAATGAAAATGAATATATTACAAATGTATCAGTAAATGAGTACGGTACTTATCAATTTCAATTTTCTGGGTGTGGAGACTCAGCTATAACTTCAGTTACGTTTGCACCTGAAGCACCATATTTAATATCCCCTGATCATCAAGATTGTGTTTTAACAGCTGAATTAATTGCTTACACAAATGACCCAAACGCGGGCCCATGGACTCAAATTTCAGGAGAAAATGTACAAATCGAGAACAGTTTTTCACCCTCAACATCTATTACAGTACCAAATTATGGAATGTATGAATTTGAATTTGAAGCCTGTGACACAACTTCAACAATAAGTGTTGGTTTTTCATGTGGTTTAGTTATTCCAAACACAATTACACCTAATGGAGATGGAAATAATGATGTTTTCTATATTCCAAATATGAACCAACAAATTTATTCTTCAAGTTTGTTGACTATTATTAACAGGTGGGGAAATGAAGTCTTTTCCGTAACTAATTATGGACTTAATGATGATTGGTGGGACGGAAAAACAAAATATAATGAAGAAGAACTAAAATCAGGTGTATATTATTATATTCTAGATGTGTTTAATGCTATCCATAATCAAAAAGAGAGTTACTCTGGTAGTGTAACTATTTTTAATAATGATTAAAAATATACTTTTTTTTCTTTTTTTAATTAAAATCTCACTGGGTCAGGATTTGTTAATTCAAAATGGTTCATTTGAAGGCCCAAATCAACCTAATGTATCTCCCCCAAACTGGACTCCTTGTATGCCAGGTCAAACACCGGACACACAACCAGGTTCTTGGGGAGTAGACATTGTTGCTTCTGAAGGAAATAGTTATTTAGGTCTTGTTCATAATGTACCTACAAATTGGCAAGAAGGTGCTTCACAACAACTCTTACAACCAATGGTACAAAATATTCAGTACAACTGTTCTATTGATTTATCAGGACACTTAGCTGATGAATCAAATGCACCTGTAGAGTTAGTTATTTGGGGAGGTTTTAATGACTGCCCTCAAAATGAATTACTCTGGAGCTCAGGTGATGTCCCGGACTTTGTTTGGACTTCATACTCGATTCAATTTACACCAAATGATAATTACACCCATATAATGCTTCAAATTAATGCTTTAACTGAAATTTCGACATATATTTTAGTTGATAATTTTAATTGTGAAAATTTATGCCCTGAACCACTATCAGAAGCTGGAGAAAATCAAAATCTAACGTGTGATAATTTTATAAATTTATCTGCTAACGAACCTATATCTAGTGACGAAGGTGGTGAAATGATTGGAGAGTGGAGTATAATTAGTGGAAATGGTAATTTTAGCTCCATATTTGATCCGAATACATTAGTTACAAATTTACAAGAGGGTGAAAATGTTTTTCAATGGACCTTAAGTAATGAATGTGGTTCATCTAGTGATAATGTGGTTATAAACTATAGTCAAGATTATAATTTTTACTTACCAAATCAAGTGTATTGCTTATCAAGTTTTGAATTGCAATCATCTGCTGAAGGCACATGGATTGTTGATGATCCTCTAAATATGGATATAGAAAACCCAAATAATCCAAATACAATAGCTACTCCATCTAGCTACGGTGATTATATTTTCAGTTTTGAATCATGTGGTGATATTGTATTTTCTCAATTAGTAAACGTAATTGGTTCCTATCCTATAATTACAGGGAATGTTGAATCATCATGTTTAGAACCAATATCATTAAATGTAGACATACTTGGAGATCCAGGATACTGGGACTATCAAGGGCCTGGTGAAGTTGTATTTAGTGATATTTTTTCATTAAACCCGACAATTAGCGTTGAAAATTATGGGACTTACACTTTTACATATTTTGGTTGTGGATTAAATAACAGTATCACTGTTAATTTTAACACAGAAAATCCTATAATCAATCCTCAAGAAACTATTTTTTGCTCATATGAAGCAACATTAGAGGCATATAGTGATAACCCACAGGGATGGACATTTATAAGTGGACCAAATAATAGCTCAGTTTTAATTGAAAATCCAAATTCAGAAATTACAAATGTTCAAGTAAGTGAATATGGATTATATCAATTTATGTTTGAAGGATGTGGTGGTAATGATATAATTGATTTACTTTTTGAACCAATCCCTCCAACACTTATTGCTTCAGAGCATGAGGACTGTTTATTAGAATCAAACTTATTTGCATTCAATCAGGGTGATGATCAAAGTGGTCCTTGGGAACAAATTAGCGGACCAAGTGGAGTATTAATTGAGTCTCCATTTGAATCTAATACAACGGTAATTGTGCCTGAATATGGAATTTATGAATTCTCATATCCTGGATGCGACTCCTTTTCAACAATTGAAATTGGATTTTCTTGCTCACCTGAGTTCCCAAATGTTTTCACACCAAATGATGATGGAAATAATGATTTTTTTGAGATAAAAAATTTAACGATAGGAAACTACTCTGAAAGCTTACTAACGGTTTACAACAGATGGGGACAAATTATTTATTTGGCAAAGGATTATGGCTTAAGTGAAGAAGAAAAATGGTGGGATGGCAAAACAACATTTAGCATGAAGCCATATTCAGGAATTTCAGCAGACAGAGATATAGAAGCAAACCAAATCAAAGAAGTTAATGATTGTGTATATTACTATGTTTTTGATGTATATAATATAGCACATGATCAACCAGAAAAATATACGGGTTATGTGACTATAATTAAATAAAAAAACCTCTGAATAACAGAGGCTTTTTAAAAAAACTAATAAATATAATCAGATACTTATTTCTTTCTCTCTTTAATTTTCAAAGTAAATGGATGGATTGCTCTCGAAGTTTTCATGTAATTTTCTTTTTGTTTTTTTGAAAATCCTTTTGTAGCATCCATATCTCTTTGTTTAAGAAAATTATTCATCATTTTAAATTTGGCTTTTTTATTAGCAACTAAAGCCTCAGGACTATCTTTAGCACTGGAATCTTTTAAAGCCATTTTCTCATTTAAAGCAAGCATATTTGCTGCATACTTTTTAAAAGCCTTTTCAACAGAAGCTAATTTATCTCCTTTTAATTTTAATTCTTTCTTTAGATATTCAATTGCTTTTTTCGAATTAACAGTTAATTCGTCTTTAGAAATACTTTTTTCTCCTTTAGAAAAAGAAAAAGAAAATATTAAAACTGCGATTATACTTAAAATAAATTTTTTCATAGTTGAGAATTTTATATTATTAATAATATTATAAACTAATTTATTCATTTTTTATTGCTTAAGAAAATAATTGAAAATAAAAAGCCCCAGTATATGGGGCTTTTTATTAGTAATGTAAATAATTGAAATTATTACTCAGCAGAATTATTACCTTCTGTAGCATCACCTTCTGTAGCATCACCTTCTGTAGCATCACCTTCAGTAGCATCACCTTCAGTAGCATCACCTTCAGTAGAAGTATCTTCAGTAGAAGTAACATTTTCAACAGGAGGCTCTTCAACAGTAGATGATGTGTCTCCAGAATTCATAGTAGAAATAATTCCAAAAGCTACTGCAATAACAGCAAGTAGCATAACTATTTTTTTAGCATTCATTTGATTAAAATTTTTATTAATACATGACGAATTTAATAAAATATTTATGATAAAAATATAAATTAGTACTTTTTTACAAATGCATCTTTTTTTCTAGAGAATCAATTTTTAAATAACTATCACATAACTTTATTTCGTTTTCTAAATGATTTAGTCCAATCTGAAAATTTATTTCATCATTTTTTTGCCACAACTTCATTAATTTTGAAAAATCTTCCATTTCAACCTCTTTATAGTTTTCAACTTCAAAGTATTTGTCATAAAAAAGATTTATTTCTTGATATATTTCAAGTTTAAGATCAACAAATTCACAAGCTTCCGTTACTTTTTTTAAATTTTTATTTTCTACTGAAAAATTACAACTTATTAGAGAAAGAATAGAGGAAAATAAAATGATTTTTATTGACATAGTATTTAAAATATTAAGTTTTATACAATATATTAATTTTAAAATCAATTACAGTTGTCATCCCTAAACAACTCGCATGCGATTTTTCTACCTAGGCTACATGCTTTCTTATTATCACTACACGCATCTAATCCTAATATACTTTTTGAAATTCCTCTGTTAAAATAAGCTTTTGCTTCGTTAGGTTTTAATTTAATAGTCTCTGTAAAATCATTGATTGCTTTTAGATGCTGTCCTAATTTGAGATATGCTAACCCTCTATTAAAAAAAAAAATGTGTTCTAAATTTAGGAAGTGAATAAACAAGAAAAAGAAACTTGTGACCCTGAAAGGATTCGAACCTCCAACCACCTGATCCGTAGTCAGGTACTCTATCCAGTTGAGCTACAGGGCCCTAATTTAATTTTTTATTTAAAAAATTAACTGCTTTTCTAGTATCTTTTGGCTTCTCAATTATTTTCATAGACTTATCCAAAATAAAAACAGTCGGTGTTTTTTTTACCTTATAGTCTTTACAAACAGGAGATTTATATATTTTAAATTGATTCACATTGTACCAGTTAAATCCATTATCTGCTATTGTTTTTTTCCACTTATCTTTATTTGCGTCTAAAGAAACAGAAACAATTTCGACTCCTTTATTTTTATTTGTTTTATACCAAGATGCTAGACTTGGTAATTCAGACATACAATGTGTACAATGTGAAGCCCAAAAGACAAGAATAGTATAATCATTTTTTGAGCATATAGATTTCAAATTAACAGATTTATTATTTTCATCTTTAATTGTAAAATCTGGAGGGATATTTCCTACTTGTAAGTCTTTAAATTTTGAAGCTCTTTCCTTCATTAAATCACTAACCTCAACTTCTCCACACGCTTCTCCAAAAAAATATTCATCTATTATATAATTACATAATTCTATCCACATTTTATCAGTTGAAGTAGCGCCAGTATTATAAAAACCATCTAACATATTGTACATACAAAACTCTGCTACTTTCTCATTAACTTTTGCCTTATCCATGATAAAATCAACAGCATCATAAAAAGCATATTTGTTACTAGTAGGGTTGTATTTTGAATGTAATACCATATATTTTTGAATTCTAGTTGGTAATAAATTACTTCTAATTATGGATTCATCATTGAAATTTATATCATCAAAAAATTTATCAGAATTATTTTCATGTAAAGGTTTAGTTTTTGATAAAACCATTGCTGTGTAGGTACCTGGATAATCCTTTGCTAGTTTTAAAGAAAAATTTTCCATTTCAATATTCAAAGATTGGATTTCTCTTTTTCTAACTTCAACACTCTTATTACCGTCTCTCTTTATTTTACTTATACTTTGTTCTATTGATGATTTTTTATTGTTAAATAATTTTTTTGCTGAATTATCTAAAGAGTTAGAAAAATTATAATTTCTAGACAATCTATATTCATTAAATGTAAAATTTAATTCATTTGCTTCATCAGGGTTAATAACAATCTCAACATTATTAGTTTCATTATTAAATGCTAGTTTATAAAAACCTTTAACATATTTTTTTGGTTTAAATTGAAAAGAACCAGACTTAACATTAACACTGTCGAGTATATAACTTTCATTTCCAAGTATCTCATATAAGTACAATTTACCTGATTTAGCTTTTACCATATTTCCTTTCAGTATTAATTCACCTTTTTTTTGTGAAAATGATAAGAAAGAAAAGAATAAGAATATAACAATGTATTTTTTCATTTTATGTGTTTAATTTATTATTTATTTTATAAGCTAAAAGTGTATTTCTTAACAAAGAAACAATAGTCATTGGACCAACACCGCCAGGGACAGGAGTTATAAACGATGATTTGTTCTTTACAAACTCAAAATCAACATCTCCTACTAACCGCCAACCAGATTTGTGTGCATCAGACTTAACCCTGTTAATGCCAACATCAATTACTACAACTCCGCTCTTGACCATATCAGCTTTTAAAAAATTTTCTTTTCCCAATGCAACAATAATAATATCTGCATTAATAGTTAATTTTTCAATATTTTTTGTTCTACTGTGAGCCAAAGTAACAGTTGAATTAGCAAATTTAACATTTTTGGACATTAAAATACTGATTGGTCTTCCTACAATATTACTTCTCCCAATAACTAAACAATTTTTTCCCTCTGTTTCAATTTTATATTCTTCAATTAGTGAAATAATTCCATAAGGAGTTGCTGGCAAAAATGAGTCAATTCCTAACATCATTTTACCCAAGTTGACAGGGTGAAAGCCATCAACATCTTTTTTTGGTGATATTGAATTAGTTACTGTAAATTCATGAATATGATTCGGCAGTGGTAGTTGAACAATTAAACCATCAATATTTGAATTACTGTTGATCTCATAAATTTGATTGATTAAATCCTCTTGAGAAATATCTTCACTGAGATGAATTATTGTAGAATCAAAACCAATTTCACTACAAGCTCTTTCTTTAGCAGAGACATAAGTTTTTGATGCAGGGTTATCCCCAACTAAAATTGCAGCTAAATGAGGTTTTCTGTATTTCAATAAAGTATATTTTTTTACCTCATTTGATAATTCAATAATGATTTTTTTTGATAATGATTTTCCGTCTAGTAAGATCATTTTAACTATTTAAAATTTGGCATTTGTCCTGGGTTCTGCCCCATTCCTTTCATTAAGTTATCTAAACCTCCTCCTTTTAGCATCTTCATCATTTTTCCCATTTGATTAAATTGTTTTAAAAGTTTATTAACTTCTTGAACACTGGTACCACTTCCCTTTGATATTCTACTTACTCTAGAACTATTAATTATTTTTGGATTATTTCTCTCTTCGTCTGTCATAGAGTAAATTATTGTCTCAACAACTTTGAATGCATCATCATCTATATCAACATTTTTAATCATTTTACCTACTCCTGGCATCATTCCTAGTAAATCTTTCAAATTACCCATTTTTTTTATTTGTTTGATTTGTTTTAAAAAATCATTAAACGTAAATCTATTCTTCAAGATTTTTTGTTCCATCCTGGCAGCTTCCTTTTCATCAAATTGCTCTTGAACTTTCTCTACTAAAGAAACAACATCACCCATACCTAGAATTCTGTTAGCCATTCTATCCGGGTGAAAAACATCAATGGCATCTAATTTTTCTCCTGTTCCAATAAATTTGATTGGTTTATTAACCTCATATTTAATTGTTAAAGCCGCACCCCCTCTAGAGTCACCGTCTAATTTTGTCAAAACAACGCCGTTAAAATCTAAATTTTCATTAAAAGCTTTTGCAGTTTTTACTGCATCTTGACCTGTCATAGAGTCAACTACAAATAAAATTTCGTCTGGGTTTGAAACAGATTTTATTGAGTGAATTTCATTCATAAGCTTTTCATCGATAGATAATCGACCAGCAGTATCTATAATAACTAAATTTTTTCCATTTTTTTTAGCATATTCAACGCCTTCTTTTGCAATAATTACAGGATCTTTTTGATTTAAATTTTTATATACTTCAACATTAATTTGATTAGCAATAAATTCTAGTTGATCAATCGCGGCTGGTCTGTATACATCACAGGCAACGAGCAATGGTTTTAAATTTTTCTTTTTTTGTAAAAATTTTGCAAGTTTAGCAGAAAAGGTAGTTTTACCCGAACCCTGTAATCCAGCCAACAAAATAACAGAAAAATTATTATTTAAATTTAATTCAGATGCCTTATCACCCATCAAATTTGCGAGTTCATCTTTAACAATCTTGACCATTAATTGACCAGGTTGAAGGGCAGTAAGTACCTCTTGCCCCATGGCGTTGACCTTAACTTTATCAATAAATTCTTTAGCAGTTTTATAAGCTACATCAGAGTCAATTAGAGCTCTCCTAATCTCTTTTAAAGTTTGAGCTACATTAATTTCATTGATTCTCCCATGACCTTTGAGAATCTTAAATGATTTTTCTAATTTTTCAGTTAAATTTTGAAACATAATTAATTTTTACATTCTATTTGGAACTTTTATTCCCAGTATATTCATACCTTTTTTGATAACTAAACTAACTTTTTTTGATAATGTCAATCTAAAATTTTCATTCTTTGAACTATCTAAAATAGGAACTTTTTGATAAAACTTGTTATATGTTTTAGCTAATTGATAAATATAATTTGCAAGCAGTGACGGATTTAAATTTTCTTTACACTGGTTTATACAAGTTGGGAATTCCATAATATTTTTTATCAATTCTTTTTCTAAAAAATCAATTTCATCAAAAGGTTCAAAAGTTGGATTGAAATCTTTTCTTTTACTTAATACAGATTTTATCCTAGCGTAAGTATATTGTATAAACGGACCTGTGTTACCATTAAAATCTATAGATTCCTTGGGATCAAATAACATATTTTTCTTTGCGTCTACTTTTAGAATAAAATATTTTAATGCTCCATCCCCAACTATACATGACAAATCATTTATCTCATTATCATCAAAACTATCAAACTTATTTGAGTTCTTAATCAAATCTAAAGAATCATTTCTCATTTTTGATATTAAATCATCAGCATCAACAACAGTACCTTCTCTTGATTTCATCTTACCTGAGGGTAAATCAACCATTCCATACGATAAATGAAAACAATTACTGGACCATTCATAACCAATTTTTTCTAATATTTTAAAAAGCGCTTGAAAGTGATAATTTTGTTCATTACCTGTAACATATATCATGTTATCAAAATTAAAATCATCAAACCTTATCTTAGCAGTGCCAATATCTTGAGTCATATATACCGCTGTCCCATCAGATCTAAGTAAAAGCTTTTCATCTAAGTTATATTGATTCAAATCAACCCAAATTGATTCATCTTTTTTCTTAAAAAATATGTTGTTTTCTAGATACTTTTTAACTATATTTTTTCCATCAAGATATGTATTACTTTCATAATAATTCTTATCAAAACATATTCCTAATTTTTTATAGGTTTCTTCCATACCTTCATAAACCCAATTATTCATCTTTTTCCATAATTTAATTATTTCAGGATCTCTTTTCTCCCACTTAACTAATAATTGTTGAGCTTCTTTAAGTATCTCAGGGGTAGTATTTTCATCATTTATTTGCAACTTTTCCTCTTGTAATTTCTTTTCAAACAGAACATAATATTGACCTACAAAAAAATCACCTTTGACATTCTCAGAATCAGGAGTTCTTCCCTCTCCATACTTAAGCCATGCTAACATACTTTTACAAATATGAATTCCCCTGTCATTAATAACTTGTACCATTTTAACATTATGTCCACACGCTCTAAATATATTTGACATAGCATAACCTAAAAGATTATTTCTTATATGACCTAAATGCAAAGGTTTATTTGTATTTGGTGAAGAAAACTCCACAAGAGTTGTAGGAGAATCATCATTAATTGATTCAAATCCGAAATTTTCAATTTCGTAAATGTTTTTAAATAAATTAGAAAAAAAAGTGTCCGAAAAAGTTAAATTTAAAAAACCTTTAATAACATTAAAGGATGAAATTTCATTAAAATTAATTAAACACTCACCAATTTCATTTGCAGTAGATTCCAAATTTTTTTTTGAAAAGGATAAAAAAGGAAATACTATCAAAGTAAAATCACCATCAAAATCAGATTTAGTTTTTGTTAAATGAAAAAACTTATTTGGAATTTCACAAGAGTATAAATCAGTTATTGACTCTTCTATTTTTTTATTTATGAAATCTAAATTCATTTAGTTTTTTTTTAAAAAAATTTCAGCGATCATGCATCTAGCACCTCCCCCACCATATCTTTCAATTGTATCTAAAGGTGAATGTACAATTTTACAAAACTTATTAATCATTTTTATTTGATTTTTTGAAAAAGAATTAAAAGCTTTTGAACTCATAATTAAGATATTTTCACCTAGATTGTTCTTAACCTCTAACACATTACCACAAAATTTATTTACTTGTTCCATAGTAATGAAAATAATTTCTTTTTTATTTCTATTAAAAGAATCTATTAATATATTTTTTTCTTTCTTTTTGATTACACAATCTAAACATATAATTACAAAGTTTTCACAAACACTCATCATTATATTTGTGTGATAAATGATTTTCTTTTTATCAAAATCTAGGTAAGCGTTAAATGGAATAAGTTTAAACCCCTGAAGATCACAAAATTCAAGTAACAAATCATGAGATGTTCTTTCAGATAATGCCGCGTAAACTACTTTATTAACTCTATCCAAAACCATACTACCAGTACCTTCTAAAAATTTATTTTTTTTCTCAAGTTCTTCAGAATTATTATAAACTTTTTCTACAAAAAAATTTTTTTTAAAAAAATCTATAATATCACTCCTTCTTTCTAACCTTCTATTTTTAGCAAACATAGAATGGATAATAATTATATTATTTTGATAAGTTGAAATCCAATTATTAGGAAATATAGAGTCAGGTGTGATAGGCTTATTTGTGTCTTTGAATTGAAAAATATTCAAATTATTTTTTTTTAATTTATTTAAAAAAAAATCAAATTCAAGTGATGCCTTTTTGGCAATATTATCTTTATTTGAATTTAAATCAGAATTTTGAAAAAAATTATTAACATAAGTTTCAGGATTACAAAAAAAATTGAAGGGTTTAATAAGAAGTAAATTTGAAGTATTTTGATTCATAGTCTAACTAGTGGTAAAGTTGTAAATCTAAATAAACCACCTATACTGAAAAAATGTAATTATATAATTCTAATCTAGGCTCAAAATTTGAATTTAACGTATTTATTGCTTTTTCTAATTTGTAAAACTTGTTTTTGATAGAAAAATACAAATTTTATAATATTTTAAATTTATCCAAAGTTATATAAAATGGTTAGGAAAGAAAAGGAACAACAAAATAGATAAAATAAAATAACTAGATTTATAAAAATATATGAAATGGAGAAATTAAATTCAAAAGTAATAATTAAAGAAAAAATAAAATCTGTCTTTTCTATTATTTTAAATAGCCCAAAAAATGGGAATGCTTTAAGTCAAAGTTTAATTGATGAATTAAACTTAGCTTTTGATAATTTATCCAAAAATTCAAAATGTAGAATTATAATTATTGAGTCAAACTCTAAAATATTTTGTGCTGGAGCAGATTTAAAGGAGTTAAAAAAAATGCAAAAAAACTCATATAAAGAAAATTTAGTCGATTCAAAAAACCTTATGACCCTCTTTAATAAAATATTATCTATAGATAAACTCGTTATTGCTAAAGTTAATGGAGCATCAATTGCAGGCGGTTGTGGATTAGCTACCGCATGCGATATTGTATTTGGAACTGAAAAAGCAAAATTTGGATACACAGAAGTTAATATAGGATTTGTACCTGCAATTGTAAGTACTTTTCTACCTAAAAGAGTTAATGGTTTCATGAGTAAAAAAATACTATTAACCGGAGAAATCTTTAACTCTGAAAAAGCATTAAAAATTAATCTTATTGACTTCTATGTAAAATCAAGTGATTTGGATCAGAAAGTTGATGAATTTGTGCAAAATTTTTTAAATAAATCCTCCCCACAATCGGTTTCTGAAATAAAAAAAATGTTGTATAATTTTTTTCAAATTGAAAAAAAATTGAATTTAGCATGTGAAATTAACGCTAAATCAAGAAAAGGATCTGATTGTATTAAAGGAGTTAATAGGTTTTTGAATAAAGAAAAAAATAATTGGAACTAAATGGTTAAACAATTAAAAATAAATTTCAGAAACAAACAATCAAAAATCATTTTTGGTTTTTTATTATTAACTATTTCTTTATTTCTTCTTGTATCATTCAATTCATTTTGGTTTAATTGGAAAACAGATGACGATATCATCATTTCTGGATGGGATTTTGCTACAAAAGCAAACAATATACTTGGTTGGATAGGCGCATACGTCTCATATTTTTTTATTTCAAATCTTGGGATTAGTGCCTATAGTATTATAATTATACTTTTTTCTTTATCAATCAAATTAATTTTTAAATTAAAATTTATTTATTATAATTTTTTTAGAAAAATTGTATTAATTACACTTTGGTTTATACTACTTCTAGGAATTTTTAATTTAAAAATTGGACCTTACTACTCATGTGGAATTATAGGTCTAAATATTAATGAGAATCTTAGTTTATTGATAGGAAACATTGGAATAATTTTCATTCTTACATCATGGTTAATAATATGGTTAATAATTAATTTTCAAATTTCTTATCTTAATTTTAACTCATCACTATTTTTAAAAGAGAAGAAATCTATCCAAAAAAAAATAAATCCAATTAAAGAAAATCACACTACTGAACAAATTAATTTCGCTAAGAACGAAAATAAACATGAAAAAACTAAAAGTAATTTTAATGAACCTGAATTAGAGATCAAAAAAATTAAAGATGAAAAAATAATAAATAATTTGAACTCAAATTTTGACCCCAGATTAGAATTACAAAATTACATTTTTCCAAGTATTGAAGTTTTAAATGAATATGATAATGAAATTATTGTTGACGAGAAAGAATTAGAAGAAAATAAAAAAATAATAATTGAAACTTTATTACATTTCAAAATTGAAATAACAGCAATGAATGCTGAGGTAGGACCAACAATCACACTGTATGAAATTGTTCCAAAGGAGGGAATAAAAATTTCTAAAATAAAAAATCTTGAGGACGATATTGCTTTAAGAATTAAAGCAACAGGTGTAAGAATTATTGCACCATTACCTGGAAAAGGAACCGTTGGTATTGAAGTTCCAAATCAAAGAGCAAGTATTGTATCAATGAGATCAGTTATAGCATCTGAAAAATATCAAAAATCAAAATTTGAATTACCCATTGCAATAGGAAAAACCATTTCTAATGAAACATATGTTACTGATCTAACAAAAATGCCTCATCTTCTTATGGCTGGAGCAACTGGTCAGGGAAAATCTGTTGGATTAAATGCAATTATATGTTCAATATTATTTAAAAAACACCCAACTGAAGTTAAGTTCGTTCTAATTGATCCAAAAAAAGTTGAACTAACTCTATATAATAAAATTGAAAAACATTTTTTAGCTAAATTACCAAACAATGAAGATGCAATTATAACCAACACGAAAGAAGTAATAACAACTTTGAAAGCATTGTGTCTAGAAATGGATAACAGATATGACCTACTAAAGTTAGCTAGTGTTAGAAACATAACTGAGTATAATAAGAAATTTATTTCAAGAAAATTGAATCCAAAAAATGGTCATAAATATCTTCCCTATATAATTTTAGTTATTGATGAATTTGCTGATTTAATAATGACAGCAGGAAAAGAGATAGAAATTCCATTGGCTAGACTTGCACAGTTAGCAAGAGCAATAGGAATTCACCTAATTATTGCAACTCAAAGACCTACAACAAATATTATTACTGGAACAATAAAAGCAAATTTTCCTGTTAGAATTGCATTCAGAGTTTCTCAAGGTATCGATAGTAAAACAATTCTTGATACAAGTGGTGCTAATCAATTAATTGGAAGAGGAGATATGCTTATCTCAACTGGAAATGATTTACTGAGGATTCAATGTGCATTTATAGATACACCTGAAGTTGAAAAAATCATGTCATTTATTGAAGAACAAAAGGTATATCCAAAGAGATATGATTTACCTGAAATATCCGATGAAAATAAAACCAATAATTACTCTAATAAAGGAGGAGAAAAAGATGAATTTTTTGAAGATGCTGCTAAACTAGTAGTATTGCAACAACAAGGTTCGACATCAATGTTACAAAGAAAGATGAAATTAGGATATAATAGAGCCGGTAGAATAATGGATGAATTAGAAATGGTAGGTATTGTTGGTAAATCAGACGGAAGTAGATCTAGACAAGTGCTAATCAAAACCGAAGATGAATTAATTGAATTATTAAATAAAATTAAAGATGAATAAAACTTTAATTTTAATTTTCTTTTTCTCTTTATTTTCTTTTTCTCAAAAAAGAGAATTTGACAAAAATAGCACAGAACATATTAAAGAAATATTTTGCAACGAACCATTTTCGACAGATTTTAATACAAATGAAAATTTTAAGTTTCAAATAATACATAACAAAAATCAATTTTATTTTAATCACATTAGTGCAGATGAAAAAAATGAAATCAAAAGTAATGGTGAATTAATTATAAATATTGATCATAAAAATGAAGAAATAGAAATTTATTCATTGACGGAAAAAGAAAAAAAAAAATGTTTTTTTATTTCTAAATTTTTAGATGAATTTAAAATAATTGAAGCCAGTAATAATAAGATAACTGGACTCCTAAGAAAAATTGATCTTTTAGTTAAATTAAAAATTATCAATAAGTCAAAAAAGAACAAACAATTGGATGTTTTCTACAGTTTACATAACAATAATAATGGAAATAATGAACCAGATTTTTTTAATAAAATAGTTTTTTATGATGAAAATGAATTTAATGAAAAATTTAATAGTTTTTTTTCTAACGATATTTATAATTTAAAAAAAATAAAAGAAAAATACTTAAACTGGGAAATTATTGACTTTCGTTAAACTGTATTACTTCTTTTATTTCATATTCATTATATCTCCACAACTTAAAAGCTTCATTTCGAAAAAAATTATTTTTTTGTAAATAGAAATTAAAATATGTACCTAGAATATTTTCTTCTGAAGAAGAATTAATATTTTCTAAAAATAGATTTAAGAAATAATTACCACATTTATAACCTTGAGTAACATATTTGCTTTGTGGATTAATCGAAAAATAATTATAAAATGAATTTATATATTTCTCATTTTCATAAAATGGTTCATGTTCACTTAAAAAATGAACATTTAATTCAAAAAGTTCCTTGTGAGGAATTAAATTAAATTTAGTGATATTATCAGTACAAAAAATAGTTAAAGAAGAATCTTTCAATGCATGTAGTCTAGAAATAATATCTGAGACAAACACAGGGTCGTCCGATGGAATGAATACGACATCTGTTACTTTATTTATTTCTTCATCTGTCATCTGCTCAGAAATAGTTGATTTTTCAATTTCATGATAAATAATATTATTATCCCACTCTTTTAAATAATTATTGATTATTTTTTTTTGTTTTTCATCATCTTTCTTTAAAAAAACAAAAACTGTATCTAAAAAACTATTATTGTTTATGTAAGTATCATAAATATACTTAGACATATTAGATACTTTATTGCTATTGTTAGATTCAAAATAATATACTTTACAATTTTCCTCATACTTTGTTTCAATAGAATTATTTTGTAATGGAGAGATTAAAAAGGCGTTAGGATTATCTATTTTTCTAGAAACATAATCGAACTTTTTTTGATACAGTGGACCAAATATAATATCCATTGAATCTAAATTATTATTGATAATTATATTTTTAATTGAATCAATACTTTGGTGGGTATCAAAAATATTTAAATTTATACTTAAAGTTGAATCACTCAAAAATTCATAAAAAGAAAACAATAATCCTGAGTAAAATTCTAATGAAATTCTTGATTGTTTTAAAAAATGACTTGGTGAAGTTTCTTTTTTTGATGAAACAATAGAGTCTTTTGTATTTGATAAAAATGGAAGTAAAATAGCAATATTTACTATTGAATCTCTAGGATTAAAATTTATTGTATCTTCATTTAAATTCATATCAATAAATAAAGTATCCAATAAATCATTAACATTTTCTATTGATCCATCTATAATATCCAAGTTTTCAATATCAGTAGAATCCATGAAAGTGGTGTCTTCAATATAAATATTCTCAAACTGATTTTTTTTTGATTTCAAAATTAAAATTTTCGTGATATGAGGACAATCACTTAAAAATTTACACTTCTTTAATTCTGGGTTCCATTTTATTATTTTTCTTTTAGAAACTCCATATTTCAACTTTAAACTATGAAATGAGTCGCCACCAGAAATATTGTGTACTAAATAATCAGATTGACTTTGAGGTAATACTATGAGAGGGAAAAGGATTAAAAAAAATAAAAAATAATATATAAATAATCTCATAATTAATTTATTCCCATTCTATTGTAGCAGGTGGTTTTGAACTGATATCATATACAACTCTATTTACTCCTTTTACTTTATTAATAATTTTATTTGAAACATCAGATAAAAAATTAGAAGGCAAATGAGCCCAATCAGCAGTCATGCCATCTGTAGATGTTACTGCACGTAATGAAACAACATTCTCATAAGTTCTTTCATCACCCATAACCCCAACTGTTCTAATAGGAAGAAACATTGCACCAGCTTGCCATACCTTATCATATAATTTATGTTTAACTAAGGAGTCTATAAATATATGATCAACTTCTCTCAGAATTTTAAGATTTCTCTTATTTATCTCACCAATTATTCTTATTGAAAGACCTGGCCCTGGGAATGGATGTCTATTTAATATTTTTTCATCTAAACCTAAATTTCTACCTACTTTTCTGACTTCATCTTTAAATATTTCTCTTAATGGCTCAATAATTTTTAAATTCATTTTTTCAGGTAAGCCTCCTACGTTGTGGTGAGATTTAATTTTTGCTGAGGGGCCTCCAGTTGCAGAAATAGACTCAATAACATCTGGGTAAACTGTTCCTTGCGCCAACCATTTTACCCCCCCAATACTTATTGCTTTTGTTTCAAAAATTTCAACAAATTTTTTACCAATTATTTTTCTTTTTAATTCTGGATCAGAAATACCTTCTAATGCATCAAGAAACACTTTTTCTGAGTTTATACCTTGAATGTTAAGACCAATTGATTGGTAGGAATTTAAGACATCCTCATATTCATTTTTTCTCAATAATCCATTATTGATAAAAAAACAAAATAAATTTTTACCTATTGCTTTATGTAATAATAATGCTGCTACGCTAGAATCAACTCCGCCAGATAATCCTAATAATACTTTATCATTACCAACCTGGTTTTTTATATCAGAAACAGATTTAGAAATAAAAGACTCCATAGTCCAAGACTTACTACACTTACAAATCTTTGATAAAAAATTATCTAATATTTTTACTCCATCAGTGGAATGATAAACTTCTGGATGAAATTGTAAACCATAAGTATTTTCAGAGTTAATTGAAAATCCGGCTATTTTAACTTCACTAGTACTAGCAATAATTTGATTTCCTTTTGAAATACTTGTTATTGTATCACCATGAGACATCCAAACTTGAGAATCAACATCCACACCGTTTAATAATTCAGAATTTTCTACTAAAGTTAAATTTGCCCTACCAAATTCTCTGATTTCAGACTTAATTATATTACCTCCTGATTGCAGAGCTAATAATTGAGCGCCATAACAAAGGCCTAAAATAGGAACCTTTCCTCTTATCTTTGATGTTTCAATATTAGGTGCATTACTATCTGTTACAGAGCATGGACCACCTGATAAAATGATTCCTTTTGTATTAGGGTCTATATTTGAAAAATTTGTAAATGGAATAATTTCAGAATAAACAGACAATTCTCTAACTCTTCTCGCAATTAATTGAGTGTATTGAGAACCAAAGTCAATAATTGATATTTTTTCCATAAATAAATGTAATATATATTAAAATCCTTTTAAAATAATATAGCCATTTTCTAGACAATTTAATTTTTTAAAAAGAATTTTAAAAAATTTATCTCCATGTTTTAAATAAAACTCAAAAAAACTTATTCTTCTTTCCTGAATAACATTTTTTGTATAAACATCTAAATGTACTTTTGTTAAGTAATCAAGAAAATAAGAATAATTTTTTTTTTGATATTTAATAACTTTTCTTTCTAGCTTTTTTAAATCTTTCTCAATTTTTTTACAAATTGCTAAAGAGTGAATGTTTAAAGAACTATCAATTTTTTTTGACTTTTTACTAATTGAATATTTGATTTTATCAAAAAATTCTATTTCATTTTTTAAGTTTATTTTAGTTTTCTTGTAAAATGATTTATAAACAAACTCATCATGAGAAAGAAATAAATCTTTCAAATTAATTTTATTTTTTGACAAAAATTTAGAGTGTTCAGATTTAAGATTCAACACAAAAGATCTTAAAACTAAAATAGGAAATTGAATTTTCATTTTATCAAATAAATACTTGAACTGTAACCAATATGAAATTTCAGTTGGACCACCAACATATGCAATATTTGGGAGAATTGATTCTTGAAATAATGTACGTAAAATAACATTTGGACTAAATCTTTCGGGGTAGTCATTAATTTCCTTTAGTATTTGATTTTTTGACCATTTTTTTTCCCCATTTACGAGATGAAACATTTGGTCATTCTTTACGATTCTTAATCTTTTTTTTCTGTTAAAATAAAATAAATTTATTTCTCTAGGTTTAATAATTGTTTTATAAAACGAAGATAATTTATCAGACTGTTTATTAGTATAATGAAAAGAAAATTGATTATTAATTTCAGATTTGAAATAGGGTTTAAAATGATTTTTTAAAATAACGTCGTTGGAATCAAGAACTAATAAACCATATTTATGAAAAAAAAATGTTAAAATAGACCTAATAGCATTTGATAAATTATGATTTTTAAGATGAGTTTTAAGTACTATATTTTTTAAATCTTTTTTGTAAGGGTATTCTTTAATTGAACTGAAAATATTTTCTATTAATAATTTTAAGCTTTTTGTTTTTAAATTTCCCACAGGAGAATTGTCATATTTTTTTTTCCACTTGTAATTTTTATTTAAAAAATTAAAACTATTTATTTCTTCAAAATCATTATCTTCGGATGCTAACCAAAAAATAGGAATAACGTTTTTTTTGGAGGATTTAGAAATTTTAGATGATAAATTAATAATATTTACTACTTTATATATTAAAAAAAGTGGATTTGAAAATAAATTTAACTGATGACCCGCGGTAATGGTAAATGTGTTTTCAGAAATTAAAGAATCAATATTGTAATTTATTTTTTTTAAATCTGAATTTATAAATTCTGTTTTTTTATACTGTTTTTTAAGAGATTTAACTAAATCCAGTCTAATTTCTTTAGATAGTTTTTTTTTTCTTATTTGTTTAATTATAGCTTCTTCAGTTGGAAAAGAAGAAATAAATTGACTTATTTCTTTTTTTTTTGATTTATAATCTTTAATTAAATCAGAGAATATATTTAAATCATTAAAATCAATTATTTCTTTTTTTATCATTATTACTACTTTGAAAAAAGAGATTCAACAAATTGTTTTTTATCAAATAATTGAATGTCATCTATAGATTCTCCAACACCAATATATTTAATTGGAATACTTAGCTGATCACATATTCCTATAACAACACCTCCCTTTGCAGTGCCATCTAGTTTAGTTAAAGCTAAATAATTGATATCAATTACGTCTAAAAATCTTTTAGCTTGTTCTAAAGCATTTTGACCAGTGGATGCATCTAATGCTAAAACTAGTTCATTTGGAGAGTTGGGTATAAGTTTATTGCATACATTTTTAATTTTAAGTAATTCATTCATTAAATTAACTTTATTGTGAAGCCTACCTGCTGTATCAATTAATACATAATCTGCTTGTTTTGATAACGCTGATTGTATTGTATCAAAAACAACAGACGCAGGATCGGATCCTATTTTTTGTTTGACAATAGGAACTCCTACATTTTCAGCCCATGAAGAAAGTTGTTCAATAGCTGCAGCTCTAAATGTGTCAGCAGCTCCAATTACAACTTGTTTTCCTTCACTTTTTAAAACATTAGCAAGTTTTCCAATCGTTGTAGTTTTACCAACACCATTAACACCGACAAACATAATTACGTATGGGTAATTTGTTGTTTTGTTTAAATTGAAATTTTCTTCTTTATCAATGGAAATAAGATTAATTATTTCATTTTTTAAAATATTTCTCAATTCTTCGTTGTCCATGTAAGAATTTTTTGCAACATAAGATTCAACAGAGTCAATTATTTTTATTGTAGTTGAGACACCAATATCACATGAAATAAGTAATTCTTCTAAATCTTCAATAACATTGACATCAATTTTATTTTTACTCGAAAAAAATCTATTTATCTTCCCCCAAAAACCTTCTTTTGTTTTTGTAATAGCATTATCTAATTTATTTTTATTAGAAGAAGAATCAAAAAAACTACTTTTTTTATCTAGATCTGATTTTGATTCTATTTCTGAAATTGGCTTTGGCTCTGGCTCAGGTTCTAATTCAGGTTCTGGTTCTGGATCAGGCTCTACTTCTGGCTCAGGTTGTGGTTCTGGTTCTGGTTCTGGAACAGACTCTACTTCTAGCTCAGGTTGTGGTTCTGGTTCTGATTCTGGAACAGACTCTACTTCTGGCTCAGGTTCTGGTTCTGGCTCAGGTTCTGGTTCTGGTACTGGTTCTGGTTCTGGTACTGGTTCTGGTTCTGGTTCTGGTTCAGGTTGTGGCTCAGTTGAATGTTTTAATTGTAATTCTTCTAATAATATCTCATTTGTTTGATTTTCATCATTTGAAACATTACTATTTTTCTTTAGAACTTCATCTTTTTTATTTTCTAAAGATTTTTTTTTAGAGAAAAGTTGTTTAATTTTTTTAAAAAAAGCCATGAGGATTGAATTTAATAATGGCTAAATATAAAAAAGAAGTTACGTTATTTATTTATTTTCAAAAAAAGTTTTTAACTGATCCTTAGGAACAATTTCTTCTTTAAAATTATAGAATCCAGTTTTTTCTGATCTAACCATTTTAATAGCCTTGGTAAAATCTTTTCCTCCTTTTTTTTGTAATGAAGCTACTACTTTTTTTGCCATAATAATTATTTTATTTCCTTATGAATTGTATACTTCTTTAGGATCGGGTTATATTTTTTTATTTCTATTCTATCAGGTGTATTTTTCTTATTTTTAGTAGTTACGTATCTAGATGTTCCCTTAACACCACTAGATTTATGTTCCGTACACTCTAAAATAACCTGAACTCTATTTCCTTTTTTTGCCATTTAATTTCCTTTATTGGAATGCAATTTTAAACAAAAAATAGGAATCAAGCAAAAAGATAAAGAAAAAATGAATTACTTAATTTTTATCACATCTACTAAAAATAAGCTTTCAGTGATTTCAAAAAATGGAAAGTTTAAGTTTTCAACTTCTATTTTTCTCCAATTATTTTGTGGATTAATCCAAACACGATTATTTTTATTTTTCTTTATAGGAATTGGTAAATTAATAACAGATTTTGAATTCCAACGATAATTTAAAAACTTTTTATCTTTTTTTTCTGAAAAATAATACTCTAAAATTGGAAGACTTTTATTAAATAAATATTGATTAAAAAATGAGTTGAGATCAAAACCTGAGTAAGATTCAAAATGATTAATAACATGATCAGTGTCAATGATTTTACTTCCAAAATTTATCTGTAAGTCTTTAATTGTTCGGAACCAAAGATCATCGTTATTAAAGACTGTTCTTAATGTATGTAGCATCCAAGAACCTTTATAATACATGTCAGTTGAAGAAAAGAATTCAGATTTAATTGGCTCTTTATTTTTAATTTTTTGTTTTTGATAATCTAAATATGTAATCATGTCATTATAACCATAAAATTCTTCTACATACAAAGCTTCTGCATAAGTAGCGAATGCCTCATGGATCCACATATCACTTTTACAGCCCATACTTACATTATTCCCCCACCATTCATGAGCTGTTTCATGAATTATTATAAAGTCAAAATCAATATTTGTTGGATAATTGCCTAAATAACCTTTTTTGTATTGATTACCATAAGCTATACAGGTTTGATGTTCCATACCAAGGTAAGGAGATTCAACTAATTTATAACCATCTGAGTAAAATGGGTAAGGTCCAAATTTTTTTTCAAAAAAATTTAGCATAGGCTTTACCTGATAAAAATGATTAATTGCTTTATTATAATTTTCTTTAAGAACATAATAATCAAGAGATAAAACACCCTCAACTCCATTTATAGTATCAGAAAAATGTTTATAATCAGCAATATTTGCAGTTATATTATAATGATTAATTGGATATGAATTTCTCCAAACATATAGTTTTTTTTTTGAACTATTAATTAGTGTATCTTTTTTAAAAATTAAATTTCCATTTGAAACAAACATTAAATTATTTGGAACAGTTGCTGAAAACTTAATACTATCAGGTTCATCAAATAATTTATCATGACTTGGCCACCATAAACTTGCTCCCTCACCCTGACAAGCAACACCGACCCAGTGATTATTAAATGAATCCTTTTCCCATATAAACCCACCATCCCACGGTGGATTTAAAGCTTCAATTGGACTGCCACTATAAAAAACCTCAACTAAATAGTTTCCTATTTCTAAAGTTTTATTTAAATAAATAATAATTTCATTATTTATATGATTAAATTTTAATTTAGATTTTAAAAACAAAACGCTGTCAACATGAAGGTTTTTAAACAAATTAAATTTTAAGGAATCTGTTTTATTTGAAAGTTCAAAATAGATTTTGTTACTTCCATTTATAAATTTATTATCTATATCAAAATCTATATTTAAGTCATAAAAACTAACATCTAGTTTTTGGGAATAAGAAATTGTGGAAAAAAATATAATAGAAAAAAGAAAAATTCTTGTCACTATTTTGACTTCACTTCTTTCAACACGGAAGAAATACCTTTTTTATTTATGTTTCTAATTGCAGAAGTAGATAACCTAAGTGTCACCCACCTATTTTCCTCTTGTATAAAAAATTTCTTTTTAACTAAATTAATATTAAATTTTCTTTTAGTTTTTTTATTTGAATGAGAAACGTTATTTCCAACCATTGCTCTCTTTCCAGTTATTTGACAAACTCTTGACATAATTTTTTATTTAAGAAAGGCAAATATAATATATTTATTTAATTATTAAAGAATCTCTTTTCTCAATTCGTTCAGAACAATTCTTGCAGTTATTAAAATATTATTTCCTCTATTTGATTTAAGATTAATTTTTTTAGTTATTACTTTATTTCCTGAGGCAACACAAACCCAAGCAATTTTATCAGTATTTTTATCGAAAGGACCCATATAACCACTAGTAGCCAATCCAAAATCTGAATTAAATTTCATCCTAACAGATTGAGCCATTTCAATTACGACTTGCTCGCTAACAGCAGTATAATTAATAATTGTTTCCGGCTTAACACGTAAAATACCTTTCTTTACTTTCTCTGAGTAAGCAACAATAGAACCTAAAAAAACTTTAGAAGAACCGGGGATAGAAGTTATCATCTTTGAAACCTGTCCTCCGGTACAACTTTCAGAAATTGCAATTTTTATTTTTTTCTTTATCAATTCAAAGACAATTCTTTGTTCCAATGGTTCTTGATCATAACTAAAAATATGATTACCTATAATTTTTTTTAATTTAAGATTTAAATCACTAAATAAGTTTATTGAGCCAGTTGAATCATAAAATCTTAATTTAACAATATTATTATCAGGAAGGTAAGACATTTTACAACTTTCAGGAAGCTCTTTTTCAAAATCAACCAATAAAGATGAAAGTTTTCTTTCAATAATACCAATTGTATTAACTTGAAAAAAAAACTTTTTAGCTGATTTTTTTTTAAAAATCAAAGAAACAATATCAACTATCATTAATTTCATTTCAGATGGAACACCAGGTAATGAAAAATAATTAGTATTATTTTTTGTATACCATAATCCAGAAGCAGTACCAATTGAATTATTTATTTTCTTATATTTTTTATTATTAAAATATATAGATAAAGCTTTTGTTGTCAAATCATCTGAAGTTGGCCCAAGACCACCTGTGATAAATACATAGTCAACGAGATTTGTGTTTTCTAATTCACAAATTATAGAATTTATATCATCTTTTATAAAAACGACATTTTCAATTGAAACATTATTTTTTGATAAAATTTTAATTAAAAAATTTGCATTTACATCCTCAGTAAAACCATTTAAAATTTCATTTCCAATAATAATAATTTTCCCTTTCAATTTTTTACTTAGCTATATTTACAGATCTAGTTTCTCTAATAACTGTTACTTTTACCTGACCTGGATAAGTCATTTCATTTTGAATTCTCTGAGAGATGTTGTAAGATATTTTTTTAGATTCTTCGTCTGTCACCTTATTACTAGAAACAATTACACGTAATTCTCTTCCTGCTTGAATTGCATAAGCATTAGAAACACCTTTCTCTGCGATTGCCATTTCTTCTAATTCTTTAAGTCTTTTTATGTAAGCTTCAACAGCTTCTCTTCTGGCACCAGGCCTTGCACCTGATAACGCATCACAAACCTGAACAACTGGAGAAATTAAATTATTCATCTCTATTTCATCATGGTGAGCACCAATTGCATTACAAACTTCGTTGCTCTCACCAAATTTCTCAGCCCACTTCATTCCCAATATTGCGTGAGGAAGTTCAGGTTCATCATCAGGAACTTTTCCAATATCATGTAAAAGACCTGCTCGCTTAGCAAGTTTTACGTTTAGTCCTAATTCAGCAGCCATTATTGCACATAAATTAGCGACTTCTCTAGAATGTTGAAGTAAATTTTGACCATAAGAAGATCTGTATTTCATTCGACCAACCATTTTAATTAGTTTTGGATGTAACTTATGTATACCTAAATCAATAATTGTTTGCTTCCCTATACTAATAATTTCTTGTTCTATATTTTGTTTTGTTTTTTCAACTACTTCTTCAATTCTTGCTGGATGTATACGCCCATCCTTAACTAATTTATGAAGAGCAAGTCTTGCAATTTCTCGCCTAACAGAGTCAAAACAAGATAAAATGATTGCCTGAGGAGTATCATCGACAATTATTTCAACACCTGTTGTAGCTTCTAAAGTTCTGATGTTACGCCCCTCTCTTCCTATAATCCTTCCTTTTATATCATCACTCTCAATATTAAAAACTGAAACACTGTTTTCAATACTCTCTTCTGCAGCAACTCTTTGAATACTACTGATGATAATTTTTTTTGCTTCTAGATCAGCTGTCATTTTAGCTTCCTCAATTGAAGTTTGAATAAAAGCCATGGCATCAGTCTGTGCTTCAGCCTTTAATGACTCAACTAACTGAGACTTGGCTTGTCTTTTAGACATGCCAGAAATATTTTCAAGTAAATTAACCTGCTTTGAATGTAAAACATCAAGTTCTTTAAATTTTCGATTTAATGCTCCTAATTTTTTTTCAAATTCATCTTTTTCTTTTTTAAAATTAGACTCTCTTCTGTTGATTTTTTCAAAATTTTTATTTACGTTATTTTCTCTTTCTTTTATTTTAGATTCTTTTTCTAAAATTTTTTTTTCTCTACTGTTAATCACTTTTTCGTGCTCAACCTTGAGCTCTAAGAACTTTTCTTTTGCTTGTAAAATTTTGTCCTGTTTTAATTGCTCACTTATTTTTTTTGCGTTCTTTATAATTCCAATACTCTCTTTATTAATTGCAAATTTATAATAAGCAAAAGAGCATATCGATGAAATAAAAAATCCAAAAAAAACTGCGATTAGGAAAAGACCCCATTCCATATTTAGAATTTTTGAAATTAAACTATTGAGAAACTAACTTAATATTTTATTTAATGAATCGTTAAGTAAATTAAGATCTTTCATTATTTCTTTTTCATCGATAACCTCATTTATTTTCTTTTTTTCTAGCTCCACAGAAAGACTCAAAGCGCACATAGCTAATAAATCTTGGTTATCTTTTACAGCATATTTTTCAGCAAAATCTTTAATGATTTTATTAATATTTAAAGAAGATTTTCTCATTACCTCTTCATCTTTTGATCTTATTTTCATTGGGTATAACCTATCAGCAATACTGAGCTTTATATTTAACTTTGACATAATTTAATTATTTAACAATGCAATACATTTATCAATTTCTCTTAAAAACATATTAATCTTCTTTTTAGCCAAACTGTTATCATGTTCGTTGTTAGATAATGATTTAGAAACTTTTAATTTTTTTATGTAAATATTTAAGTTATTTATTTCTCTTTTTAAAGAACTTATTTCTTCTAAATAATTTTCTTTTTCTTTAATTAACAATTCTTTCTCTTTTGATATCTTATTATAAGAAGCAACTAACTTTCCTACCTTGGCAATAATATTTTCTAACAAAATTTTCAAAATTCCGAATAAAAAGATTAATATTTACAAATATAAGTAAACATAATTATATAAATTTTAATGATGCAAATAGTAACAGATTCATTTAATTTTAAAACTAGAAATACTCTATTAATCTTTTTCCTATTTTCTTTATTAATAAATGCGCAAGAAAATTATAATAAAAATGACTTTATATCACCACTCGACATTCCTTTAGTTTTATCAGGAACATTTGGGGAAATAAGAACTAATCATTTTCACGCGGGCATTGATATTCCTACTAACAGAAAAACTGGCTATCCTATATATGCATGCGCAGATGGATATGTTTCTAGAATTAAAGTATCCCCATGGGGCTTTGGAAAAGCAATATATTTAAATCATGCTAATGGATTAACTACAGTTTATGCTCACCTAGAACAGTTTAATTTTGAAATACAAAAATATATTAAAAAAGAACAAGGTATTAGAAAAAAATTTAGCCTGGACCAATCGCTAAATGAAAATAAATTCCGAGTAAAACAAGGAGAAATAATAGGTTACACTGGAAACTCAGGAAATTCTACAGGCCCTCATTTACATTTTGAAATTAGAAAAACAAAACAACAAAAACCTATTAACCCATTGTATTTTAATTTCCCTGTTAAAGACTCAACTAAACCATCAATCAAATCAATTTATTTCTATAAAAAATTACAGGACGGAACAGAAAAAAGAAGTGAATTCAAAATCAAAAATAATTCAATAATTAATGAAACAATTAGTGGAGAATTTGGAATTGGAATAGAAGCATATGATAAAAATGATAATTCAAGTATCAAAACTGGTGTTAATGAAGTGAAAATTTTTCTTGATAAACAATTACATTATCATTTTAAAATAAGTGAATTTTTATTTAGTGAAAAAAAATATGTGAATTCACATATTGATTATAAGGAAAGAATAATAAGTAAAAAAAAGATTCAAAAATGTTTTTTAGAAAAAAACAATAAACTTAAAAATGCTTATTTAGTTGCTAAAAATAATGGGCTCTTTAATAACTTAAAAGATGGAAAGCATGAAATAAAAATTATAGTTTCTGACAGTTACAATAACTCATCAGAAATTCTATTTTATTTTAATTATGAAAACAGAAATGTTGAGAAAAAAAGTGAGGACAACCAAAAACAAAATAATTATTATATAAATTCAAATCAAAATTTTGTTTTTACTGAAAGTAATTTTGATATAATGATACCAAAAGGAAATTTATATAAAGATTGTTTTTTTAATTTTGAAATAATTAAAAATGATAATAAAAATAGCTCTTTTAAGATTGGAGATGTTTATAACCCTATCCATAAAGAAATTTTCATTTCTATTAAACCAGACCATGATTTTAAGACCAAAAAAAATAAACTTGCTATAGGGCAATTAAAAAATAAAAAGTGGAGTTATATAAAAAGTAGCTGGGAAAATGAAAAATTAAAAGGAACTGTGAAATCATTTGGAGTTTTTACAATCATTAAAGATGAAATAAAACCTACAATTAAAGCTGTTAATCTTAATGAAGACATGAGAAATCAAAAATCAATAAAATTTATTGTAAAAGATAATTTTTCTGGTATTGATTATTTTTCAGGAACATTGAACGGTAACTGGGCTCTTATGGAATATGACGCTAAAAATAATTTAATTGAGCACTTTTTTGAAGGCCCCATAACAAACAAAAAACAAAAACTCACTTTAACAGTTAAAGACGGGTTAGGAAATGAGAAAAAACAAGATTATTATTTTAAAAGATAAATATGAAAATTTATTTAAGTACAATACTATTTTTTATTATCAGTTCCATGTCCTATAGTCAAGGAATCACTTTAAAAGGAATTATAACTGATACAAATGGAAACTACTTAAAGGATGTAAATATTAGAGAAAAGAAAAGCTCAAGAGGAACAATTAGTAACGGCAACGGATCTTATCAATTGAACTTGCCATTTCAAAAGAAATATTTAATCACTTTTTCTCATATAAATCATCAAGATATAACTTTTGAAATTAGCTTAAAAAATGTGCAAGAAGAAATACAAAAAACAAACAAAAATTATATTACTCGAAATTTTATATTAGAGAAAACTAATGAGTCTCTTGAAAATGTTGATTTAATAGACTTGAACAAGCAAGAAAGTAGGTTCAAAGGAGTTACTCAAATTAAATTGCAATCAATTGAAAAAATACCTACAATCTCTGAAAGTATTGAATCCATTTTAAAATCACTACCAGGAGTTAGTTCTAACAATGAATTAAGTAACCAATATTCAGTCAGAGGAGGAAGCTTTGATGAAAATTTGATATATGTTAATGGTATTGAAATTTATAAGTCATTTTTGACTAAATCAGCTCAACAAGAGGGGTTAAGCTTTATTAATCCTAAATTAACTTCATCTATTGATTTTTTTGCTGGTGGTTTTGAAGCAAAATATGGAGATAAACTTTCTTCAGTTCTTGACGTTAAATATAAAGAACCAAAAAAAAATAGAAGGAGTTTTTCAACTAGTTTAATGGGAACAAATTTAACACTTGAAGGAAATAATAAAAATTATAGATTATCTTACATTTTAGGACATAGATATAAAACAAATCAATTTTTAATTAATTCTTTGGATTTAGATGGAAATTTTATTCCAAAAATGCATGACTTTCAAGCTTACTTGACTTATCAATTAACTCCAGAAACGAAATTAAGTTTTTTAGGTTATCACTCAAATAACATATACGAAATGATTCCAGAAAGTAGAGAAACTCAATTTGGAACTATTACAGAATCTCTTCAATTAACTATATATTTTAATGGCCAAGAAGTAGATAAGTTTAAAACATCTTTAGGTGCAGTTAGCTTTAACTACACTCCAAACGAAAACACTGATATTAAATTAACAACATCAATTTACAGAACTAAAGAAGAAGTTTTTTATGATATTCAAGGAGAATATTGGTTAGGTCAACTGGAAAATAATATTGGGTCTGATGATTTTGGAGATGTTGTGATTAACAGAGGGATAGGGTCTTACATGAACCATGCTAGAAATGAAATATTTGCAGATGTTTTTAATTCATATATTGATGGAAAAATGAATTTTTTTGACCATAAAATTAACTGGGGATTTAAGTATCAACACGAAAAAATAGAAGACAACATAAGGGAATGGGAAGCAATTGATTCCGCTGGTTATACTATTTCAAATAATTCAGATTCAGGTCTTGAAATGTATAATTTTTTAAAAGGTAGCACATCCTTGAGTTCTAATCGAATAACAAATTATATTCAAGGAAAATCTAAAAATTATATATTAAATAATGGAGCAACAATAAACTATACAGCTGGGATAAGAACAAATTATTGGGACTTCAATAATGAGTTTTTTATTAGTCCTAGATTTATAGTTGGTTACAAACCTAATTGGAATAAAGACTTTATATTTTCAGGATCAATTGGTTCATATAATCAATCTCCATTTTTTAGAGAAATTAGAAATAAATACGGTGATATAAATGAAAATATAAAATCTCAAAAATCTATTCATTATGTTTTAAGTTCTGACTATCAATTTAGTCTTTGGGATAGACCTTTTAAATTTAATGCATCTGCATATTATAAATACTTATGGGACTTAATTCCTTATGAAATAAATAATCTTCAAATCAACTACTTAACTAACAAAATAGCTTCAGGTTATGCAACAGGATTGGATTTAAAATTATTTGGTGAATTTGTTCCAGGTGTCGATTCCTGGTTTAGCTTATCTCTTTTAAGTACTCAAGAAGATATTTTGGGAGATGGCTATGGCTTCATTCCCAAACCTACTGATCAAAGATTAAAATGTTCAATATTTTTTCAAGACTACCTACCAACCCTACCTAAATATAAAGTTAACCTAAATTTAACTTATGGAAGTGGCTTACCTTTTGGTCCGAATAACTCAAGAAGAGATCAACAGATACTAAGAATGCCATCATATAAAAGAATGGACATTGGTTTTTCTAGAATTATTAAAGAATCTGATTTTATTTCAAAAAATAAGTTCTTTAATTTTTTTGAAACTGCAACAATTTCAGCAGAAATTTACAATTTACTAGGGATAAGGAATACTGGTTCTTATATTTGGATTACTGATTCATCTAATAACAAATATGCTGTACCTAATTACTTAACCTCCAGACTTCTAAACTTGAAATTAAGTGTCGAATTTTAGTTTATTAAATATTTTTTTTCAACTGAACCATCTTCATATATTTCGATAAAAAACCCTTTTTTGTCGTTAACTCTTCCAAGAATATCAATGACTTTAATAACATTTTTATTTTTATTAAAAGAATTTATTAAACTGTAATCACAAAAATTATTTTCTAATAAAGAACTTCTTTGAGAATTAATTGTATTTATCATTATTTCTGATTGACAAATTGTAAACATATACATACAAGCATCATTAGTGTAATCCATAAAATTCATTGTCATATTAACAGAGCCACAACTTTCTGTAGGAAAATCAGGACAACCAAAAGTAGAAGATGTTATTGCCGGAGTATCCTCACAATTATCCCAATCTGAACAACCCGCATAAAAAGTATGCTCTAAACCAAAAAAATGACCAATTTCATGGGTTGCTGTCCTACCTAGGTTATACGGACTAGGACTATTAGGCAAAACACCTAAGTAACGATAGTCAATAACAACACCATCAAGAGATGGAGCAGTACCAGGATAAGTGGCAAAACCTAATAAATTTCCACTAAGTTTACATACCCAAATATTTAAGTATTTTTCAGTATCCCAAGGATCAACACCACCCTCAGAACTAATTTTCATTTTATCTTCACTCATTGAAAAAGATTCTATGTTTGTATAGGTTCTAGTTATTCCTGACGAAGAATTTCCAAATGGATCATTTTGAGCTAAACAAAATCTAATTCCAGAAGAACTAGCAACGTTAGAAAAAATATCAGGAACATTAGAAAAATCATTATTTTCTGCATTATAGTCACTATTTAAAACATCTAGTTGAGAAATTATTTGTTCATCAGAAATATTTTCAATGTCTTTATTATATAAAATATGAAAAACAACGGGAATAGTAAATTGCCCTAATCTATTATGAAACTTTAAGTCTTTATTTACTTTATTATATAGACCTTTTTCTAACAAAATTTCTCTGTATTCATTTGAACCACACCTATTTTGAGAAAACATGAAGAAAAAATTTAAGAAAAAAATTATCAACAGAAGTCTCATGATTTATATGAATTAAAAGTATTCTTAATAATATTTATACAATCAGTTATTTCATGTTCTTCTATAACAAGAGGAGGTGCAAAACGAATAATATTTCCATGGGTTGGTTTAGCTAATAAGCCATTATCTTTTAATTTCATACAAATATTCCATGCGGTTTTGCTTTCAGGAGAATCATTAACTTCTATTGCATTTAACAAGCCTTTTCCTCTAACATTTTTAATTAATGGATTAGAAAAAGAAGATAATTCATCTCTAAACTTTTTTCCTAAATTTTCAGCGTTATAAGCTAAATTTTCATCTCTAACAACTTCTAAAGCAGCCATAGCAACTTTACAACCTAAAGGATTTCCACCATATGTCGAACCATGTTCACCTGGTTTTATACACATCATAACTTCATTATTTGCTAAAGCAGCTGATACAGGAAACACACCACCAGAAAGAGCTTTTCCTAAAATTAGAATATCTGGCTTAACGTTCTCATGATCGCATGCTAATAACTTTCCAGTTCTAGCTATACCAGTTTGAACCTCATCAGCAATAAATAAAACATTGTATTTATTACAAATCTCTCTAACTCCTTTCAAATAACCTTCATCTGGGACAATTACACCAGCCTCACCTTGAATTGGTTCAACCATGAAAGCACAAACATTTGGATCTTTTAATTCATTTTCTAATGCATTTAAATCATTATAAGGAATTAAATCATATCCCGGCATATAAGGACCAAATCCCATATATGATGAAGGGTCATCAGAGCTAGATATTGCTGCAAGTGTTCTTCCCCAAAAATTACCTTTAACAAAAATTATTCTAGCTTTATTCTCTGGTATTCCTTTTTTCATGTAACCCCATTTTCGAGCTAATTTATTAGCAGTTTCTCCTCCTTCAACACCAGTATTCATGGGGAGTACCTTATCATATCCAAAATAATTTGTTATGAATTTTTCATAATGACCTAAAATATCGTTATGAAAGGCTCTTGATGTTAGTGTAAGTAAATTAGCCTGATCAGTTAATGCTTTAATTATTTTTGGATGACAATGACCTTGATTCACAGCAGAATAAGCAGAGAGAAAATCATAATATTTTTTTCCTTCTACATCCCACACATAGATACCTTTACCTTTTGAAAGGACAACGGGAAGAGGATGATAATTATGTGCTCCATAAATTAGCTCTAATTCTAAATATTCACTAGTTTTCATATATATTCAATATTATTAATAAAGATAGCTATTTTTAAAGAATGGAGATTAAATATACAAAACCAAAAAAAGGAGAAGAGCTAACAGGTGAGGTTGTGGAGATGGCGTATGGTGGAAAAGGAATTGTAAAAATAAATATGGGTAACAAAGACTATATAATCTTTATTTCTAACACTATAAAGGGACAAAAAATTAAATTCAAAATAATTAAAAAAAAAGAAAATTACGCTGAAGGAAGATTAATTAAAATTTTAAAAAAAAGTGATTTAGAAATTGAAAGGAAATATCAATCCATTTCGGGAGCACCATATATAACTTTAGACATTTCATTTCAACAAGAACTTAAAAAAAATCAAGTATTTCAATTGTTTAAAAAGATAGGTGGCGTGAAAGATCTAAATAAAAAATTTGATTCATTTATTAAGTCTCCTTCAATTTGGCACTATAGAAATAAAATGGACTATTCATTCTCTTCAATTGGCTACATAAGTAAAAATGATGAAATTATTGATGAATTTTCGTTAGGATTTAAAAAAATAAATACTTGGTGGGTTGTTGAAAATTTAGAAAAAGATTCTGGACTATTTGATGAAAAATGGGAAAACTCATTAAAAGAAATAAGAGAGTATTGTAAAAAAACAAAGTTACCAGCTTGGAATATTCCACAAAAAAAAGGTTTTTTTAGAAACTTAGTTGTAAGGAAAAGTTTAGTAAATAATAATTTTTTAATTGAATTAGTAACTAGTTCAGAGAATTTAAATAAATTTAGCACGTCCAATTTTATTCAAAAATTACTTGAACTTCACCCAAAAAGAATTGATGGAATTATCCATACAATAAACGATAATATTTCTGATAGAATTGATTATAAAAAAGTAAAATCAAATTTATTATTTGGAAACGATGTAATTCATGAAACTATTCTTGATTTAAAATTTGAAATCAGTATGAATAGTTTTTTTCAAACCAATCCTAAATCTGCAGAAAAACTTTACTCAAAAGTATATGACTATGTATTTGATTTAAATAAATCAAATAAAACAATAATTATTGATTTGTTTTGCGGAACAGGGACAATCACTCAGATTGTTGCCAGCAAAAATCCTAATTTAGAAGTAATTGGTATAGACATTGTTGATGAGGCAATTGGAAATGCTATAATAAGTACTAAAAAAAACAAAATAAAAAATGCTACATATTTTAATGGAGATGTAGGGAAAATTCTTTATGAAAAAAAAGACTTAATAAATAATATTAACAGTGTAATTATTGATCCACCAAGATCTGGAGTCGCAAAAAAAAGTTTAAAAAAAATAATTGCCTTGAATAGTGAAAAAATTATTTATGTTTCGTGTGATCCATCTACTCAATCTAGAGATATTAATTTTCTAGAGCAAAATGGTTATAAATTATCAAAATTTAGTATAATTGACCAGTTTCCACACACGTATCATGTTGAAACAATTGCTTTACTTGAAAAAAATAAATAGAATTAACTAATAGTAAAATGAAAACAATTCTAACAAAAAAACAAATTGAAAATAAAATTTTAAGAATTAGCTTTCAAATAATTGAAAATAATTTAAACGAAAAAGAAATGTTTTTAGTTGGGCTAGAAAAGAATGGCTTTATAATTGCAAAGAAGATTGAAAAACATATTGTTAATAAATCTAACATTAAAGTAAAAGCCATTAAAATGTCACTTAATAAAGAAAAGTATCAGAAAAGTACTTTTTCTGAAAAAATTAGTTCTGATAATAAAACTATAATTTTAATCGATGATGTGCTAAAATCTGGAGAAACAATTATTTATGCAATAAAAGAATTATTAGATTATAAAATTAAAAAATTAAAAACTGCTATATTAATTAACAGAAATCATAACATTTTCCCTGTTGGTGTAAATTACGTTGGCCTTGAGCTATCAACTACTTTAGAAGAACATATAGAAGTAATTTTTGATGAAAAAAAATCAGGTGCATTTCTTAGTTAAGTAATAGACTTTAAAACCTTTAATAATTTCTCTAATTTATCATCATCAAAATCTAAATGCGTTACAAACCTCACTGTATCTTTGCCAAATTTGGAGTATAAAATCATATTTTTATCAAATACATTTAAAACATTAGAAATGTAATTTTCACGAATTTTAAAAATTATAATATTGGTCTCACAAGGATAAATACTATCAACAAAACTACAATTATTTAGCGTTTCAAAAATACTCCTTGCTCTTGCATGATCTTCAGATAATCTAGTGATATTATTTTCTAATGCATAAATACCAGCAGCAGCAAGATAACCAGCTTGCCTCATGCCTCCACCAAAACTTTTTCTTACTCTTTTTGAATCATATATAAATTTTTCACTTGCTAATAAAACCGAACCAACTGGGGCTCCTAATCCTTTAGAAAGACAAATTGAAATTGAATCAAAAAACTTACCATAATCTAACGGGTTTTGTTTAGTAGCTATTAAAGCATTAAAAATTCGAGCACCATCCAAATGAATACCTAAGTTATTTGATCTACAAAAATTTGATATTTTTTTAATTTCAGAAATATCATAACAACTACCTCCTCCTTTATTGCAAGTATTTTCTAAAGAAATTAATTTAGTTTTAGGAAAGTGTGGGTCATCAGGGTTGACTGAATCTTTAATTTGATCAACTGTAAGCCTTCCAAAATCTCCTGATAATAATTTGATTGAAACTCCAGAGTTTGAAGCTGCACCCCCACCCTCATAATTATATATGTGAGAAGATGATTCACAAATGATTTGATCTCCAATACTTGTATGAACTCGGATTGCAATTTGGTTTGTCATTGTTCCAGAGGGACAAAACAAACCTGCTTCCATACCAAAAATTTTAGCTAATTTTTTTTCAAGTTCTTTTATTGTAAAGTCCTCTTCCCAAACATCATCACCAACATTTGCGCTCATCATTCTTTCAAGCATTGAATTACTAGGGATTGTAATTGTATCACTTCTTAAATCTAATTTCATCTAATATTTTATTTATCTTAAGAATTATCTCTTGTTCATTTATAAAATTACAATCAATTATAATTTTACTTTTATTATAAAATTTTTCTCTTTGTTTAAAGTTATTAAAAAAATCAGATTTAGATTTAAAACTATTAAACACAGGTCTTTCTCTTTTAGAATTAATTAGAGTTTTAAATAATATGTCCGGTTTTTTTTTTAGATATATTGTGATTCCAGAGTTGTTCATTAATTTCATATTATTTAAAAAGCATGGAGTGCCCCCACCTGTTGCAACAATAGATTTATTTTTTTTATTAATAAGATTATACAGCTCTAAATTTTCAATTTTCCTAAAATAACTTTCACCTTTTTTTTTAAATATTTCAATAATTTTTTGATTTTCTTTTAATTCAACTAAATTATCTAAATCAAAATAGTCAATTGTAAGCACCTTAGATAGTTTTTTAGAAAGAAAACTTTTTCCACAACCCATATATCCTAATAAAAATATATGCATTGAAATTAAAATGGTGAATCTGGTTCTTTAGACATATGATTAAAAACAAGTTTATCAACTAATCTTGGAAAAAACTTATTTAAAGAAACAGTTAATTTTCC
>JAYYFR010000019.1:0-41878 GCA_036158635.1 Bacteroidota bacterium | reverse complement strand
AACTGGTGGTGCAGGAAATTATACTTACTCTTGGAATAATGGTGAAACAACTGAAGATATCTCTGACTTAACAGCAGGAACTTATACTCTAACTGTAACTGACGATAACGGTTGTCAACAAGATATCTCAGTTGAAATTACTGAATCAGAAATTCTTGAAATAAGCTCTTATAATATTATTAATGTTAATTGTTCAGGAGAACCAACAGGTGAAATAAACATAACAGTTAACGGTGGAAATGGAAATTATTCTTATTCTTGGTCTAATGGAGAAACAACCGAAGATCTTTCCAACCTAACTGTGGGAACATACTCAGTTATTATTAGTGATGAATATTGTTCACCCATTGAACAATCCTTCGAAATTATTGAGAATGAAGATATAACAATTAGCGTTGAAGACTTCTTCAATCCGTCAGGCTGTAATGGAAATGATGGTTATATAAATTTAATTGTTAATGGTGGAACTGCTCCATATTCAATGATTTATAACAATTCATCACCTATTATAAGTGAAAATGGCTTATTTAACATATCTAATCTTGAGGAAGGAAATTACAGTATTATTGTCACAGACTTTTACAACTGTGAGCCAGTTGAAATATCACAAGAACTAATTGCAGATGACCCTTTAACTGTCTCAGAAACAATTTCAAATGTTTCTTGGTATGAAGGTAATGATGGTGCTATTGATATTCAAGTTAGTGGAGGAACATCTCCGTACGAATTTACATGGTCAAATGGAGATATTACAGAAGATATTAGTAATCTTACTGCTGGTTTTTACTCTGTTACAATAGTGGACCAAAATGATTGCGTAGTTAATTTTGATTTTGAAGTCACTGAACCGGAATTTTTATTTGTTAATCTGTCTTCTAACTCAACTAATTGTGGTAATTATCAAATATCATGTAATGGAGACGAAACAGCAAATATAAATGTAAGCTCAGGAGGAGGAACACCATTTTTTGACTCTGAAGGAAACGCATATTACCAATATGAGTGGAGCGAAGAATTACCGAATGGAGAATCACAAAGTGGAATTATATTTGCTGGAAATATTGAAGATTTTTTAAATAATTTACCTTCAGGATCTTATACTATAACAATCGAAGACACCAACTCAAGTTCAAATGGTCAGTATGCCGAGGATACAATAATTATAGATGAACCGGAACCTCTCTCTTTTTCAAATATAAATCAAATTGATGTAGATTGTTTTGGTAACTCGAATGGATCTGTTGATGTTGATGTTTTTGGAGGATGTGGTAACTATATTTACGAATGGTCAGGAAATAATGGCTTTACTAGCAACTCGCCTGATATTTCAAATTTAGAAGCTGGTATATACTCTTTGGTAGTAACAGATGAGAATCAATGTCAAATTGATACTACTATATATATTACTCAACCCTCAGGAATTTCACTTACTTCCTTAGAATTATCTAATTATAATGAATTTAACATCTCATGTAGTGAAGAGTCTGATGGATTCATAAATGTAACTATTGAGGGAGGTGAACCATTTATTGATGATGATGGAAATAATTTTTATGAGTATAGTTGGTCTAATGGTGAAATAAGTGAAGATGTTTCTAATTTATCAGCTGGAATTTATACTCTTACTGTTATTGACTCATCTGAATGTTCTCAAACTTTTGAATTCGAATTAATTGAACCTGACCCAATTAGTGTTACTTGTAACAGTACTGATGCTACATCCTGCCTCTCTAATGGAACAGTTTCTGTAAATATTTTTGGTGGCGTACCACCATTTAACTCTTTATGGTATATTGATATTGACGGGGATGGTATATACAATTCAGATATTGATGAACAAATTGACAATACCAACGTGCCGTCAGGAATATATTTTGTTGAATTAACTGATTCTAATAATTGTATTGTTAACTTTAGTTGTTCTGTTGGTCAAAGTGACGATCCTATTGTAACTGTTACTTCATTTAATGATCTTGAAGGGCCAAGTTGTTCGGGACAAGCTTCTGTTGTTTTAAATGGTGGAGGTTGTGATGAAGGTTCATTTGATGAAGTTCCTCCTGCTCCATTTGGCTATTTAACTTGGTATGAAGACCTTGATGGTGATGGAATTGGTGACGGTAACCCAATTGGTTACGGTGATCAAAACCCAATTTCATTAGAAGCAGGAAATTATACTGCAGTAATTCAGGACATATGTGGTTGTTCGACTGAAGAAGCATTTACTATTGAAAGTTTTGACGCATTAGTTGTCAATTCACAAACTTCAATTGACTCATATAATGGATTTGCTGTTAGTTGTTGTGGTGCATCTGACGGATTTATCAATTTAGATGTTACTGGAGGATCTCAAACTTCAAGTGCAAACGGTTGTAATATGTATACTGTGGAGTGGTTTGAAGATTTTGATGGTGATGGTATTTTAGATTCAAATGAAAATATTATTTTAACGCAAACTGGGGGAAATCCTGTAAATCAAGGTGGCAATACTATTTATGAATATAATATTGAAGATTTAAATCCAGGTATCTACTCTGTTATAGTAACTGACTGTACAATCATCCAATGTCCCGTTGTTGAAACATTTAATTTATTACAAGAACCAACATGTATAGAAATATCAGACTTATTTGTATATAATATGGATTGTGATTCTGAGCCTGTCATTCCTTCAAACGCTGAACTTGAAGTTATCGGTGGGACAGGTAATTATTCTTATAGCTGGGAAAATAATAACACAGGTCAAATTGTTGGAATAGCTGAATCTGTTAGTAATATTCCACCTGGAGAATATACAGTGACTGTAACAGACGACAACTCTCAATTTAATGACTGTGTTGCTGAAACTTCTTTTATAATTGAAAATGTGATAGGTTTTGACTACCTAGCAAATGGTGAACTTGATGTTGATATAATTCTTTCTGATTTCTCATATGGAAATAATATTCCCTGCTTTGGAGGATCAGGTTATGTTGAAGAATTTATTTTATACTCTAACGGGCAACCAATATATGAAGAAGATGGAATTTATATAATTAATTGGGGAGAAATTGATCCAAATAATTTAGTTGCAGGTACTTATTCAATAAGTGTTACAAATACATCAATTAAACCACCATGTACAAGCTTGCCAATTCAGTTCACATTTAATCAACCTGAACCTCTAGAAGTTATTGTTCCTGATATTTCTACGTGTGCAAATTGTCCTGGAATTGCTACTGCTAGTATCTCTGGAGGAACACCCCCATATTCAGATGTTTGGATAAACACTACAACTGGTGAAGAAATTGATGACTTGGATGAAAATAATTTAAATGGTTTTGGGATTGGAGAAAATGGTTTTATAAATGTTTTAACTCCTGGAACTTATGAAATTCAAATAACTGACTACAATGGATGTCAAAATTCTTGGGAGTTTAATGTATTTGATGAACCTGAACCTATAAATTGGACCAATATCAATACAACTGATACTTGTGTTCCTGAAAATTGTGACGGTAGTGCGGAATTAGAAATTGATTTTGACTTGACTAACGATGCCACATATATACCATTTTGGTTTAATTGTGAAGGAGAATCGCTAATGGAAAATGTAAATGAAAATAATCCATTTTTAATTGAAAATCTTTGTCCAGGAGAATATACATGTCAAATATTTGATGGCTCCACTAACGAAGTTCATTCAATTTGTTTTAATATAGAGGCAGGGAATTTTGAAGTTACTCTAGACGTTGAAAATGTTCAATGTTTTGGTGAAAATAATGGTTCTATAAACGTTGAGATTAATGGTGGAACACCTCCTTACACTTATGAATGGGACAACGGAGAAATAACTCAAGATTTAGAAAATTTAAGCCCAGGTTGGTATACTATTACAGTTGTAGACAACCTAGACTGTGTTGTTCAAGAATCAGTATATGTAGAAGAACCATCAGCTCTTGATATAAATTATCAATTATTACCATTAGAATGTGGCGATTGGGATGTTTCATGTGTAAATAGTTGTGATGGGTCGATGCAAATAAATGTACTTGGGGGAGAACCCCCATACAATTATGTTTTGATTCAAAACAATTTAGAGATTAGCGGCACTACAAACTCTGAGGTATTTATTATTGATCAAATTTGTGAAGGAGATTGGATATTTGGGATTTATGACTCAAATGGATGTACAAATCCAGAGGGTGCAATAAATTTAAAATTTGAAGCTCCTCCTGAAATGGAAATAACATATTGGGTTGGAGACGTTAGTTGTTATGAAGAAAATGAGGGTGATATTCAAGATGGGTGGATAACTGTAAGTGTTAATGGGGGAATACCTTTTTCTGTTGGGCCAGATGGAATTGATAATACAGAGGATGATGAAACATATTATTCATTCGAATGGATTGGAAATAATGGATTTAATAGTAATTCTCAAAATATCTATAATTTATTTTCTGATAATTACACTTTAAATGTAAATGATTGCAATCAAAATATTGATTGTGTTGTTACTGAATATATTGAAGTTGATTCACCTCCTGACTTACAATTAGATTGTTCTACTGTTAATCCTTCTTGTATTGATGCTAATAATGGAGCAGTAATTTTGACAGTTACAGGGGGGAATTCTGTTGGAGAAGAATACTATTATTCAATAAGAGAGAGTTGTTGTGATGAGGGAGGAGAATTAATTCCTTTTGAAACTGAAGGAAATCAAATAACTATTGAAAATCTTGAAATTGGTGACTACGAAATAATTGTATCGGATCTGTTAGGATGTGAAGAATCATGTTCAGTTACTTTAGAATCATTCGATGAAAACTGTCTTGAAATACCTACTTTAATCACCCCTAATGGTGATCAAATGAATGATACATGGTTTATTGAAAATATAGATAACTTTTACCCAAATGCTCAAATAAAAATTCATAACAGATGGGGACAACTGATATATGAGCATGAAAATGGAAATTATTTAGAAAACATGTGGAACGGAACATTTGAAGGTAAAAATTTACCAATGGGGGCTTATTATTTTATTATTAATTGTAATGATGAAACTAAAAAAACAATGCATGGAGCTGTAATGATTAAAAGATAACTAAATGAAAAAAATATATATACTTATTTTAATTGCTTACTTACTCCCTAATGGATTGACTGCTCAACAGTTACCATTATATAGTCAATATATGTTTAATCCTTATTTAATTAATGCTGCTACTAGTGGCACCAATGATTACTCTATGTTGTTATTAAATTACAGAGATCAATGGTCAGGTTTTGGTAATGGCTCTGTTAACATGATGCAAGATGGTATTGACCCTGCTCCTAAAACATATTCTTTGTCCTTTGATAAGGGAATAAGTAATCACAGCTCTTTTGGATTTTATATTGGTCAAGATCAAACTTTAGCAATAAAAAATTTAAGCTTTCAAGTTACTTATGCGTATAGATTTAAGTTTAGTGAAAATTTAAATTTATCATTAGCTATAAGCCCAGTTTTCAATTCAATAACCTTAAATAATGGAGAATTATGGGCCTATGAAGAGGACATAATTTGGGATGATGCAACTATTGAAAAAGGAGCAAATCTGGATTTTAATTTTGGGGCATACTTTTTTAATGACAGATTTGATTTAGGATTTTGTATCGCAAATCTTGCAGAAACAGAATATACTAGTATTGGAAACAATATTTTAGGAAATGACCCTCAATACTACTCAAATGGAACTGATACTGTAAACAGAAGAATACAACATTTATTTTTTCATTCTTCTTATGATTTTCAATTTGATTGGGCTCACTCTCTTTCAATTGTTCCATCTTTCTTAATAAAATCTACGTGGGTAACTAAACCCCAATTAGATTTAAATATTAAGTTTATTTACTGGGACTATTTTTGGATAGGAACGTCTTATAGAACTAGTGATAATGTTGTAGCACCTATGCTAGGAATTAACTCAGAAAATATATTTCTTGGTTACAGCTATGATATATCCAACTCTGAACTTTCATCTTTTCATAATGGAACTCATGCAATTAGTTTAGGTATATACTTTAATGGAAATAATCAGAATAAATACGTAAGGAAACGAAATAGATTCTCTGAAATTAGACAAAATAAACCAGGGGGTTGGTTATATTGGTACCGAAAATCAAAATGGTGGTAAACAATACAAATTTTTTATTTGACATAGATGGTACTTTAACACCAAGTAGGTCAGTAATAGATAAAGATTTTAAAATTTTCTTTTTAAAATGGATGGAAAATAAATCTGTTTATCTAGTTACTGGTTCAGATAAAGAAAAAACAATTGAACAAATTGGAACTGAAATATGGAGTAAAGTAAAAAAAAGTTATCAGTCTTGTGGAAATGCTGTTTACCAAAAAGGAAATTTAATTAGGAAGCTAGATTTTAATTTAGATAAAAATCTTCAAGACTTTTTAAATAACCAACTAAACAAATCTGAATGGAAAGAAAAATATAGCTTGCATATTGATCAAAGAATTGGACTAATTAATTTTTCAACTATTGGAAGAGAATGCCCAAAAGAAGCAAGAGAAAGATATTTTAACTGGGATAAAGAAAAGAATGAGAGAAAAATGATATGTGAAAAAATTGAAGAAAATTTTCCATTATTAGAGGCAAGTGTTGGTGGAGAAATTTCTATAGATATTTATCCCAAAGGCAAAAATAAATCTCAAGTTTTAGACGAAATATATGGACCCGTTGTTTTTTTTGGAGACAGATGTGAAAAAGGTGGTAATGACTACCCCATAGTTAAAAGATTAGAGACAGAAATAAACAAAAGGAATTACACAATAAATAATGTTTCTCATTTTAAAGAAACATGGGAGATTCTTAAAAAAATTTAACGTAAAACTTCTTTTACTTTCTGAGCTGCTTCATCAAGCATTATGACTGAATGAACCATCAAACCACTTTCATCAATAATTTCTTTAGCTCTAACAGAATTTGTCCCTTGTAATCTTACAATAATTGGAATTGATATATCTCCAATATTTTTATATGCATCAACAATACCCTGAGCTACCCTATCGCATCTAACTATTCCACCGAAAATATTAACTAAAATAGCTTTGACATTTTGATCTTTTAAAATAATTCTGAATGCGTTCTCAACTCTTTTAGCATCTGCGGTTCCTCCTACGTCTAAAAAATTGGCAGGATTTCCTCCTGCAAGTTTAATAATATCCATAGTAGCCATTGCTAAGCCAGCACCATTAACGATACAGCCAACATTTCCATCTAATTTAACATAATTCAAATTATGAGCTGAAGCTTCAACTTCAAGTGGATTCTCCTCCCTTTCATCACGATAATCTAAGTAATCGGCATGCCTAAACATAGCATTGTCATCAAGAGTTACTTTAGCATCTACTGCAATTATTTTATTATCTGAACTTTTTATTACTGGATTGATTTCAAATAATGAAGCATCAGATTCAATATATGCATTATATAAATTTTTTATGAATAACTTCATTTCATTATAAGCTTCACCAATAAGTTCTAAGTTTCTGGCGACTTTATCACATTGGTCTTCAGTTAAGCCCGAAATTGGATCAACTTGCTCTTTAAATATTTTCTCAGGTGTTTTTTCAGCTACTTCTTCAATATCCATTCCTCCCTCATTAGAATAAACAAGCATATTTTGACTATTTGATCTGTCTAAAAGAATTGAAACATAAATTTCTTTTATTTCACTATCACCAGGATAATAAACATCCTCAGCAATTAAAACTTGATTAACTTTTTTACCAGCACTGCTAGTTTGAGGTGTGATTAAGTTCATTCCTAATATATTACTTGCATGTAATTTAACCTCCTCTATGTTTTTAGCTAATTTAATGCCCCCTCCCTTTCCTCTTCCACCCGCATGTACTTGAGCCTTGATAACAAAAAATGAAGTTCCAGTTTCATTAATTAATTTTTTTGTGGCAGAGGAAACTTCATCAACTTTTTCAATTATTTGTCCACGCTGAATTCTAACACCGTGACTTGAAAGTATTTCTTTTGCTTGATATTCATGTAAATTCATAATGATAAATATAAGATGAACAAAAATAGTTTTTTTAGTTAAAATATCTACTCTTTAAATTATATTTATAGAATAAAATGAAAAAAGTAATTCTACTATTTTTTATAATGTCATTTATTTTGTTTTCACAAAATAAAAAAGAAGTTTCTGCATATAGAATTCAAACTCCCCCAAAAATCGACGGTGTTTTAGATGAAAAGTTATGGGATAATTTAAGTCCAGCTAAAGAATTTATTATGACTGAACCCTATAATGGAAAATTAGAAAGAATTACCGAAAAAACAGAAGTTTTAATAGCTTATGATGACAATGCAATATATTTTGGAGTAAAATTATTTGATAAAAATGCACATTTGATTTTAGAGGAATTTGGAGCCAGAGATGATAAAAATAAAAACGCAGATATGTTTGAAATATGGCTAAATCCATTTAACGATGGAATAAATCAATTTAATTTTGGAGTTACAGCAGCTGGAGTACAATTTGATGGCATCTTTAACGGTCAATCTTTAGACATGAATTGGAATTCTGTTTGGCAAAGCGAAGTAATAAAAAATAATAAAGGTTGGTTTATAGAAATGAAAATTCCATATTCTGCTATTAGATTTCCTAGCAAAGATGTACAAGAATGGGGATTAAATATGGTTAGGGGAATTAGAAGATATAGGGAATTTTACTCATGGAATTTTGTAGACATTGAACAAGAAATTAAATCAAATCAAGACGGTACTCTAGTTGGAATTAAAAATATTTCGCCCCCAATAAGATTATCATTCAATCCCTATACAAGTTTTTATTTAGAAAACTATGAAAAGAAATCTGAAACATATGTAAATGGTGGTTTAGATTTGAAATATGGAATAAGTGAAAATTTTACTTTAGATATGACCTTAATTCCTGATTTTGGCCAAACAAGAAGTGATGATTATGTATTAAATACTTCTCCTTACGAGATAAGATATAATGAAAACAGACCCTTTTTTACTGAAGGAGTTGAATTATTTAATAAAGCAGGTTTATTTTATTCAAGGAGAATAGGTCAAGTACCAAATATTGAAATAGCTGAAGATGAACAAGTTATAAACAACCCAAGTTCTATTGGTATATTAAATGCTACTAAAATTTCTGGAAGAAATAAAAATGGCTTAGCTATTGGAATATTTAATGCAATTACCAACAAAACTTACGTAACAATAGAAAACATTGAAAATAGAAGAGAAGAGTTATTACAACCACTTACTAATTATAATTTATTTGTTATCGATCAGTCATTCAATAAAAACTCAAGCATTACATTTACCAATACAAACGTAAACAGATATAAGGAAGGATTTAGAAACTCTAATGTTAGTTCTCTTTTACTCAAGGCAGTGGATAAAAAAAATAAATTTGAATTCGGATCGAAAATAAATGTTAGTCAAGTTGAAGAAGAAAATGAAAAAAATATTGGATTTAACTCTTCTTTATCTTTCAAAAAAATTCAAGGGAAGTTTAGATTTAATTTAGGAAATAACATTGAAAGCGATAAATATGATCACAATGACATGGGATTTCTTTATGATAATAATGAAATTTCTAATTTTTTCTCCATGGGTTATTATATTTTTCAACCGACAAAATTAATGCTTAAAAGTAGTTACACTTTAGAGATGGATCATGAAATGCTATACAATCCAATTGCATATAAAGAAGTTGCTATTAAAGGTCAAGCTAACGTGATTTGGAAAAATCGATTATCAACTGGATTAAGCTTAAGATATAACTTTGAAGAACAAGACTATAATGAAGCCAGAACTGACAATCAAGTATTTATTAGACCTCCTAAATTTAATTCCTCTTTTTACAGTTCAAGTGACTACAGAAAAAGATTTGCTCTTGATACAAGAATTGGAATAAAGTATACAAATGAAAACAAAAATAATAAACTCTACTTAAGGCTATCTCCAAGATTTAGATTAAATGATCATTTATCTGTTATTTATGTTTATGTTCAAGAAAATGAAAAAAATCAATTTGGGTATATAAGTGATGAGAAAGAAAGTATTTTCTTTTCTAGAAGAAATCAATTAACCTTTACAAACAAACTACTTATTGATTACGCAATAAATACAAAAATATTTACAAACATCATTATTAGACATTACTGGTCAAGGTTTGAAAATAAAGATTTTTACATCTTAAATACCGACGGAACTTTAAGTCAATCAAATTCGTCTAACTTTGATTCAGATATAAATTTTAATTCCTGGAACATAGATTTAACTTTTTCATATGAGTTTTTACCTGGATCATTTTTATCGTTTGTCTGGAAAAATCAACTTCTTGCTGAAACTAATATTTTAGAGGACAGTTTTTACAATAATATAATGAATACATTTAACTCACCCATGTTAAACTCTTTTTCAATTAAAGCTACTTATTTCTTAGACTATAATAACTTAAAACGAAGGAAGTGATCGAATTAAAAAACATATATAAATCTTTTGATCAAGTATGTGTACTTGATGACATTAATTTTAAAGTGAAAAAAAATGAAATTATTGCTATTGAAGGTAGCTCAGGAGCAGGAAAAACAACTTTATTAAAAATCATTGGAAAAATTGAAAGACCTGATGGTGGAAATATAATATTCAAAGAAAAAAATATTACAAAACTTGATAGTAATAATTTACAGAAATTTAGAAATAATAATATTGGTTTTGTATTTCAATTTCATCATTTAATGCCAGAATTTACTGCATTAGAAAATATATGTATGCCGGCTCTTCTTAGCAACAGAGATAAAACTGAAACTAAAAAAAAAGCCATAGATTTAATGAATTTTTTAAATATTGAAAAAAAACAAAATTCTTATCCAGATTTTATGTCTGGAGGTGAAAAACAAAGAGTTGCAATCGCTAGAGCTTTAATAAATAATCCTGATTTAATATTAGCTGATGAACCGTCAGGTAATTTAGATACAAGACAATCAATGGAAATTTATAATCTATTTAATAGTTTAAGAAAAGAATTTGATCAAACTTTTATAATTGTAACACATGATAAAGAACTATCAAATATGTCAGACAAGAAAATTATTTTAAAAGATGGAAAAATAATTTAATATGACTTTCGAAAGACCAGAAATATTATTTTTTTTGCTGCTTCTAATTATTCCCATTCTTTTACACCTATTTAATTTAAATAAATACAAAAAAGTATATTTTTCTAATATACAATTACTCCAAAAAATAAAAACAGAAAAAAAACACCTTTCAAATCTTAAAAAGTTAATTCTTTTATTGTCTAGATTAATTTTATTATCAGCCTTGATTTTCGCTTTTGCAAAACCATTTATCAAGAGTAAAAGTCATTCGGAAAATACTTTTGAAAAAATAAGTATTTACATAGACAACTCTTTAAGTATGTCTCACAAAAATAAAATTTCGTTATTGGAAGAGGCAAAAAATATAGCTAAACAAATAATCAATAAATATAATGATGAAATTAAAATAAATATTTTATCAAATAACTTTGAATTTAAAAATGAAAAATTTTTCAATAAAGAAAAAAGTTTGAAGATAATTGAAGATATTCAATTATCACCTTTTTCAATTGATTTATGCGAAATAATTAAAAGACAAAACAGAATCTCAAATCATGATTCACTTGTTAGTAGTTATCTAATCTCAGACTTTAAAAAAGATGTTTCAATTAAAAGAAGTGAATGCGATAATTTATTTAGTGATAAAAATTTGATTAAACTAAATCACTCTAATAAAAATAACATTAGCTTAAACTCTTGTTATTTGAAAACTCCTTTTAGAAAATATAATAAAGAAGAAGAACTAATTATTGAAATTGAAAATCATGGTAGTGACAAGAAAAAAAACATCTTACTTCAATTATTTATAAATGAAAAGAAAAGAGGATTTTTAAATATTGATATTGAAGGTAATACAAAAATTAAAAAAAGTATAAAATTTAAAAACTTAGATAAGGGAAATATTATTGGAAAAATAGTTATTGATAATGACGATTTTAAATATGATAACACATTGTTTTTTTCATATGAAGTTAAAGATCAGATAAATATTTTAACTATTTCTGAAAACAAATTAAATAACTCAATAAAAAAAGTATTTAATGACCCAATGTTCATTCTTGAAAATTTTAATGTAAAACAAATTAATTTTGAAAAAATTCAAGACTATGATTTAATTGTTTTTGATCATTTAACTACAATTCAAAAAGGACTTTCTTCATTCATTAAAAAAAATTTGATGAGTGGAAAAAATATCATTGTATTCCCAAATAAAAATATTGATATTAATTCTTATAATTATTTTTTTAATGAAATAAGTGTTGATAAAATTAACCAGTGGAAAAACAAAAAAAATGAAATTAATAATATAAACTCTGATCATTTGATTTTTCAAGATGTATTTAATGAAAAAAATGAAAAAATAAAATTCCCATACAGTAAGGGTTTTTATGAATTAAAAACTAATAAACTAAAACAAAGAAAAAACATACTTAAGTTTTTTAATAATGAACCATTTTTCATAGAATATAAAAACTTTAAGGGTAGTTTTTATTTATGTACTTCACCTTTGGATATTGATATTTCAAATTTCACAAAACACGCTCTATTTTTACCTATAATGTTCAATGCTTCACTGAGCTCTGGCACTTCAAATTTATATGAAACAATTAGTCAAAACTTAAACATAAAATGTAACGATTGTTCATCAAAATCAAATTTATTAAAAAAAGATAACGATTTCGAATTCACATTAAGTAACAAATTAATCAATAAAAACAATTATTTAGAAATTGGAAAAAAGGTTACGGAAGATGGAACATACGATTTATTTAGTAATGAAGAAAATAAAAAAATTAGCTTTAATTACAATAGAGAAGAAAGTGAAATAAATAATACAATCACAAATCCACATATTACAAAATGGGAAAATACAAATGATACAATTGAAAAAATTGAAAAGAAAACAGAAAAAAGAAAAAATTTAATATCTTATTTTATTATTCTTGCAATTATTTCTTTTTTATTTGAAACTTTAATTTTAAAATTTTGGAAAAACTAAATTACATATTAAAACAAGCAAAAATTATCGACCCAAGATCTAAACATAATGGAAAAATAAGAGATGTTTTAATCGTGGGGAATAAAATAACTAAGATTTCAAAAAAAATAAACTTTAAAAAACAATTCATAGAGATCAAAAAAGATAATTTACATATAAGTCCTGGTTTTTTTGATTTAAATACCCGAATTGGTGAACCTGGTAACGAATATAAAGAAGATAAGGAATCCGGTTCTAATTCATTAAAAAATGGTGGCTACACTGGTTTTGTTTATATGCCAAGTACAAAACCTCCTATCCAGAGTTCATCGGATATTAATTTCATAAAAAGTCTTTTTGAAAAAAATATTTTAGATGTTTTTCCAACTGGCTGTATCACAAAAAATATGAAAGGACTTGAAATAACTGAAATGAATGATATGAAAAAAGCTGGAGCAATTACCTTTACTGACGATCTTAATTCAATAGATAATCCTAAGGTAATGAGTATAGCTTTAGAGTACTCAAAACTATTCAAAAATCCCATTTTTATCTTTCCATTTGAAAAAAAATTATGTGTTGACGGACAAATAAATGAAGGAAAAATAAGCACTTTACTTGGAATCAAGGGAATACCTAATATTTCTGAAGAAATAAGAGTAAATAGAGATATTGAATTAGCTAAATATTATGATGGAAGGTTACATTTTTCTGCAATTTCTTCTTTTAAATCTTTACAATTAATAAATAAAGCCAAAGAAAATAGAACACATGTATCAAGTGATATTCCAGCATATCAACTAATTTTAAATGATGAAATGATTTCTGAATTTGATTCTAATTTAAAAGTACTTCCTCCAATAAGAAATAAAATAAATCAAAAAAAACTAATTCAATCAATAAAAAAAGGCATGATTGACGCAATATCTTCTAATCATCATCCTGTAGAACTTGAAAAAAAGAAATGCTCATTTAAAAATTCTGAATTTGGAATGATTGGACTGGAGACATCATTTTCTATAATTAACACAGTACTAAAGAATGTAATTGAACTAGATAAATTAATAGAATTAATAAGCATAAATCCTAAAAAAATACTTAATATTGAGTGTCCAAAAATTGAAGAAAATGAAACTGCTAATTTGACACTTTTTGACCCAGAAAAAAAATGGGTATATAAAAATTCTGATATTAAATCTAAATCAAAAAATAGCCCTTTTATTAATTATAAATTTACTGGAAAAACTTTGGGAATAATTAATAACGGGCTTCACTATTTAAGCGACTAAAAAAAATAATAAACACCAAATTGTAAATTAAAATAGTTAGACTTAGTTGTATTAAGTATTGAAATTAAATTATTTGTATTAATACTAACTAAATAATTTTTAAACTTTCTAGTTATAGAAAGTTTAAAGTTATCAAAACTATATTCATTAATGTTGTATGCTAATTTCAGTGAAGTATTCTTTTGAATACATTTATCTAAACCAAAAAAAACATAATGTCTAAATTTAGAACTTGAGTTTTGAATCAGTTTATAATCAATAAAGAATTTAGTCAAAAAATTTAGATTATAAATTGACATAAATCTAATTTTAATTGGAGTATAGGAAAAAAAAGAATTACTTGAAATATTATTTAGAGCGAAAATGTTTTCTAAACTATCAATAGTAGTGCTTATTTCTTCTGTCAAAATTTGATCCATGGTATAATTTACACCATTAAATAAATAATCACTTACTGAACTGTGTTGTGAAGTTCTTTTGTTCCAATAAATAAAACCTAAATTATGTAAGTCAAATAAAAATTGAAATTTTCGTAAACTATAATTTAATCCAAAATTAAAACTTAATCCTGGGTTTGAAATACCAAATATGTTTGCTCTTGAAGATTCAAAGAAAATATCAGTTTGAATTAGAGAAGAATATGGGGTTGTTGAATTTGTATAACTTTGTAAAGAAAAATTACCTTTATTTAAATCAAAATAATTTATACCATGTAGTAAGCTAACTCTTAATCCGTACATTAAATTTTGTGAAAGAACAGATGAATATTGAAAAAACAAAGAGGAATACTGAAGAAAAGAAGAGGTATTATTATTAAAGTGAATAATTTCGTCAGCAAATTGACTGTTTCCATTCCAAAGTAAATTAATAATTTCGCCTGATAAGTCTAAGTCAAAATATGATGAAAATTTAAAACCAAATGCACTGTAAGATTTTATTTTTGGGATCCCTAAGTATAATAAATTATTTTCAGAGAAAAAATTGAATGATAGAGGTTTATTTTTTTTTACGTAATCAGTAAAATCAAAAGTTAGAACTGCATTGTTAAAATCTGAAAACTCAGAGAAGCTATTGTTTATCAAAAAATTAAAATCATGATTAGTTATTAAAGGGAAGCCAATTATAGTATCTTCTGAGCTATATATTGTTGTCTCATGGGGAATGTTAAGATTAAAATTTGACTTATTTTGACAAAATAAATTGAAACTAAAAAAAAGAACGAAAATAAGTATATAATTATTCATCAAAATCTAATTTAATTCTCATTCCAATATTAACTAAAAACTCATAGTCTGAGTACAAACGAATTGATTGATTTTCGTCAGTATTTAAAGTTACATCTAATACTAACTCATTACTTTTTGAAAAATTTATAATTTCTTCTTGATTTAGATCTAATTGATTCTCAGAAAAAAAACTATCAATTAAATAACCATCTTGATCAATTATGCCTGAAGAAAAATTAGCAATCTCTAAAGTGTCTAAATTTAAATTAGAAATAGAATCTCTCAAAAATAAATCTAATTTAGTGTCTAGTGGAAATCCATTATCAATGTTCATAATAAGTGATAAACTTTCAATTTTTTCAACATTTTCTAATTCATCAATTACTATTGTATCTTTTAAACTTATATTTGCTATATTCAGGCTCATTGGAAAATCTACCTCAACCCCCAAAGTCATTTTACTATCTGAACCAATAAAATTAACTGATTGTGAATTATTGCCATTTAAATTTGCTGAACCAAAGTATTCTATTTGTTGAGGAGGTAATGCAATTATTTCATCAATTGAAGAATTATTTTTATTGTAATTCCATATTTGTTCAATTGTATCACCAAAAGAATTAGGTGAGTCAATTACCTCATTGAAATTAAATATCGCATTTTCCAAATTTGGAGAAAATGCATTCAAACCAGCGTTTATAGAAGCACCTACTCCAACAGAGTTAAATACTCTGATAATAAACTGAGGATCATCAAGTATAAGACCGCTATCAAAATCATCAAAAATTTGTAAATCGATGTCAACAATATCGCCACCTAAATCAATTTCATAATCACCAAAGTTTCCATCTGCAAACTCAATAGTTAAATCAGAAAATGAAAAATTAATGTCAGCAAAATCTTCATTAGTTAAAGTAATTAAATCACTTCCACTATTTAAAAACACAGAAAAAATTAAAGGTATTTTATTATATGGCTGATTAAAATCGGTAGTTAAATCAATAACTAAACCAGAAATATCTATCTCACCTGATGAAGGTTCTGAACCAGCAAAGATAGTTTGTTGTGATTGAAATGAATCTTCTCCCAATGACGCAGATGGTAAACTTAAATTAAAGGTTATATTTGAATTCAATGATGAGGAAATATCATACAATATTTTACCAGTTTTAAGTTCTAAATTATGAATTTGCTCTCCATTGTCAAGTTCTAAATCTATCATTGTTTCATAATTTGTTAAACTTTGATTATCAAAAGACATTGTGACACTAGAAACTATTATATTATCAATCAAAAAGAATATCTTAATTCCTGTATCTGGAGTCAATATAAATTGAGACATTGGGTCAACTTCTTGTAGTGTTAACTGAATGAAATTTGCAATGATATTATTATCAATGGAATATCCGGACAGGTCTTTAGACACATAATTTGTCTGACCAACTTCAATATTGTTAAATTGTAACAAACCAATATCATCTATACCTGTTTGTAAATCAACCTCAATATTTTCAATATTAATTGGTAAATTATTTTGAATACCTATACTTAAATTACCAGAGATGAATGAAATTTCACTAAACTGATTTAAATTAAATTCAGATTGTCCTAGACCATCAAGCTCACTACTTAAAATATTAAAAACTCCACCACCAACTTGTTGTTCATCAGGAAAAGGAATTTGAATTCCTGCAGCTTCTGCAAAGAATTGGATAGTGGGATCACTTGATAAAACATTCTCAAACGTATAATCAATATCTTCACTGAAATTATTAATATCTAACTCATTAAAATCATAATGTTCAGAGATTCCTTCTTGGTTTGAAAAATCAATAAGAGAATCAGTTGAAAAAGAAAAAACGTTATCATCCCTGTATGCTAATCTTATAAAATTATCGTCGTCATAAACAACTGATCCCTTTTCAGGAATTAAATCGGCCAAAGTTAATTTCACATTTGTCAAAGGTACTAATAGTTCAGGGCTCCAATTATTTGTTTCAATTATATCCTTATTACATGAGTTTAAAAATATTATTAAAATAAATAATATAAATGGGTAATATAATTGTGAAGTTTTGAATCTCATTATACTCTTTATTAAAATAATAGTAGTTAAATTTACCTAAAAAAGATAACTTTTAGTTATGATTGAAAATATAATCAACAATAAAGAAAATATGTTTTTTCTAATTGCTGGCCCTTGTGTAATTGAAAATGAATCTAAAACATATGAAATAGCCGAAAGAATTTTAGAAATTTCAAAAAGACTAGATGTCCCGTTTATTTTTAAAGCATCATATAAAAAAGCAAATAGAACAAAAATTGATTCTTTTACAGGTTTAGGTGATTTAAAAGGACTTGAAATTCTTCAAAAAATTTCTAGAAATTTAGAAATACCTGTTACAACTGATGTACATACAAAAGAAGAAGTACTTACAGCTTCTAAATATGTTCAAATGATTCAGATTCCAGCATTTTTATGTAGACAAACTGAAATTTTAACACAATCTGGAAAAATTAATAATTACATAAATATTAAAAAAGGACAATTTTGTTCAGCTCAATCTGTAAAATATATGATTGAAAAAGTTAAAAGTCAAGGAAACAATAAAGTGATTGTAACTGAGAGGGGGAATTCCTTTGGATATCAAGATTTAGTTGTAGATATACGTAATATACCTATTATGAAGTCATTTGGAGAAAAAGTTGTGCTTGATATAACTCATTCTCTTCAAAAACCTAATCAGGGATATGGTGTCACAGGTGGTACTCCTGAATTCATTGAAACCTTGGCATGTGCTGGAATTGCATCAAAAGTTGATGGTATATTTTTAGAAACTCACCCGGAACCTAAAAACGCATTATCTGATGGAAGTACCATGCTACCATTAAATAAACTAGAAAGTTTAATTAAAAAACTAAAAAAAATTAGGCACGCCGTTACTTAGAAATTTATTTGTAATTGATCATGCGCTAAAAAAACATTATTAGGTAATTTTTTTTGAACTTCATTATGAAGACCTAAATTATGACTTATATGAGTCAGGTAACTACATTTAGGTTTTAAAAACTCTATCAATTCTAACGCTTGATCTAGATTAAAGTGAGAAATATGGGGCTTGATTTGTAGGCAATTAATTATTAAAACATCTAAATTCAATAATTTTTCTATTTCCTTTTTATTAATATTATTAGCGTCAGTTATATAAGCTAAATTAAAAATCCTAAATCCAATAACTGGTAATTTATAATGCATTACTTCGATGGGAGTAATATCAATATTAAAAACTGAGAAATTATTTGATTTTTCTATAATATTGATGTCAAATTTTGGTTTTCCAAAATAATCTTTTTCAGAAAATAAATATGAGTAATCTTGTTTCAGAGCATTAAAAACTCTTTTAGTCAAATAAATAGGAATTGACTTCTTATTCATATAGTAAAATGTCCTTAATTCATCTACCCCCGCAACATGATCTCTGTGTTCGTGTGTGTAAAAGATTGCATCCAATTTATCAATCCCAGCTCTTAAACACTGAAGTCTAAAATCTGGACCTGTGTCAATTAAAATTTTTTTTTTTTTCAATTGTAATAATACAGAACTCCTTAGCCTGTTATCTTTATTATTCTTGGATTTGCATACTGAACAAGAGCAACCAATTACTGGCACCCCTTGAGAAGTACCAGTTCCAAGAAAAATTAAATTTCTTTTCATAAGAATAAAATTAACTTTTTATTAAATTTTAACAAACTTGTTTTTTAACTTTAAGTAATAGTAAAAAAAAGTAAATGAGAAAAGTTACTCTTTCTGCTAATCAAAAAGCACTCAGCTTAAATTTAGATCCTAATATTTACGGAACTTTTTCGGAAATTGGTGCTGGTCAAGAAGTTGTTAGACATTTCTTTAGATGCGGCGGAGCATCGGGCACTATTGCAAAAGCTATGTCTGCCTATGACATGGATGTAAGTGATGCTATTTACGGAAAAGAAGATGATAAGAGATATGTCTGTGAATCAAGATTAAAAAAGATGTTAAGTAGAGAATATCAATTACTCGAAGAAAGACTAAGTAGAAAAAAACATCCTACTAAAACTTTTTTTTCGTTTGCAAATACAATTGCTACAACAAAATATAATAATAAGACACCTGGTCATGGTTGGATGGGAATAAAATTTCAAACTAAGGCTAAAGAAAAGTCAAGCGAAATAATTTTACATTTGAGATTACATGATAGAGAAGCTAGAACACAACAAGAATGTGTAGGTATTCTTGGAGCTAATTTAATGTATGCTAGTTTTAATTTCCACAATGACCCAAAAAAATTAATTAATTCATTATATGACAGTATTTCCAAAGATCAACTTGAGATAGATATGGTTCAAATGAATGGAGAATTGTTTAATCATATAGACAATAGACTTTTAAGTCTATATCTTGTAAAAAATAGAATGACCGAAGCAGTAATATTTAGTCCAGAGGGAAATAGTTTACAACCTTCGGATATTCTTCATAAAAAAAATATTCTAGCAATAAGAGGAAGCTTCAGACCCGTTACAAAGGTTAATATTGATATGATTAAAACTGGATATAATTTATTTAAAAAAGAAAAAAAAGTAAATGAAAAAGATCTGCAGGTATTATTTGAAATAACATTAAATAACCTAGCTACAAAAAAAAGACAAGCCATTAATAAAAATAATAATCTTGAAAACATCAATGTGAAAGCTATTAAAGATCAAGATTTTTTAGACCGAGTTGACGTACTGTGTTCAATTGGTCAAACTGTTTTAATATCCAATTACGGTAGATATTATAAATTATTAGACTACTTTTCAAGATTCACTGACAAAAGAATGGGTATTATTCTTGGTGTTATGAATTTAAAAGATATTTTTGATGATCATTATTACGATCATCTTGATGGTGGGATTTTAGAGGGAATTGGCAAAATGTTTAACAATAACTCTAAGGTCTATGTCTATCCATATAAAGAAAATATCAATAGTGATTTAATCAACTCAAAAAATTTAAAAGTAAATAAAAAAGTTAAAACTATTTATGACTATTATATTTCATCAAAGAGAATTGTAGATATTGAGAACTATGATGATAATGTGTTAAATATATTTTCTCACAAAGTTTTACACATGATAAGAAATAACAAAATTGGTTGGGAGAAAATGGTTCCCAATTATGTCGATAATTTAATTAAAGAAAATAAATTATTTAATTTTAGAAAAAAATCTAAAAAGACAAAATAAGCAACCCTAATAAGTTAATAATAAAATATATTGCTATTGAAATAGCTCCTTGGTAATCTTTTGCTAACCTTTGACCAAAAAAAAGAGATAACAATGTACAAGAAGAAAAAAATAACCCCCAAAATGGTAAATACTCATGAATTGGAGTAATTAAATGTATCAATGAGAGTAAACAAAATATAGCTGTTATAACCTCCAACAGGGTTAAAGTAAATAATAATACAGGTACTTGAGTTCTGAAAATTGTTTTGCTAAAATGTTCCTTAATCCAATTTAATTCAGTGTTCCAATTAAAAATTTTATCTAATCCAGATTGTAAAAAAAGAATAGTAAAAAATAAGTAAATACATAATAAAGCAAAAAATGAAAATGAAGAATTTAATATGAGTTCCATAAGTAATATTTTTTTTAATATAAGAATTAACTATTGAATCATCAAAAGCTATCAACATAGTGTTAATAAAAAACATTTCAAATTTTACTCTAAAAATTAAAAAGTTTGTACTTTCTCAAATCTTAGAAAAATTTTATTTGAATTATGGGAAAAATAGTTGCAATTGCTAATCAAAAAGGTGGAGTTGGAAAAACAACAACATCTGTTAATTTAGCTGCATGTCTGGCAGTTTTAGAAAAAAAAGTACTACTAATTGATGCTGACCCACAAGCAAATGCAACTTCAACATTAGTACTGAATCCTGAAATACAAATTGGAACTTATCAATTAATTGAGGGTCAAATAAAAGTTGAAGACTTAATAATTGAAACAACTTCCCCCAATTTAAAAATCATTCCAGCTAATATTGATCTTGTGGGAATTGAAATAGAATTAGTAGATAAAAAGAATAGAGAAAAAATGCTTTTAAATGCATTAGAATCTGTTAAAGATAATTATGATTATATCTTTATTGATTGCCCTCCTTCATTAGGTTTAATTACTTTAAATTGTTTAACTGCAGCTGATTCAGTAATAATCCCAATTCAGTGTGAATATTTTGCACTTGAAGGTTTAGGGAAACTTTTAAGTACTATTAGAAAAATACAAGAACTTCACAATTCTAAATTAGATGTTGAGGGAATCTTACTTACAATGTACGATTCAAGGTTGAAATTATCTAATCTTGTTATTGAACAAGTTAAATTACACTTTCCAGAAATTGTTTTTAATACAATTATTCAAAGAAATGTTCGTTTAAGTGAAGCTACTGGGAATTGTAAATCAATTATTAAGTATGATGCTACTAGTAGAGGAGCGATTAACTATCTTAACTTGGCAAGAGAGTTCATAGATAATAATAAAATTAAAATAACAGAAAAAAATTTAGATTAAAATGGTAGAAAAATTATCACCACTAGGAAGAGGAGTAAATGCTTTATTTTCTAAAATAAAATCAAATTCATTTGCCACATTAGATATTAATCATATTGAACCTAACCCGTTCCAACCAAGAACAAATTTTAATAAAACTGAATTAGAAGAATTAGCAAATTCTATTTCAGAATATGGTGTTATTCAACCAATTACAGTTAGAAAAATAGAAGAAAATAAATTTCAAATTATATCGGGAGAAAGAAGATATAGAGCTTGCAAGCTAGCTTTAGTTAAAAAGGTTCCAGTATATATAAGAGAAACAGAAGACAATAAAATGCTGGAATTAGCATTAATTGAAAACATACAACGTCAAGACTTAGACCCAATTGAAATAGGAATTTCATATCAGAAACTAATAGATGAATTAGGCCTCACTCAAGAAAAATTAGCCGAAAAAATTGGAAAAAAAAGATCAACGATAAGTCACTACTTAAGACTACTTAATCTTCACCCTATTATTCAAGCTGGATTAAGAGACTTTATGTTAACTGTCGGTCATGCTAAATGCTTATTAAGTATTACTAACCATAATACCCAATTAGATATTTATAATAAAATTATTTCTAAAAATTTATCAGTTCGAGAAACTGAGAAAATAGCGCAAAATAAAATCTTAAAGAAAGAAATTATAAAAAACAAAATAATTATTTCAGAAGAATTAAAAAAAGAAGAAGAAAATTTACAAGAAAAATTAGATGCCAACGTACAAATTAAATCTTTTAAAAACGGATCTTTGAATATTCAAATTACTTGTAACTCAAAAGATGAATTAATGAAAATTATCAATGTACTTAAGGCCTAAATTAGTTCTACTATTACTGTTATTTAATACAAATTTATTTTCTCAGAATAATAAACCACAAACATCAGCAATTTTATCTATGGCTTGTCCAGGACTTGGTCAATTATATAATAAAAAATATTGGAAGGCACCAATAATTATTGCTGGAATTGGTAGCGTTATTTATGCACATAATTTTTATAATAAAAAATTTGAAAAATATAAAAACGCATATTTGATTAGAACGGACGGTGATAAAACAACAATAGATAATTTTTTAAATTATTCAGAAAATGGACTTATTACTTTACAAGATTATTATAGGAATCAAAAAGATTTATCAATTATAATTGGCACTATTATTTATCTATTAAATATAGCAGATGCATATGTTGACGCCCATCTTTTAGAGTACAATGTTAATGAAAATCTTTCTTTAAAATTTGAACCATTTTATAATAATCAACAAAACTCCTTTCAATTAATTTCATTAAAATTAAATTTGACGGAATAATAATATATTTTTGTAAAAAAATAATATGAACAAAAAACTGAAAAATATAATTTTTTTTATGGCCAGTTCTATTTTATATGTTTTGTTTATATATTTTTTAGTAGAGATAACAAATCTAAATGGTTTAAAATGGTTATACTTTGGCTTACTTTGTATAATTGATCATTATTTTTTTTATTTCATTAATTGGACTCCATGGAAACAAAAAAAAATAAAAGAAAAAAAAGAAAGGAATAAAATAATTGAATGGATAGAGTCCATTTTTTTTGCAATAATTGCAGCAACTTTAATTCATATTTTTTTGATTCAACCATATGTAATTCCAACCTCATCTTTAGAAGGCACATTAATCAGAGGGGATTTTTTATTTGTTAGTAAATTTAATTATGGTTCAAATGTACCTAACACTCCTCTTTTTTTACCTTTTATGCATAATAAATTACCATTTACAAAAAATACCCCATCATACTTAGACTGGCTTCAGTTAGGTTACAACAGATTGCCTGGTTTTCAAAAAATAAAAAGAGATGATATTGTAGTATTTAATTGGCCCACTGATAACTTACAAAAAAATATGCCCTTTGATAAAAAAACAAATTATGTTAAAAGATGCACTGGGATTGCAGGTGACACTCTAGAAATTAGAGATGGAATGTTAGTTATTAATAATGAAATACAAAAAACTCCTAATAGAGGAACTATTCAACATGCTTATTGGATTGAGTTTGAAAAAGATAATCATTTAAAGTATCTAAAGCCAATTGGAAAATCTATTGAAAAGAAAGTTATTGATAGAGCTTTTCAAAATAACTATAATCTAGAAGTTGCATTAATCTGGCCCCCTATGTTAACAGAAAAAGGATATAATCTGAATTTATATAGTAACGTTAATGATATGATTGTTCATGGTACGGAGGAAGAAGTAAGAAATCTGGTACAAGAAGAGAGAAAGAAAGGTTATAAAGCAAAAATTAATTACAAAAGAGTATCACAGGAATTAATAGATACTATTGGAGAAAAATTTCCGTTTTCTGCTTATGGTTATAATCAAAATACATATACCGACATTCTTACAAGAAAAACTTCCTCATTATTTCCTTACAACTATGAACATAATTGGAATTATGATAATTATGGACCTATATATATTCCAAAGAAAGGGGATGAAATTGTTTTAAATGAATTTAATTTGGCTTTATACAAGGACGTTATTGAAAATTATGAATCTTATAAATTAAAATCATCAGATTCTACTTACACATTTAAAATGGACTATTACTGGATGATGGGAGATAATAGACATAATTCTCAAGACTCTAGGGCATGGGGGTTTGTTCCTGAAAACCATATTGTTGGAAAACCTATTTTTCTTTGGCTTAGTGTTGATTTGGGAGCAAATAAAATTTACAATAAAATTAGATGGAAAAGAATGTTCAAAACAATTCACGGTGAAGGAGAATCAAGGTGGTATTTACCTTACTTCATTATATTGTCAATAACTATTTATTTTAGAAAAAAAATATACTTTTTCATCTCAAAATTCAAAAAGAAAAATTCTTAATTGAAAAAAATTGACTATATAATCTTACCTAGTTCTTATCTACCAAGTTCTGATTACTTTACTTTGATATTAAAGTACGATAACATTTTGATTGAAGTAAATGATTTTTACTTAAAACAATCAATACGAAATCACACTATTATTTTAGGGCCTAACGGAGACTTAAAACTGACAGTTCCTATCCAAAGAAAAGATAAATCAAAAACAATTTTTAAAAACTTAAAAATATCTAATGAAAAATGGAAAAAAAAACAAATACAAAGTATTAAAACAGCATATGGAAACAGTCCTTTTTTTATTTATTATATAGATGATATTATTGAGTTAATTAATCAAGATTCAAAAACGCTACTTGAACTAAATCAAAAATTTTTTAATTATTTTATTAAAGAATTCAAAATAAATAAAAATATAAAATTGACAAATGAATACATTAAAAATTATGGGGAGAATTACGTAGATTTTAGATCTAAAAAAATTGATTTGGGTACTAAAAACTCTATAAATTACATACAAACGTTTTTAAGCTCTAATAATAATTTAAAAAAATACTCAGTAATTGATTTGTTATTTAATCAAGGAAATAATAGTATGGATATTCTTCTCACTAACATGAAAAAAAACAAATAACTATATTTAATAAAATTGTAAAGATGAAAGATTTAGTTTTTAATAAAAACGAAGACAATATGAACTTATTGATTGGTGAATTAAAGCATCATTATTTAAATTCTACTAAGGGTGGTGGTAGTGAATCAGTGAAGAAACATAAAAACAAAGGGAAACTTACAGCAAGAGAACGAATAAATTTACTTATTGACTCTAAAGAAGACTTTCTTGAAATTGGATCTTTAGCAGCTATGGGAATGTATGAAGATTTTGGAGGGTGCAACTCTGCTGGAGTAATAATTGGAATTGGAACTATTCATAAAAAAAAATGTGTAATTGTTTCAAATGATGCTACAGTTAAAGCAGGCGCATGGTTTCCAATGACAGCAAAAAAAAACCTTAGAGCTCAAGAAATAGCAATTGAAAATAAATTACCAATTATTTATTTAGTAGACAGCGCAGGAATTTTCCTTCCACTTCAAAATGATATTTTTGCTGACAAGGAACATTTTGGTAGACAATTTAGAAACAACGCGGTATTATCATCAATGGGTGTACCACAAATCGCTGCTATTATGGGAAGCTGTGTAGCAGGAGGTGCATATTTACCTATTATGTGCGACGAGACTATAATTGTAGAAAATACGGGGAGTGTTTTCCTTGCTGGATCTCATCTCGTGAAGGCTGCAATTGGTGAAATTGTAGATAATGAAACACTAGGGGGGGCTAAAACACACTCTGAAATTTCTGGTACAGCTGATCACAAATGTAAAAATGATGAAGATGCAATTTCACTAATACGTGATTTAATTGAAAATACATCTGATACAACAAAGGCTGGTTTTTTAAGAAAAGAGAGTAAAAAACCTTTGAAAGAAGAAAAAGAAATTCTAGGTATTTTACCAATTAAAAGAGATAAACAATATGATATGAAGGAGATAATCTATAGATTAATTGATGATAGTAGATTTATTGAATATAAAAAGGACTATGGAAAAACTATAATTTGTGGTTACGCTAGAATTGATGGTTGGGAAGTAGGAATTATTGCAAATCAAAGAACTATTGTGAAAAATGGAAAAGGTGAAATGCAAATTGGAGGAGTTATTTACTCTGAAAGTGCAGATAAATCTGCTAGATTTATTATGAATTGTAACCAAAAGAAAATTCCTTTAGTTTTTTTACAAGATGTTACAGGATTTATGGTCGGGTCTAAATCTGAACATGGTGGAATCATTAAAGATGGTGCGAAAATGGTAAATGCAATGGCAAATAGTACTGTCCCAAAATTTACAGTAATCATTGGTAATTCATATGGAGCCGGAAATTATGCTATGTGCGGAAAAGCATATGACCCTAGACTTATTATTGCATGGCCTACTGCAAGAATAGCTGTTATGGGCGGAGAGCAAGCATCTGATGTTTTATTAAATCTTGAAAAAAATAGACTTGAAAAGTTAGGAGAAAAAATTTCTGAGTCAAAGAAAAAAACTCTTAAAAAACAAATCAAAAAAAATTATGATTTACAAACATCCCCTTATTACGCAGCATCCAGGCTTTGGATTGATCAAATAATTCATCCCTTAGACACTAGAAAATATATATCAGTAGGAATCGAAGCAAGTAATAATAATAAGTTAAGGGAATTTAAAACTGGTGTTTTTCAAACTTAATATTTAATTAGCGTATTTCTAAATTTGTATATTTACAATCGAAATTTTAGATATGATTACAGTTCAACTACCAGATAAAACAAAAAAAGAGTTTCCTATAGGAACAACTTCTTTAGACGTAGCTAAAAGTATTAGTGAAGGACTTGCTAGAAATGTTTTAGCAGCCGAGATTAATGGAGTAATTTGTGATGCAAACAGTTATTTGAAAGAAGGAGAATTGTTAAATCTTAGACTTTTAACCTGGAATGATAGTGAAAGTAAATCCGTTCTTTGGCACTCATCTGCTCATTTAATGGCCGAAGCTCTACAATTCTTTTATCCTGGTGTTAAATTTACAATTGGACCATCAATTGAAAATGGATTTTACTACGATGTAGAACTTCCTAAAAATCACAGTATATCAACTGATGATTTTAATAAAATAGAAAAAAAAATATTAGAATTAGCGTCTCAAAAAAATAAATTTATTAGAAAAAAAATTTCTAAAATCGATGCGATAAATTATTATAAAGAAAAGAAAAATAAATACAAATTAGAACTGATTAAAGATTTAGAAGATGGAGAAATTACATTCTATACACAAGGTGAATTTACAGACTTGTGTAAAGGACCACATATTCCTAACACAGGGGTCATAAAAGCAGTAAAATTATTGAACGTTGCAGGAGCATATTGGAGAGGAGACGAAAAAAACACACAACTTACAAGAATCTACGGAATTTCTTTTCCTAAGAAAAAAGAACTAAATGAACACTTAGAATTATTAGAAGAAGCAAAAAAAAGAGATCATAGGAAAATTGGAAAAGAAATGGAGTTATTTACTTTTTCAAATAAAGTTGGGCAAGGACTTCCACTTTGGCTTCCCAAAGGAACTATTGTTAGAGAAGAGTTAATTAAATTTATGAGAAATTTGCAACTAAAACATGGATATAGTTCTGTAGTTTCTCCACATATTGGGAATAAAGAACTATATGTTTGTTCTGGTCACTATGATAAATATGGTGAGGATTCTTTTCAACCAATCAAAAGTCCTTCTTCCAAAGAAGAGTTTTTTTTAAAACCTATGAATTGTCCTCATCACTGTGAAATTTATAAATCTTCCCCTAAATCATACAAAGACTTGCCAATAAGATATGCAGAATTTGGAACAGTTTACAGATATGAACAAAGTGGTGAACTACATGGTTTAACAAGAGTTAGAGGGTTTACTCAAGATGACGCCCATATATTTGTGACAGAAAATCAATTAGAATCGGAATTTAAAAAAGTAATTGATATTGTTTTATATATTTTAAAAATATTAAAATTTGATAATTATACTGCCCAAATATCACTCAGAGATAGAGAAAATAAAAATAAATATATAGGAACTGAAAAAAATTGGGATTTAGCTGAAGACTCTATCATAAATGCTGCAAAATCAAAAAAATTGAATACTATTATTGAGTATGGCGAAGCGGCATTCTATGGCCCAAAATTAGATTTTATGGTGAAAGATGCTATTGGTAGAAAATGGCAACTTGGAACAATACAAGTTGATTATAATTTACCAGAAAGATTTGAATTAGAATATATGGGGGCTGATAATAAGCTACACCGTCCAATTATGATACACAGAGCTCCGTTTGGGTCTCTGGAAAGATTTCTGGCGATTTTAATAGAACATACAGGGGGAAACTTTCCTTTGTGGCTCATTCCTGAACAAGTGGTAATTATTCCGATCAGTGAAAAATTTACAGATTATTCAAATAAAATTTTAAAATTGATGAAAAATTACGAAATTCGCGCACACATTGATGTTAGATCCGAAACTATCGGTAAAAGAATAAGAGATGCTGAAATAAAGAAAATACCATATATGGTAATTATTGGAGAAAAGGAATTGCAAGAAAAAAACATTTCTGTTCGAAAGAGAGGAAAAGAAGATTTGGGCTCAATGAGTTGTGTAGATTTTAATAATCTCATTAAAAAAGAAATTAATAAAGAACAAGAAGTTTAATTTAAAATAATTTGTTATAGCTTTTAATAGAAGAAGAAAACCTTACAGAGGTAGAGTAAAAAAGGAAAATCCACACAGGATAAATGAAGAGATATTGAGTTTCAACATCCGTTTAGTAGGAGAAAACACAGAAAACAATATATCTAATACTAAAAAAGCTCTTCAGTACGCAAAAAGTATTGGTCTTGATTTAGTAGAAATTTCTCCTAAAGCTGACCCACCTGTCTGTAAAATAATTGATTATCAAAAGTTTTTATATAATCAAAAAAAGAAACAAAAAGAATTAAAAGCTAAAACAACTAAAGTTGTAGTCAAAGAAATAAGATTTGGACCTAACACAGACGAACATGACTTTAATTTTAAACTAAACCATGCAAAAAGATTTTTAAATGATGGTTGCAAATTAAAAGCTTACGTGTTTTTTAAGGGAAGACAAATCATATTTAAAGATAAAGGAGAAATGATTTTACTTAAATTAGCCCAAGAATTAGAAGAAATTGCTAAAGTAGATCAACTTCCTAAACTTGAAGGAAAAAAAATGAATATGTTATTAACACCATTAAAATAATTAGCTATGCCTAAAATGAAAACAAAATCAAGTGCCAAAAAACGTTTTTCTTTAACCGGAAGTGGAAAAATTAAAAGAAAGCACGCTTTTAAAAGTCACATACTAACAAAAAAAGCAACAACTAGAAAAAGAAATTTAACTAAGAGTGGACTTGTTCATGATGCAGACACTCCTAATATTAAAATTCAACTTTGTAAATAATATTATTAACCATGTAATTTAGCTTATAAGAGTTTGTTTAAAACCGCTAATTACAAAAAAATTAAATAAAATGCCAAGGTCAATTAACTCTGTAGCTTCTAAAGCAAGAAGAAAAAAAATTTTAAAACAAGCAAAAGGTTATTTTGGGAGACGAAAAAATGTTTATACAGTTGCAAAAAATGCAGTTGAAAAAGCATTATCATATGCATATCGTGATAGAAAAACTAAAAAACGTAATTTCCGAGCTCTTTGGATTCAAAGAATCAATGCAGGAGCTAGAGAATATGGAATGTCATATTCTCAGTTTATGGGCCTTCTTAAAAAAAGCAATATAGATTTAAATCGAAAGGTTTTAGCAGACTTAGCTATGAATGAACCAGAGTTGTTCAAATCAATAGTTGAGAAAATAAAAAAATAAAATTATTTATTAATTTTTTCAAGTTCAATTCTAGCGTCTTCAAAACCAGGCTCCAGCATTAAACAAAATTTATAATCTTCAACAGCTAATTCTTTTTTATTTAAGAGAGAATAAGAATAAGCTCTAGCAAAGTAAGCCTCCAAGTATGAAGCGTCCAGATTAATTGCTTTTGAAAAAAAATCTATTGCTGCACTCGTTTCATTTTTCATCAGATGGCAAAATCCTAAATTATAATAAGGTTCTTTTCTTTTAAAAACAGCTAAAGCATCTTGATAATTTTTTATTGCTTTATTAAATAATTTTTTTTTCTGATAGTACATCCCTAAACCATAAAAAGCAACGTAACTAGAGTCTAATTTTAAAATTCTTTTATAATAAATTTCAGATTGATAATTAGTATCATATAATTGAGCCAGTTCATTCATAACTCTAATATTTTTAGAATCTTTTTCTAATAAATTCTTATATAATATAATTGCTTCATTTTTTTTATTTATCTCAACTAACCTTTTAGCTTTAAAATAAGAAGCTATTTGATTATCTGGATTTAAAATAAGAGTTTTTTCTAATATATAATTACAATCATTATTTTTTAAATTTTCAAAACCACAATATAGAGCAATTAACTTTTCATGACACACTACATCACTTGAATCAAGAAGTAAACAATTTTGCCAAGAAGACTCAGCAATTTCAAAATTATTTAATAAGAAATAAATTTCTCCTCTTTTTTTTAAAACATCTAAATCAGTTGATCTTATACTAAATATACTATCGATGTAATCTCTGGCCGAATCAAACTTTCCATTTTTTAAAAAGTAGTCAAAATTATTTTTTGTTATCTCGGTAGAATTATTGCTATCAAAAAAAAATTTATTGTTTTTAACACAACTAGATAAAAAAAATAATAAAAAAAATAAAAAATTATACTTCAATACTTATAAATTATTCAATAACCTCTTTTACTTTTGTTTCTAATTCAGACATTAATTCAGGATTGTCAATTAATAAATTTTTAACTGACTCTTTTCCTTGACCTAATTTTGTTCCATTATAACTGTACCAAGAACCACTTTTTTCAATAATATTGTTATCAACCCCTAAATCAATAATTTCGCCAGTTTTTGAGATACCTTTACCATAAACAATATCAAATTCTGCTCTTCTAAATGGGGGTGCAATTTTATTTTTAACAATTTTAACTTTAGTTCTATTTCCAAGAATTTTTTCACCGTCCTTTAGTTGAGTACTTCTTCTAATATCAATTCTAACAGAGGAGTAAAATTTTAATGCATTACCACCAGTTGTAGTTTCAGGATTACCAAACATAACTCCTATTTTTGATCTTAACTGATTAATAAAAACACAAGTTGCTCCTGTTTTACTAATACTGGCTGTCATTTTCCTCAAGGCCTTGGACATTAATCTTGCCTGAACACCAACTGAAGCATCACCCATTTCACCATCAATTTCACTTTTTGGTGTAAGCGCTGCTACAGAGTCAATAATAATTAAATCTATAGCACCTGATCTTATAAGATTATCAGCTATTTCTAGAGCTTGTTCTCCATTATCAGGTTGAGATATAACTAAATTATCAATATCAACACCTAAATTTTCAGCGTAAATTCTATCAAAAGCGTGTTCGGCATCAATAAAAGCTGCAATACCTCCGCTTTTTTGACATTCTGCGATAGCATGTATTGTTAGTGTAGTTTTACCGGACGATTCTGGACCAAATATTTCAATAATTCTTCCTTTAGGAAGACCTCCAACACCGAGAGCAGCATCTATAGAAATTGAACCTGTTGATATTGAATCTACTTTTTCAATAGTCATATCACCTAACTTCATAATTGAACCCTTTCCGTAGGTTTTGTCAATTTTTTCCATAGCAAGCTTAAGAGCTTGTAATTTTATATCCTTATCTTTTTTCATAATTATAAAATTTGTTCTGTGTGATTTTTTGTGTTCACTTTTGTAATTATTTTATCAATTAAACCATTCTCATCGATTAAAAAAGTTGTTCTATGAACTCCATCATATTCTCTTCCCATAAACTTTTTAGGGCCCCAAACACCATATAGCTTACAAATACTTTTTGATTCATCGACGATTAAATCAAATGACAAATTATATTTAGATATAAATTTTAAGTGTGATTTCTCACTATCAGGACTAACTCCTAAAACAATAAAACCATTCTTTTTCAAATTATCAATATTTTCAGATAAATTACAAGCTTGAGCTGTACATCCAGGAGTATTATCCTTAGGGTAAAAATATAAAACAACTTTTTTTCCTAAAAATTGAGTTAATGAAATATTATTTCCATTTTGATTTTTAGCAGAAAAAACTGGTGCCTTTTGACCTTCTTTTAGTTCTAACATAGAAAATTATTTTTAACTAATTTAATTAAAAAATAACTTTATTTAATTTTATTAATTGACTTGTTATTAACAATGCTACAAATAGGACAATTGCTAGAATCGTGAGTTCTTGCAGGACAATATTCTCTACCAAAAAAAATTATTTGTAAGTGTAATTTACTCCACAATTTTTTTGGAAAAATTTTCTTTGAATCCTCCTCTATTTTTTTCACAGTCTTTCCTTTACTCAAACCCCATCTTTTAATTAAACGAAATATATGGGTGTCAACAGGAAAAGCTGGAATATTAAATGCTTGGCACATCACAACAGATGCAGTTTTGTGACCAACACCTGGTAAAAACTCTAAATCTTCAAAACTTTTAGGTACCAATCCATTATGTTTTTCAATTAAAATTTTTGATAAATTATAAATAGCTTTAGATTTTTGAGGGGACAGTCCACAGGGTCTAATAATTTGTTTTATTTCATCAATTTTAAGCTTTAACATTTTTTTAGGAGAGTCGGCCTTATCAAAAAGAATTGGTGTTACTTGATTTACCCTCTCATCCGTACATCTTGCAGAGAGCAACACTGCAATTAAGAGAGTAAATGGATCCTTATGTTTTAATGGTATTGGCGTAGTTGGATATAACTCTTCTAATTTTGAAATAATGAACTTTACTTTTTCCTTTTTATTCATAAGTTCTGTTTCATAAAAATAAATTAGTTATTAGTTTAAAATAAATAATTTTGATTTATTAATTAAAAAAGAGGCGCTCTTCGAATAATCTAAAATATTTTTTTTTGTTTGTGCTTTTGATTTATTATTTAAAATTATTTTTTTTTCTACTATATCTAATTCTTTACTCAAAAAGATATTGAGATTATTTATTTGATTTTTTGTAAAAATTTTTTCCATAAGCATATATTTTCAACTTTAACGTTGTTACAAAAAAAATATTATCAATTTAATTGTTTAAATTTATAATGAAGTTTTAGTCTAATTGTTTTAAAGTTTTTTTTATGAGACCCAAAATACTCATATTATTGATCCTGTTATTTTCTTCTATTTTTTCACAAAAATTAGACTTTATTAATTCTATTGAAAAAAATAACCTAAATTCATTTTCTTTAAATAATAACTCTTCCGAATTTTATATTTCTTTAGAAGGCAATTCTGATTTGAATCTTTGTTTTGGTGACCTGAAAGGTCGAATTGCCTGGATCCCACCTGGAATATCAGGGGGAGTTCCTTTTAACAATCTTGAAGAAATTAATGAAGCAATAAATAATGGATATATCACTGAGAACCCTCCAATTGTTGACCCACTATCTTCTGGTAATTACTTCATAGGACCATTTATTTTTTCTGATGACAACTGTGATGGAGAATTTAATGAAAATGAAGCTCAAATGAACAATATTAGTGAATTGCCAGCTGGATGTTATTTAGTTTATGTAATTGATGCGTTAGGAAATCAAAGCGAAATTAATAGTATTTCAATTTCTGAGCCCTCAGAAATTTTATCTTTAATTCCGATTATTAATGATGAATGTTCTAATCAAAATAATGGATCGATTTCTGTTGAAGTTAATGGAGGAACTCCATTTAATGTTGGTGATGAATATTTATATGAATGGAGTGGCCCAAATAACTTTTCATCAAACTCAAAAAACATTTCCCAACTTTCCTCTGGAAACTATACTTTATTAGTTAAAGACTCAAACAATTGCATGAAATATTTTGAGTTTGATGTAGAATCTATAGAATGCAGTTTTAGTCAAACTATTAATTTAAATGAAGGCTGGTCTATAATATCTACATATATAAACCCTGAAAATACAAATATTGAATCTGTATTTAATTCAGTTGTTAATGATATAGAAATAATAAAAGATGAAAATGGAAATGTTTATTGGCCTCTTTTTGGTTTAAATTCTATAGGAGATTTAATTATTGGTGAAGGCTATCAAGTTAAAATGAATTCTTTCAATCAAATAACAGTTGAAGGAAGTCTGATTCCTTTTGATACACCGATTTCATTTGATGAGGGATGGAACTTAATTGGCTATTTACATCCAGAAGATGCTAATACAGTTGACATGATGAATTCTATTGTAACAAATGACGGCCCTTTGAGAATATTAAAAAATGGATTAGGTAATGTTTATTGGCCAGAATTTGGATTGAATTCAATAGGAAATATGGTTCCAGGACAAGGATATCAAATCAAAATGGAAAACACTACTCAATTTTCTTACCCGTCTATAAATACATGGTAGAATTATAAAAAAATAAATTATATATTTAATTAATACTAACTCCTTTTTTTTGAATAATCTTTCTCAAGTTAATTATTGCGTAACGCATTCTGCCTAAAGCAGTATTGATGCTTATATTACAATTTTCAGAAATCTCCTTAAAACTCATTTTTGAGTAATACCTCATTTCAAGAATTTTTCTCTGCTCAATTGGTAATTCGTCTTTCAATAATTTAATTTGACTCAAAATTTGTTCTTTTACAATTTTTTGCTCAATATTTAATTCTCCGTTTCCTAGAACATCAAAGACATTAAAATCATTTGTAGGTTTTATAAATCTTCTTTTCTTTTGTTTTCTAAAATAATCCATAATTAAATTATGAGTAATTGTCATTACCCAAACAATAAACTTACCTTGTTCATTATATTTTCCTTTTTTTATAGTATTTATGACTTTAATGAAAGCATCCTGAAAAATATCCTCAGCCACCTCAACATTTTTAACTTTAGAAATAATAAAGCCAAAAATTCTTGATCTATGCCTATCAATAAGAACATTTAAAGCAGATTCGTTTCCATTTATATAAGAAGATAATACTTCTTTATCATCAATTTTTTTTGAAATAAACATATCTATCATTTATTAGTTAATAAATTATTTAACAAGTAGATATGTTTCGATAGGCAATTAATTTTTAACTAAATTACAAAATTTTAAAAACTATAACAAGTTGTATATTTAAAAAAAGAAATTTATTAATAAATTTACAAAAATGACAAAATTATATTTTATTGGTGTAATTATTTTATTAACTGCAATAATTTCAAATACAATTGCAGGATTCTTTAATTTCAACACCTGGTATAACTTTTCAAATATAATTATAGAAAAAGGTAGCTTTATTGAGGCACTAAAATCACAAAATATAAAAGATATTTTTTGGCTATTTTTTATTTATCCTCTATTGTTAGGATTTGGTTATTTAATTTCTGAAAAATTATTTAATATTATCTCTTAATGAATTTAAGTGAAAAAAACCCATCTATTAAGGATAATATTATTGTAAAAGGTGCAAGGCTAAATAATCTTAAAAATATAAATGTCACTATCCCAAGAGGAAAACTTGTTGTCATTACTGGACTTAGTGGTTCTGGAAAATCATCTTTAGCATATGACACAATTTTTGCAGAGGGTCAAAGAAGATACTTAGAGGGACTTTCAACATATGCTAAACAATTTCTTAACAAACATAAAAAACCTGAAGTTGATTATATTAAAGGTATTTGTCCAGCTATTGCAATTAATCAAAAAAATAATATAAACAACCCAAAGTCAACAGTGGGTACAGCAACAGAAATTTATGATTTTATTAAAATTTTATTTTTTAAACTAGGAAAAATTTATTGTCCACTAACAAAAAAATTAGTTAAAAAAAATTCCCCTAGGGATGTAGTTGATTATATAAACACTTTAGAAATTGGAACAAAAATATTATTGACATTTCCAATAGAAAATTGTGTCAAAGAGCATTATAACCAAATAAAAAAAATAGGTTTTTCAAGAATTTTAATTAATAAAAAAATTAAAAAGATTTCTGAAATAACATTTAATGAAATAGAAAATAAAAAAATTAATATAATTGTCGACAGGCAAATAATAAGAAGAAAAAAATCTGTTGAAGACTTAATTACAGAATCATGTGAAATTATTTTCAAATCTAGTTCTGGCGTCTGTGAATTATTCACATCTAATGGAACTTTGTTAAAACGATTTAATAAAAGACTTGAACTTAATGGTAAAGTAATTGACACGCCAAATATCAATACTTTCAATTTTAACAGCCCCTATGGAGCTTGTGAATTATGTCATGGTTACGGTGATATTCTTGGAATTGATGAATCAAAAGTAATTCCAAATAATGAATTGAGTCTACAAAATGACGCTATTATACCATGGAAATATCCGTCTACAGTCAAGTGGAAGGAACAACTTTTATCATTTGCAAAAAAAAATAAAATATCAGTTGAAAAAAAATATTCTGAACTAACTAACGATGAGAAAAAATTAATTTGGGAAGGAAACAAAGACTATAAAGGAATAAATGAATTTTTTCAAATGGTTGAAAGCAAGTCATATAAAATACAATATCGAGTTATGCTTTCAAGGTACAGGGGAAGAACTACTTGCCCAAATTGTAAAGGAGGAAGATTGAAAAAAGAAACTGAAAATATTAAATTCAAAAAAATCAACATTCAAGACATGAGCAAAATGTCAATTTTTGAATTAAAATTATTTTTTCAAAAAATTAAGTTAATCGAAAATGAGGGTAAAATTGCAAATAAAATTTTTGAAGAAATTAAATTAAGATTAAACTTATTAAGTGATTTAGGGCTTGAATATTTAACACTTAATAGAAAATCATCTACCCTTTCAGGTGGAGAAACACAAAGGATTAATATTGCCAAATCCCTTGGAGGAGGACTAGTTGATACACTTTACGTTTTAGATGAGCCTAGTGTTGGCTTACATGACAGAGATAAAACAAAACTAATAGCTGTTCTTGAAAATTTAAAAAAAATTGGAAATACAGTATTAATCGTTGAACATGATTTAGATATAATAAAATCATCCGATTACGTCATTGACTTAGGTTTAAAAGGGGGTGATTTAGGTGGAAATGTTATATTTTCTGGAAATATTAAATCAAAACATAAAAGTTTAAGTTATACAAAAAAATATATAAATAATGAATTGAAAATTGATTGCCCAATAAATAGAAGATCGATAAGTGAATTTATACACTTGAGGGGGGGGTCAAAAAATAATATAAAAAATATAAAAACTAAATTCCCAACAAATGTTTTAACAACAATTACTGGAGTAAGTGGTTCAGGAAAAAGTACACTCATAAGTGAAATTTTTGTCCCTGAATTTACAAAGTTTATCAATAACCAAAAGAGTAATATTTCATTTGAAAAAAATACATTTTCAAATATTGAATTTGTTAAACAAGGATCAATTGGAAAGTCAAGTAGATCCAATTTAATAACTTATATAAAAGGATTTGATGAAATAAGAAAATTATTTTCTGAACAGAAATATGCAAAAATTAAGAATATGCCACCTAAATTTTTTTCGTTTAATACGCCTGGAGGAAGATGTGAACATTGTAAAGGAGATGGGTTTATTTCCATTGATATGCAATTTATGTCCGATATAAAAATTAAGTGTGAAAACTGTAACGGAAAAAGATATATGAAAGATGTATTAAATGTTAAATTTAAGGGAAAAAATATATATAATATTTTAGAAATGACTGTTGAAACTGCTTTAGACTTTTTTAACAAACATGAAAAAGAAAATATTACAAAACATCTAAGAACACTAAAAAATGTCGGTTTAGGCTATGTTAAATTGGGACAAAACTTAAGTTCTTTGAGTGGAGGAGAGGCGCAACGACTAAAATTAGCATCCTTTCTAAATAAAAAAATTCAAAACACAATTATGATTTTTGATGAACCAACAACTGGCTTACATATTCATGATATCAAAAATTTACTAAATTCCTTTAATAACATTCTAAAATTAAATAACACAATAATTGTTATTGAGCACAACATGGAAATCATAAAGACATCTGACTGGGTTATTGAACTTGGACCAAATGGAGGCGACAAAGGTGGTGAAATAATTTTCGAAGGAAGACCTGAGAGCATGAAAAAGTTGAAGACACACACTTCCAATGTTTTAAAAAAATATTTAAACTAATTGTGTCTTATAGTATTTCCAATAAAAACCTTTTTTTAAAATTAGTTCTTCATGTGTGCCTTGTTCTGTAATTTCACCATCTTTTAAAAAAATAATTTTGTCAACATTTTTTATAGTTGATAGACGATGAGCAATAATAATTGAGGTTTTATTTTTAATTAATAACCGAATTGACTTTTTTACCAATTCCTCAGTCTCTGAATCTAATGATGAAGTAGCTTCGTCAAAAATAATTATTGGGGAAAAACTTATGTAAGTTCTTATAAATGATATCAATTGTTTTTGACCATTCGATAAATAAATACCACCTTCTCCAATGTTATAATCTAAACCATTCGGAAATGAATTAATAAAATCTAACAATCCCATTTTATCTAAAATAAAATTTATTTCTTTTTTTGTTTTTTTTGTAAAAAAAGTAATGTTTTTAAAAATTGTATCTGAAAATAAAAATGTATCCTGTAAAATAAGACCAATATTCTTTCTTAAAATACTAACATCCAAATTTTTTATACTTGCATCACCAATAAAAATATCTCCATGTTTTAATTCATAGAATCTAGTTATTAAATTAATTAGTGTTGTCTTACCAGATCCTGTTGGCCCTACTATAGCTAGACTTTTACCAGAATCAATTTGAAGATTTATATTATTTAAAACCAATTCATCTTTTTTATAAGAAAAACTAACTTTATTAAATTTAATATGTTGTGAATAAAATAATTCATTTTTATCACCTGTTTCTTTTTCTAATTTATTTTTTGAATTTATTAACTTGAACACTCTTGAAAAGGCAACCGTACCCATTTGAAGAGTATTAAACTTATCTGCCATTGACCTTAAGGGTCTAAATAACATATTAACTAGTAATATAAACGATATTAACTGGCCTAAAGATGTATTAAACTGACTAAAGTCAGAATTATTTGAAAAAATCATAAAGCCACCATACCAAACGATTAAACCCATAGAAATCGCTGAAAAAATATCAATTACTGGTAAAAAAATTGAAAAATACAGTACAGATTTAATATTATAATTAGTGTAATCTTTATTGATATTTTTAAACTTCTCATCCTCCCTTTTTTGTTGATTGAATATTTTTACAATATGGATTCCTAGAATATGTTCATATACAAATACATTTAATTTTGATATCTCTGCCCTTATTCTTTCAAAAGTTTTTTTCATATACTTTTGAAAGACAATTGTTGAAAATATAAGAAAAGGGAAAAAAGAGAGACTAACAATAGCTAATTTCCAATTACTAAAAAACATCCAAGTTACAATAATTAAAATCTTAAAAAGATCACCGAAAATACTTAAAATACCTTGGGAAAACATTAAGCCTACAGCTTCAATATCAGAAATTACTCTTGTTATAACTTTTCCTATGGGAGTATTATCAAAATATGCAACTTTAAAATTTAAAATTTTATTAAATAAATCATTTCTAATATCCTTAATAACTAATTGAGCTATAAAGTTAGATTTATAAATAAAAAAAAATTGAATAAATGCTTCTAAAAACAAAAACAAAAATATAATTAACATGAATGAAGAAAAAGATATAGAAAAATTATCTACAAAAAAACTCGTCACAGCATTATGATTATTTGATGGAGGAGCAATATAAATATCAAAAGCTAACTGAATTAAAACCGGTCTGGCAGCTGAGAAAATTGAAAATAAAATTGATGAAAAAATTGTAAAATAAACGCTCCATAAATACGGATTTACAAATTTTAAAGATTTAATAAAATTTTCTAAATCAAATATCTTTTTCATTTAAATCAATTTTTGGATATTCTACGTTCATTAGATATAAACCCCAGGGAGGAACAGAAAAACCTGATTTAGTCCTGTCTTTTTTATCAATAATGTTAATTAAGTCATTTTTAGTTATTTTTTTGTTAGAAAATTCAATTAAAGTACCAACAATTGATCTTACCATATTATGAAGAAATCTATTAGATTTAATTTTAAAAACATACATGTCTTGAGCTCGGTAACAAATTGACTCTGAGACAGTACAAATCTTATTTTTAACATCAGATTTGGTTTTACAAAATGATGAAAAATCTTTCCTACCAACCAATAAACTAGCACCATAATTAAATAAACCTAAGTCAAGTGGTTTAATAAGATACAATGATCTTTCTGATAAAAATGGATTTTTTTCATTAGAGATCCAATATTCATAAGTTCTAGAAATAGCAGTAAATCTAGAGTGAAAATCTGGATTAACTGAAAGAATATTGATAATTGAAATAGACGATGATAAAAAATTATTTAACTTAAATTTTAAATCTTTTAAATTTATTTTTTCATCAAAATCAAAATGACAAAAGAACTGTTGAGCATGTACACCAGTATCTGTTCTACCGCAACCAATTACATTTATTGGATAAGATAATATAATCGATATCTTTTTATTTATTTCTCCTTGAACTGTTTGTTTATTTGGTTGGACTTGCCAACCAAAGTATTTAGAACCGTTATATTTTATTTCAATTAAATATCTATACATTAAATTATAAAATTTACATTAAAATTATAAATTAGATTTAGTTATTTGATTTAAAGAATGAAAAAAATTTGTATAATTTCAGATTCGCATGGATATATTGATACCAATGTTATTAATTTTTTAAAAAAAAGTGATGAAGTATGGCACGCTGGAGATATTGGAGAAATTAATATTATTGATAAAATAAAAAAATATGTTTCTCTTAAAGCAGTACATGGAAATATTGATAATCATTTAATAAGAGGAGAATATCCAGAGTATATTTTTTTTAATTGTGAAGAAGTCAAAGTTCTAATTATACATATAGGAGGTTATCCAGGAAAATACACAAAAAAATCATTAGAATTAATTAAAAAATATAAACC
>JAYYFR010000018.1:0-5206 GCA_036158635.1 Bacteroidota bacterium | reverse complement strand
TTTCACTTTTATCAAACAAATAGATAGATAAAAAGAAAAATATTATTGAAAAGGGGATATCTTTTATGTTAAAAAATAAGTGACCATAAAAACTAGGAATCAGAAATAGAAGTAATGTAAATATAACTGAGTAAAAATATCCATAAACTTTTTTATTAAACTTTATGAGTTGATAAATTATTAGAATGATTATTGAATTAAATACAAAAAATCTTGTTATAGTATCTAAATCAATCGAATTAATAATTTCATAGAAATACAAATTTTCCAGGAATGTTTTAACTAATAATTGGACTACTCCAAAGTTGCTAAAAATATCAACAATAATAGGAAATAAATAGCCGTAAAACTCTAAATTATAATTGAAATTACCCAAATAAGGATTGTTGTAATCAGTAAAAAAAAGATAAACTTTTTCATAAATTATTGGTATTGTTTCAATATATCCTGCATCATCCCAATATGTACCTAATGTTGATAATCCTTTTAATTGAATTACTAAAATAAAAAGGAAAACAAAAAATTTAATGAAATATAAATTCATTGTTTTCATATTTTAAATTATAAGTTTAATTTTTATACTCAGATTCTATTTGTAAAAAATTTTTGTATTAATTCAATAACATATTCTTGTTGTTCTTTTTTGACTCCTGGCCAAATGGGTAATGATAAAATCTCTGTAGACGCTCTCTCTGAAACAGGGAAGCTTTCTTTGTTGTTATGTGCAGGAAGAGATGGTAGAGTTTTTGGATAATAAACAGCTACAGAAACTTCATTATTTAATAAGTAATCTTTTAACAAATCCCTTTTGTTCCTTCCAATTAGAATTGAATAGTAATTGAAGGTAGAATTTTCATTTTCAAGTAAATTTAAATTTTCAATTTCTTTTAAATGTGAATCATAATATTTACCTGCAACTACTCTATTTTCTATCCATTGGTCAATTTTTTGTAATTTTAATCCTAGGATTGAAGCTTGTATGGAGTCTAGTCTTGAATTATATCCAAAAATTTCGTTGTTATATTTTGTTTTTGCTCCATGATTTTTATACATATTTGCCCTTTCAGCAAAAATATCAGAATTTGTAGATATTGCACCTCCGTCACCATATGCTCCAAGGGTTTTTGTGGGGAAAAAAGAAAAACAGCCAATATCTCCAATCGTTCCCAATTTTTTTTTGTCTATTTCACTACCAAATGCTTGCGCAACATCCTCAACAATTTTTAAATCATATTTTTTTGCAATATCTAATATTTTTTCCATATTTGAAGGATTGCCGAATAAGTGAACAGGTAAAATTGCTCCAGTATTAGATGTAATTTTTTCTTCGATTTTTTTTACATCAATATTACAGTTTGCAATATCTATATCTACAAATATTGGGATTAGTCCTGCTTGAACGATAGCTTCAGAAGTTGCAAAAAAAGAAAAAGATGGAACAATAACTTCTTTTCTTTCTAACTCTAGTGAAAGCAAACTTATTAAAAGAGCATCTGTACCATTCCCAACTGTAATTATGTGTTTGGTATTTAAATAATTTTTAAGGTTTTCCTCAAATCTGTTGACACTTTCTCCACCAATAAATTCTCCTTTTTGTACATGCTCAATTAACAATGATTCATAATTATTACCAAATAAATCTAACTCATAATCAAAGTCAATGAATGGTACCTTCACTGTTCTCCAATTAAATCTTTATTTTCCTGAACATCAAATAATATTCCAAAGAAAAAGAACAAAAAGAATAGAACAAAACTTAGACTCAAAGCAATCAAATTTAATTCTGTGACATATGAGTAATTTACATAAGTCGAAATAGCTCTATAAGCCGTAAATGGAATCGGTAAAAAAAGCATTAAAAATGATAAGAAATAACTTAATCCAGCAGGACTTAAGTTTTTTTTAATTAACTTTTTAAACACTCTAGAAAAAAATAATCTTACTAACAAATAAATTAACTTAGGTACGAATGTTATTAATCTAATTCCACTTTTTTCTTCCCCATAATGTGGTTTAACATCAACATCAATAACCTTTGCGTCACATAAATTTAACATGTAAAGTAAATGACCCGGATATCCATATCTTTTGATTAATTTAGAAATTTCTAGTTTTGGTAATATTTGTAAATTTAACGCAGTGTAACCCATTTGAGGATCCATAACATGATAATATCCTGAAGCAAATTTAGTTAACAAAGTCAATAAAGTATTTCCAAAAAATCTGTGTTTTGGCATAATATTTTGAACATCGTAATAATTTAATCTATTTCCTTTTGCATAATCAGCATTTTCATTAACCACAGGGGATATCAACTGTTCAAAATCTTCTGGTAAAGCTTGAGCATCACCAGGCATGACAACACCAATATCATATCCTTCTCTAAATGCATACTGATACCCATCTATCAGAGCCTGACCTACACCTAAGTTTTTTTCATTATTCAAGATAGATATCTTTGTATTATTTTTTTGTAAACTCTCAACTATCTCTAAAGTTCTGTCTCTTGAAGCATCGTTTATAACAATTATTTTTTGAACAAAAGTAGGTATTGAATTTATGGTTTTCTCAATTAAGTTTTCTTCATTGTAAGCTGGAACTATAACTGCAATATTCTTTTCATTCATATTATCTTCGCATTTTAGTACTGCATTCCTCTAATACATTGACTACTTTAAGTGCATGATCTGAATTGTTAATCTCAATTTTTCTTTCATTTATCCCTTCAAGAAAATATTCTGCTTGATTTTTAAGTGGCTCTTTGTTTATGATCTTTACTTTTTTGTATGAGTGTTTGTTTATATCTCCACTTTTTAATATTTTAGTTTTATATATTTTTAGTTTGTCTTCATCAGTATCCGAAAATACTATCGAGCCTTTATTCCCAACAACTATAAAACGTTGTTCTTTGAAAGGGTGAATCCATGAGACAAAAATATGTGATTTTATTTTATTTTTAAATTCAAAAAGAGAAAGGCTTGTGTCTTCTATTCTTGAATTGATAATTTTCATACCTTGAACTTCTGTTTTTATTATTTCTGAATTTACAAAATCTAGCATTAATGAAATATCATGGGGGGCAAATGACCATAATACATTTTCATAAGGTCTTATTTTTCCCATGTTTAATCTATTAGAGTAAATCCATTTTATTTTTCCTATTTCACCTGAGTTAATTAAGTCTTTCATTTTTAATACAGCAGGATGGAAGTGAAGCTGATGTCCTACCATTATTAATTTATTATTCTTTTTTTCAATATTTATCAATGACTTTACTTGGCTTGATTTTAAAGCCAGCGGCTTTTCTACTAATATATCGACTTTTTTCAGTGCTTTTTTTGCTATTTCATAATGAGTATCAGCCGGAGTACATATTATAATTCCGTCAACTGCATCAATTAATTCATCAAGATTATCATAGAACTTATAATTTTTATCTTTTTTCAAACTTAATTTTGAATCAAATATTCCCTCTAAAACTCCTAATTCATGAAACACACGTGCTTGATTTTTTCCCCAATAGCCGAATCCAACAACACCAACTTTAGTTTTTCTCATAACAACAATTATATATTGGAACTATTATTGAAAGTAAATGTCATATATTAATAAATTTGCTGTTGTAGACAAAGGTGCCAAAATAGGCTTCGATACAAAAATTTGGCATTTTACCCATATAATGTCATCAGCGGAAATAGGAGACAATTGTACGATTGGTCAAAACTGCTTTATTGGAGAAAATGTAAAAATTGGAAACAATGTAAAAATACAAAATAATGTTTCTGTTTATGATGGTGTTATTATTGAGGACAATGTATTTGTTGGACCAAGCGTGGTTTTTACAAATGTAAAAGTTCCAAAATCCAATAAACCAGTAAATAAAGACTACATCAAAACTATCTTAAAAACTGGCTGCTCAATTGGTGCAAATACAACAATAATATGCGGAGTTGAAGTAGGCGAAAATTCTTTTGTGGGTGCGGGTTCAGTTGTAACAAAAAATATCACAAAAAATACTATGTGGTTTGGTAATCCAGCTAGAGAAATAAAAAAATTGGATAATTAAAAATTTTGAAAATTTTATTTATTACAACATCTTTTCCGTTTGGAAAAAATGATATTTCAGGAAAATTTATTAAAGACCAAATATTAAACTTGAAACAGATCTATCCAGACATAGATATTACAGTTTTAACTGGTAACAAAAACAAATTTAAAATAAACAAAGATACAGATTTATATGATTTGAAAGTATTTAGATATTTTTTCAAAAGTATGGAGTTACTTGGAAATGAAGCAATAAAAATTCAAATAAGTAAAAATAAGCTAATTTTATTTTTAATACCGTTTTATTTTATTTCTCAATTTTTTAATGCATTTAGAATATCAAAAAAAAATAAAATTAATTTGATATATGTTCACTGGTTTTTTCCTCAAGCTTTAACTGCGTACTTTATAAACATAATTAGAAAAACTCCATATAAAATTACAATTCACTCTTCTGAAATTGAATACTTTTTAAAATATTTCAAAAGTTTAGGAAAAGGTCTAGCAAAAAAAATAATCTTAAATAGTGATGGTGTTTCAACAACCTCAGAAGAAGTTTATGAAAGTTTGAAATTAATTTTATCAGACGACGAATTATCAAAAATTAATATCCTCATATCTCCAATGGGAATTAACTCAAAACAATTAGACGAAACAAGTGAAATTGAAGTTCAGGGTGTTGATAAAACTAATAATATAAAAAATTTATTATTTATTGGAAGATTGGTAGAAAAAAAAGGAGTGATGAAGCTTTTAGAGAGCTTTTCAAATTTTTATCAAATTAATAAAAATTACAATCTTTTAATTGCTGGGTATGGGGAGTTGGAGAATCAAATTAAGGATTATATTTTAAGAAATAAATTTCAAAATACTATTAAATTTCTTGGCAAGGTAAACGATGAGCAAAAAAAATATCTCTTCAATAATTCAGAAATATTAATTGTCCCTTCCATACAAACGAAGGATGATACTGAAGGGATGCCAGTTGTAATTGTTGAGGGCTTATATTACGGAAAAATTTTGTTAGTCTCTCAATATACAAACTCTCATTCCGTAATTACGCATAACCGAAATGGGTTCATTTTTGATATTGAAAAAGAAGATGATCTACTAGATTACTTAATATATCTTTCAGAGTTGGGCCAAAAAGAAAAAAACG
>JAYYFR010000017.1:0-9849 GCA_036158635.1 Bacteroidota bacterium | reverse complement strand
TTTTTATTAGAAATAATATTCACCAAAGAAATAAATTTAGTTTTAACATATTTTTTAGCAACTAAATAAGAAATAAAACTTGTCTTGTAGCATACAACTTGCGGAACACCAAATAATGCTGCCTCTAAACTTATTGTACCTGATGTTAAAATTGCAGCAGATGACAAGTTCATTAATTTATAAGTTTGATCAATTACTAATTTGACATTATGGTTTCCAATAATTCTTTTATATAGTTTTAAATCTATGTTTTTCACCCCCCCTATTATAAAACTATAATCATTAAAATATTTTATTACACCCAACATAATAGGTAGTGTTTTTTTAATTTCTTGGGCTCTACTTCCTGGAAACAAAGCAATGATTTTTTTTGAACTACTTATTTTTAACTTTCTTTTTTTTATTAACTGAGTTAAGGGGTGTCCAAAAAATTGAACATTAACATTTTTAGACTTAAAATATTCTTCTTCAAAAGGAAGAATAACATACATTCTATCAATATTTTTTTTTAATTTAACAACTCTTTTTTCATTCCATGCCCATACTTGTGGAGCAACAAACCAAATGACTTTAATATTTTTTGATTTTGCATATTGAGCAACTCTTAAGTTAAATCCAGGATAATCAATTAATATTAAAATGTCAGGTTTTTTATTTTTTAATTCACGTTTAATTAATTGAAAATTATAAATAACTGTTCTAAAATTTTTTAATACTTCCCAGAACCCCATAAATGATAATTTATTTAAGCTTCTTATCATTTCTCCATTATTTTTCCTCATATTATCACCTCCCCAACAAATAAAATTTACATTTTTATTGTGATACTTTGCTAAAGATTTCATTAAGTACCCACCGTATAGATCACCTGATTTCTCGCCTGAAATAATATAATATTTCATCTACATGTATTTATATAAATAAAAAAATAAAAAAAGAAATGTTGAAAAAAGAATTCCTCTTCCTGATTTATCCTTTCCAAGATTAACCATATAATATCTAAATATTGGCAAGTTGATTAAACATGATATTACATATATAGTTGAATCATCAAATGAAAAGTTCAATTCTGATTTTAAAGATGTTGAAAAAAAAATCAAAATAATTGGAAAAAATAATCCAATAAAGGTCCCAAAGAAAAAATTATCTAATTTGAAAAACATCATCTAAATCGTTATAATTATCAATATAGTCATAATCTGTCATATCAATTTGTATTGGGACCACAGAGACAAAAGAATTATCTAAGGCCCATATGTCTGTGTCTTGACTTTTTTCCTGACTTTCAAAGTGACCTGTTATTATAAATTTATCTTTTTTATTTTTTGAATTTATTTTTTCAACCCACTTACCTTTTCCCTGCCTACATACTTTAATTCCTTTTATATCTTTAAAAGGAATGTCAGGTATATTAATATTTAACGTAACTCCTTTAATAACATGAAAACTTAAGATTTTTCTTATTAAATTTTCTAGAAATTTATCATAGGATGAAAAATCAATTTTGGGAGAATAATCTAAATGAGAAATTGCTATTGATGGAATTCCTCCAATTGCACCTTCTATAGCAGCATGCAAAGTCGCTGAATATAGTGTACTAATGGAGTAATTTGAACCATGATTTATCCCAGAAATACATAAATCCGGCTTTTCTTTAAGTATTTTTTTTGTTGCAATCTTAACACAATCAACTGGAGTACCTGAACATGAATACTCTTCATAATTCTTTGATGACTCAAGTTTATTTATTTTTATTTCTTTATCAACAGTTATTGCGTGTGACATACCTGATTGATTTTGTTCTGGGGCTACAACTAAAACTTTTCCAATTTTTTTACAAATTTTAATTAAAAATCTTAGACCAGGAGAGAATATACCATCATCGTTAACAAGTAAAATTGTATGTTTTTTTTTCATTTATTAATTTTTGTTTTAAAAAAATCATCCCAAAAAGTAAATGTAGTTGCATAGTTTCCATTTAAATATTGATGGTGTTTATCATGATGTTCAGACTCACCCCAGTACGGAATCAACTTAGATATATAAGACTTAAAACCTGAATGGACATCTAATTCATGTATATTTCTTATTATTTGATATAACCAAAAAGAAAAAAAATTAACTGGGCCTAAAAAGCTTAATAAAAGCATACCTAAAAAAGGTCCCGCATAACCACTTAACCATTCTAGTGGATGAACATACATATACTCTAAAGCAACAGGTGTTATGGCTCTGTGATGAATATTATGAATTTTTTTTAGAACATATTTATTTTTATGCATAAATGAATGCAAAAAGTAAAAATAAACATCATCTACAACAAAGATTATAAATGTTTGTAATAGAATATAAATAGGATTTAAACTTAATTGATAATTAATAAAGTCAAGAAAAAAGTACAAACCAAAACAAGAAATAATAATTAACAAAAAAATATTTAAGAATATCAATGGCAATCTTTTATAAAATGTTAAAGGTCTAATTTTTCTTTTTTGAATTTTATATTTATCAAGGCATCTTAAATGAACTGAAGCTAGAGATAAAAAAAAACCAAAAAGATTACATACTAAAATTATAAAGACAGTATATAAAATAATATGTGTTTTTTCCATTAAATGAATATATTAGTTAAAATTATGAAAAAAATTCTCTTATCTAAAGACACTCCTATATATTGTTTAGTTCCATCAGAAGCAATCATGTTAGACGATCATATTGACGGATATTTTAGTAATGGTATTAAGATAAATGAAGGAGATGTTGTTGTTGATGTTGGAGCAAATATTGGAGTTTTAGGAGTTCGTTTATCAAAAAAATTCAATAAAATTAAAATTTATTGCTTTGAACCTATTCCAAATATTTTTTCAGTCCTACAAAAGAACTGTAAACTAACAAATAATCCTGATTTTAAAGTTTTTGAAAATGGATTAGGAGATAGAAAAGAAAAAAAAGAATTTACATATTTCCCAAATAGTCCAGCGCTATCTACTGCAAACCCTGATACATGGAAAAAAGATCCTAATATGTTAATCAATGCAGTAAAAGGCAGTTTAAAAAATGCACCAAAAAAATTTTGGTGGGCAAAATTTATTCCATCATTTTTAGCTCCATTTTTTGCAAAATATTTAACTAGTAATAAAAAGAAATTTATTTGTGAAATTATCACACTTTCAGAATTTATAGCTAAAGAAAAAATTTCTAAAATTAACTTTTTGAAAATTGACTGTGAAGGACTTGAATGGAATGTTTTAAAAGGAATAGAAAACAATGATTGGGATAAGATTTTATCCTGTGTTATTGAAGTTCATAATATTAATAATCGCCTAGAAAAAATTTGTAAATTACTTGAAGATAATGGATATAAAATTATTTTAGAAAAAGAAGAATCTCTTAAAGAAACAGAACTAATTAATGTCTTTGCAACAAAAAAATAATTAATCTGGAAATATTTTTCCAGGGTTCATAATTTTATTTGGGTCAAAAATTTTTTTAATTTTTTTTTGAAGATTTATGGCTTCTTTTGTAAATGGTATGTCAATAAATTCTTTTTGAACTAAACCTATACCATGTTCGCCAGATATTGTTCCACCAAGATGAACACAAAGTTCAAATATTTCTCTAATTGATTTCTTCAAAACAACGTTCCAATCAAAGTCAGATAAATTTTCTTTTAAAATATTAACATGTAAATTTCCATCTCCTACATGACCATAACAAATAGACTTAAAGTTATATTTCTTTCCTATTCTTTTAACCCCTGACATAAGTTGTGGCAACTTGTCTCTTGGGACTACAGTATCTTCTTCCTTATATACAGAAAATGATTTCACAGCAACAGCAATATTTCTTCTTACCCTCCATAATTTATTTTTTTCACTACTACTTTCAGCAAACAAAACTTTTCCACAATTATAATTGTCAAATATTTCATTCAAATATTCAGCATTTTTAATTAACTGATCATTATTATTTCCATCTAGCTCAATCAACAAATAAGCCTCTTCTTTAGTATTAAAAGGAACTTCACAAATATTATTTTTTTTAATAAGATCTAATCCATCCCTCTCCATAAGTTCTAAACAAGATGGCTCAATTCCTTTAAAAAAAATTTCTGAGACAACTTTACAAGCTTCGTTAATTTTAACAAATGGAACTAACATTAATACATTAAACTTTGGTAAGGGCAACAATCTAATAACTGCTTTAGTAATTACAGCTAATGTGCCTTCGCTTCCTGTAATAAGTTGTGTTAAGTTATAACCAGTAGCATTTTTTAAAGTATTGGCGCCAGTCCAAATCACATTTCCATTAGGCAATACAACTTCTAAATTTAAAATATAATTTGATGTAACACCGTACTTGACGGCTCTGGGCCCACCTGCATTTAATGCTATATTTCCTCCAATAGTACAACTTCCTTTACTTGCTGGGTCTGGTGGATAGAATAAATCATATCTTTCTAATTCATTTTGAAAGTCTTCATTTATTAAGCCAGGCTCTACTGTTGCTTGAAAATTTTTGGAGTTTATTTTTAATAATTTGTTCATTTTTTTTGTGGAAAGGCTCACTCCTCCAAAAACAGGAAGGGCGCCACCACTTAAACCAGTTAATGCAGCTGATGGAGTAATTGGTATTAAATTTTCGTTACAATAACTTACAATTTCTGAAACTTGATTAGTAGTTTCTGGAAATAAAACTATTTCCGGTGAATAAACTAAATCCTCAGTATGATCACTAGAATACTTTCTAATTTCTTGGTCATAAATTACATTTTCATTGCCTAAAATATTTATAAAATAATTTATGTGAATTTGACTTAATTTAGAATAACTCATGATTTAAAAAAATGTTGGTCAAATTTAATTAATTTTGTAACCAAAAAATCATTCATACTATGAAAAGCTATACATATTATTTATTTATTTTTCTTTTTAGTTTATTATCACACTCACAAGTAAATAAAGAACTAAATCTTGAAGATATATACCTAAATAGAACATTTACTCAAGATTGGGTTTGGGGGTTAAGTTCCATGAATAATGGTAAAGAATACTCAATAATTGATTATCAAAATAATTTAGTAAGTATTGATCTTTATAGTTACAAAACAGGAAAAAAAATAAAAACTATTTTAAGCTCAACAGAGATCGATAGTATAGCCTTTGATGATTATATATTTAATTCCAATGAGGATAAAATTCTTTTAAAAGTCAAAAGTGAACCAATTTACAGATACTCTGAAAAAAGCTTTGTTTATGCATATGACTTAAACACTAAACAATTAGTAAAAGTTTTTGATAAAAAAATTAGCTTACCTGAGTTTTCTCCAAATGGAAAAATGATTAGTTATGTTTACAATAACAACATTTACATTTATGACATTATTACAAAAAAAACAACAGCATGTACTAATGATGGCATAAAAAATAAAATTATTTACGGAGCAACTGATTGGGTTTATGAAGAAGAATTTGCCTTAGTAAAAGGGTACGAATGGTCTTCTAATAGTAAGTATATTGCTTTCTTACGATTTGATGAGTCAGGGGTCAAAGAATTTTCCATGGATATGTTTCAACAAGACTTATACCCCTCACAAGAAAAATTTAAATACCCTAAAGCAGGTGAAAAAAATTCTAAAGTATCAATTTTTATTTTTGATACTGATTCCAATACAACTAAAAAAATTAATGAAGGGTTAAACAAGTTTGAATACACTCCAAGAATATATTGGACAAAAAATTCAGAAAAATTATGTTTTTTCAAACTAAACAGACATCAGAATCACTTGAAATTGATTTTAACAAGTCCAAAAACTGGTAAAACAGAAACAGTATACGAAGAAAAAGATCAAGCATATATTGATATCCATGATAATATTACTTTTTTAGACGATGGCTTTATTTGGACAAGTGAGAAAGATGGATTCAATCACATCTATCAATTTTATTACAATACAAAAGAGATGAAACAAATTACCAAAGGAGATTATGAAATAACAAATTTCTACGGTTATAATGATAAAAAAAACTTAATTTACTTCCAATCTAATGAAAAGTCACCATTACAAAAACATATTTATTCTATCAAAATTGACGGTGATAAAAAAACTATTTTATCAAAAAAAGATGGAATAAATAACGCTGTTTTTAGTAAAAAACTTGAATATTTTATTAATACAAATTCTAGTGCTAATACACCAAATTATATAACATTAAATGATAAAAGAGGTAAGCTCATAAGAGTACTAAAAGATTCTAAAAAATTAAATTCAATTCTTTCAGAATATAATTTATCAAACAAAGAATTTTTTTCATTTGAAACTAACTATAACGTAAAATTAAATGGATGGATGATTAAACCTAAAGATTTCGATCCTAACAAAAAATACCCTGTGTTAATGTATGTTTATGGAGGGCCAGGAAATCAGCAAGTTTTAGATAGATGGGGAGGAAATAATTATATGTGGTACCAATATTTAACACAAAAGGATATTATTGTTGTTTGTGTCGACAACAGAGGGACCGGAGGAAGAGGATCTAAATTTAAAAAATGTACTTACCAAGAATTAGGGAAATTAGAAACTGAAGATCAAATAGCTGCAAATAAATATTTATCAACTCTTAGTTACGTAGATAAAAACAAAATTGGTATTTGGGGATGGAGCTACGGCGGATATATGTCATCTCTTTGTTTATTTAAAGGCCATGATATTTTTAAGTTCGCTATCGCTGTTGCACCTGTTACCAACTGGAGATTTTATGACACAATTTACACCGAAAGATATATGAGAACTCCACAAGAAAACCCTGAAGGATATGATTTAAATTCCCCTATCAATTTTGTTAATAAACTAGAAGGAAATTACCTACTTGTTCATGGATCTGCTGACGATAATGTTCATTATCAAAACACCATGGAGATGATATCTGCATTAGTAAAAGAAAACAAACAATTTGATCTTTTTATTTATCCAGACAAAAACCATAGTATCTATGGTGGAAATACAAGATTACATTTAATGACAAAGATTACCGATTTTATAATTAAAAATCTTTAGATTTGATTTTCGAATACTAACAAAAACTGAAAAATATGGGACAACTTATTCTTTGGACAACTATTACTATCGTCGCAGTACTAGTTGCAAAATGGTTTATTAATAAAGATGGGCATCCAAAAGCTCTATTTTATTTATTCTTTGCCGAAATGTGGGAGCGCTTTAGTTTTTATGGAATGAGAGCTCTATTAGTTCTTTATATCATCAAAGACTACATGGAAAGTGTTGAAAATAATGAAGAAATTGCATATGGTATTTATGCTGCATATGGAGCACTTGTGTACGCCACCCCTCTGTTAGGTGGATTTATTGCTGATAGATTCATCGGTTATAGAAAAGCAATTATGCTTGGTGGAGTTTTGATGGCAATAGGGCACTTTTTTATGGCATTTCCAACAGATGTATTTTTTTATGGAGCATTAGGTCTATTAATTGCTGGAAATGGTTTCTTTAAACCAAATCTTTCATCATTAGTTGGCGCCTTATATAAAGAAGGAGATATTAAACGTGACTCAGGTTTTACCATATTTTATATGGGTATTAATTTAGGAGCTGCAGCAGCACCATTTATTTGTGGATATATTGGGGAAATGTGGGGATGGCACTATGGATTTAGCTTAGCAGGTCTAGGTATGTTAGCGGGCGTTATTGTATTTTGGGATGGTCTTAGAAAAGGTGTTTTTGGAGATAAGGGCCTTCAACCAGCAGAATATGTTGAAAAGAAATTTTTCAACTTAAACATTGAGAAATTGGTATGGGTGTTTGGATTCCTAATCGTTCCTATTTTTGCGTATTTAATTGTTCTTGAAGCTAGTGGTAATACTTTTTTAGGTATGATTATTAATGCTTTACTTATAATATCCATTGGTTATGCAGCATACTTAATAATTGATAGCTACAAACAAGGGAAAGCTGAAGCAGGAAATAAAATTGGCGCTATATTAATCTTAGCTGTTCTTTGTGCTATTTTTTGGGCCTGTTTTGAACAAGCAGGAAGTTCACTAACCGTGTGGGCTGATAAGTGTGTTAATTTAACTCTACTAACTGCAACTCAAACAAATGGAATTAACCCAGCAATTATAATTTTAGCTGCTTTCCCATTTGCTCTACTTTGGCAAAAACTTGATTTATGGGGAAGAAACCCAAATACTCCTAAAAAGTTTGCTTTAGGTTTAGCGTTTTTAGGTTTAGGTTTTTTAGCTTTTGCATATAGCATTCACTTTATTAGTGACGCTGGTAAACTTCCATTTGGAACACTAATAATTGGATGGTTGTTAATTACAACAGGAGAACTTTGCTTATCTCCTATAGGTTTATCTAAAGTAACACAACTAAGTCCAAAAAAATCAGTTGCTTTTTTTATGGGTTTATGGTTTCTATCTTCAACAGTTGCTCACTATATAGCTGGAATATTAGCTAAACTAACTACAAGCGGTCAAACAACAAGTAATGATGGTTTGCTTGGAAAATTAAATAGTATGTTTTTTGCTGGTGTTGACCCTGATGGTGTAGGAGTAGCAGAGGCTATGGTATATAATGATTTGTTTGCAAAAATTGGATTTGTCACAATAGGAATTGCATTTATTACGTTATTAATTTCTCCAATTATTAAAAAATTAATGGGCGATGTTCACTAAAAAAAATTATATATCATTACTTATAATATTCTTTCTATCCTTTAATTGTTATTCACAAAAAGAAGGGTGGCTTACTGGATTTCCAGACGTTTTTGAAAAATCCATAAAAGAGAATAAGCCAATTATGGCAAATTTCACAGGTAGTGATTGGTGTGGTTGGTGTATAAGATTAGATAAAGCTGTTTTTCAAACAGATGAATTTAAAAAATGGGCTAAAGAAAATGTGATTCTTCTAGAACTTGATTTTCCAAGAAGAAAAAAACTTGAACCAAATTTAGAAGCAACAAATAATGAACTTCAAAACATTTTTCAAGTTAGAGGATTTCCAACTGTCTGGATCTTTAGTGTTACAAAAACTGAAGACGATAAGTTTTCTATTAATGCTAATTTATCTAATCCTTTTCAAAAAATGGGATATATGGGCAGCGCAAAAGATTTTATTTCTAAAGCAGACTACATAATAGAAAAAATGAATGAAATATATTAAATAATGTAATAATGATTATAAAAAAAGGAGCTTATAGCTCCTTTTTTTATAATGGGTGGCTAATGGGATTCGAACCCACGACCCTCGGCACCACAAACCGATGCTCTAACCAACTGAGCTATAGCCACCATAGTTTTAGAATGCAAATATAATAGAAAATGTTATATCTTGATATGACATAAAAAAAAATGAAAAGTAGAATCAAAAATAAAATACAAATTTCTGAATTTTCAAAAAATGTAATTACATTAACAGCAGGTGTTTCAATTGCTCAACTAATTCCAATAATTATTACACCAGTATTAACTCAATTTTTCTCTCCAGAACAATTTGGAACTTATGGTCTATATGTAAGTGTTTATACTATACTTGGTATTATTTCTTGTGGTAAATACGATATTGCTATAATGTTACCAAAAAAAAAAATAGACTCTATTAATATAGTTGCTATTTGTTTTACTCTAGCCTCACTTTTTTCATTATTAACTCTTTTAATTCTTTTTTTTATAAAAGATTTATTATTTGATTTAACTCGATCTGAATTATTTAAAACATACTATTGGATTATTCCACTTTCAATATTATTATATGCATTCAATCAAACAATCTTAGTTTGGTACAATAGAAATAAACAATACAATTATATTTCAGAAAATAATCTTCTAAAA
>JAYYFR010000016.1:0-13314 GCA_036158635.1 Bacteroidota bacterium | reverse complement strand
TAAACACTGGGTTTATATTTTAAATACACCATATCAAGGCGACGATGAGTCTTTAAATACAAATAAAGATTTATTTGACAATTGGGGATTAGCTTCTAGAAAAAAGAAATTAATACCTAAGATTACATGGGTTATGCCACTTTTGGGTTCAGATATTGATATTAATTCTGATTGGTCGGACTTTGGTTTTAAAGTTAGAGTAGTAGAAAAATACTCTTCCAGAAATACTGCTGAGAATAATGGTTTTCCTAAGTACAGGTTTAATACTGAAGAAATTGTAACTGTTCAAAACGATAAGCAAACACAGAAGGATGGATTAGAAATGGTAAACGTTGTACCAAATCCTTATAATGGAATTTCAAGTTACGAATCTAGCCAACTTGATAACAGAGTTAAAATCATTAATCTCCCAAGAGAATGTACAATTTCAATATACTCTATAAATGGTTCTTTAATTAATCAAGTTTCAAAAGATGCTGAAACTACAGAGTTTGAATGGGATTTAAAGAATATGTATGGTATTCCTGTTGCTTCAGGCTTGTATATAATTCATGTTGATGCCCCTGGTATTGGAGAAAAAGTGATAAAATGGTTTGGTACAATGAGACCAATAGATTTAAATACATTTTAATTAGTTTATATAAAATATAATTATGATAAAAATAAATAAATTAGTAAAAGTCTTTTTTTTAGTATTTGTTATATGCAATTTTGAGTATAGTTATTCACAGTCAGAGGGTGAAGAACGTATTGGTCAAGCTGGTGCATATGAACTTTTGATTAATCCATGGGCTAGGAGTTCAGGTTTAGCAAGTTCAAATACTGCATCCATAAGAGGAATTGAATCTGTTTTCTTAAATGTTGCGGGACTAACAGGTACAAATTCAACTGAGGTTATGTTTTCTCATGCTTCCTGGTTTGCTGATATTTCTATAAGTAGTTTTGCAGTTGGTCAAAAAGTTGGTGATACAGGGGTTATGGGTATTTCTTTTATGTCGCTAGATTTCGGAGAAATTGTTAGGACAACCGAACAAAATCCTAATGGTGGACTAGGAACATTTTCTCCACAATTTATGAACGTAGGATTATCATATGCAAAAAAATTTACAAATCGTATTTCAGGGGGTGTTACACTTAGGTTAATTTCTGAATCCGCAGCAGAAATTGCAGCAAATGGTTTTTCTTTTGATACAGGTATTCATTATGAAACAGGTGATAGAAACCAAGCAAAATTTGGAATAGCTTTAAAAAATATTGGGACTGGTATGGCTTTTAATGGTGACGGTGATGATGTTACCCTAATGGGAGAAAGTTATGAATCAACTTTTGAAATAAGATCAGAAAACTTTGAGCTTCCTGCTTTATTACATATCGGTGGTTCGTACGATTTTTATTTTAACGATACTCATTCTCTGTTGTTATGTTTAAATTTCACTTCTAACTCTTTTGCTAAAGATCAATTTTTATTAGGAACAGAATACTCATTTAAGGATTACCTAGCATTAAGATTTGGTTATACTTTTGAAGATGGAATTTTCAATGACTTTAACCAAGGTAGAACAACAGCCTTTACTGGTCTGTCTAGTGGTTTTTCTTTTGATATTCCAATTAATGGGGAAACAAGTTTCAGTTTAGATTATTCATTTAGAGCAGCTAACCCACTAAGTTCTGTCCATACGTTGGGTGCACGAATTGATTTGTAAATTTAGTTAATTCAAAAAACAGTTATTATATAATTATGAGTAAGATATCTTATTACAGTAAGGAAGCTTTTGATAAATTGAAATCTGATTTAGATAATTTATGTAACGTAGAACGGCCAAAAATATCAGATCAAATTGCTCAAGCAAGAGATAAAGGTGATTTATCTGAGAATGCAGAGTATGATGCTGCTAAAGAGGCCCAAGGACTACTTGAAATGAGAATTTCAGAGTTAGAAGAAAAACTACTATATGCAAGAATCTTAGATACCTCTAAGTTAGATGATTCTAAAGTTTTATTATACTGTACAGTAAAGATTAAAAATTTAGATACTGATCAGTTATTTGAATATACCCTAGTTTCTGAAACTGAAGCAAATCTTTCAGAAGGTAAAATTTCTGCTAGTTCTCCAATAGGAAAGGGCTTATTAACTAAGGAAAAAGGGGATGTTGTAGAAATTCAAATACCAACTGGTTTATTAAAATTTGAAATTATTGATATTTCTAGATAGTGAGTTCTATTTTTTCAAAAATAATAAACAAAGAAATACCTTCTAATATTCTTAAAGAAAATAATAATTTCATTTCATTTATGGATGCTTTTCCTATTCAGAATGGGCATTCTTTGGTTGTTCCTAAACTAGAAATTGACAATATTTTAGATTTGCCGGAGGATAAATATAATGGATTATTTTCTTTTGCTCGTGAAATTTCTATTGCAATTAAAAATGCATTAGGATGTAAAAAGGTTGGAATTTCTGTTATTGGATTTGAAGTTCCTCATGCCCATATTCATTTAGTCCCTATGAATAAAATAAGTGATATGAATTTCAATAATAAAATAATAACATCTAAAGAAGAAATTAATTTTTTTGCAAAAAAAATAAAGAAAGAATTAAAATATTAAGTTAACCTATCAGGATTTTTTCTAACAAATTCCGACCAATTTATATTTTTAGATTTTTTTACTTGTTTTGTAGTTGATAGATTATTTTGTAGTGCATGACAAACTGCAACAGCTAGACCATCTGTGGCATCAAAATGGGAAGAGGGTTGTTTAATCTTTAACATATTGATTAGCATAGAGGCAACTTGATTTTTAGAAGAATTACCTGAGCCAGTAACTGAAAGTTTTATTTTTCTTGGAGCGTATTCAAATACTTTTTTATTATTATTGATCGAAGCAATTATTGCAACTCCTTGAGCTCTACCGAGCTTTAACATTGATTGAATATTTTTTCCATAAAATGGAGCTTCTATCGCAACTTCATCAATATTAAATTTTTGTATTATTAAGTTAATTTTATCATAAATGTTTTTTAGTCGTAAATCATAGTCTTTTATTTTATTTAATAATAAAACATTATGTTCTAATAATTTCATCTTATTATTTTCTAATTTAATTATACCAAATCCTAAAATATTTGTACCTGGGTCAATTCCTAAAATTATTTTTGTTTTTTTTGAATTCATTATAATTTTATAAAATATGAAAATCTATATCGTAACTTTAATTTGATGATAAAACAATATAAATCTTTATTTGGAAATATTTATAAATTTTCAAAGTATATATCACTCCCTAGTATTAGTTTAGTAATTATTTTCATATTTATTTTTATTTCAATTTTTGCATATTACATTATTCCGCAAAACACAACAAACTCAAATGAAATAGAATTATCGTTAGCTAATAAATCTCCAGGCTTTCATGTCAATTATCTTTTTGTTAAAAAAAATATTGAAGGTAAATCAAGTTTCTTAAATAAATTGTTTTTTGGAGAAATCATGAAATATAAAAAAATTCCTATCGAATATTATAAACTAAAAAAAGATTCAATTTTTTACTTGGAGTATGGATTAAATAATATTACAAAAAATGTTAAAAAAATTTCTTTAAATAAAATATTACAATTAAATGAAGAAATTACTTATAATCAGAAATTTTTACTGGGAACTGATAAATATGGAAGAGATTTAATGAGTAGAATAATTTTAGGTGCTCGTTTATCATTGTCTGTAGGTTTTTTTTCAGTTATCGTTTCACTTATAATAGGTTTGTTTTTTGGATTGATTGCTGGTTACTATGGTGGGAAAATAGATTATATTATTCAATGGTTAATTAATGTAGTTTGGTCTATTCCAACATTGTTATTGGTAATTTCAATTAGTTTTGTTTTAGGGAAAGGATTTTGGCAACTTTTTTTGGCAATTGGCTTAACAATGTGGGTTGAAGTTGCAAGAGTAACTAGGGGGGAGGTACTTAAAATTAAATCTAAGCAATTTATTTTATCTGCCAAATCATTAGGGTACAGTAGTTATAGAATTATTATTAAACATATTCTTCCAAATGTAATCAATCCCCTAATAATAATTTCTACTGCTAATTTTGCAACGGCAATACTATTAGAATCAGGTTTAAGTTTTTTGGGATTAGGTATACAACCACCGATACCTTCTTGGGGGTCAATTATCAAAAATCATTATTTATATATTTTAATTGATAATCCTTTTAGTGCTATTTTTCCAGGAATCTGTATTGTGTTGGTCGTATTGTCATTTATGTCATTAGGAAATTATATGAGAGATGTTTTAGATACTAAAATAAAATAACCCCAGTTAAAAAAATTATAAAACCACCAATCATTATTAAAACAGAATAAGGTAATATTTGCTTAGCTTTTAATCCAGTAATTCCGAGTAAGGGAAGTGCCCAAAAGGGTTGTAACATGTTTGTCAATTGATCTCCATAGACAAACGCCATAATTGTTTTTTCAAAAGAAACACCTATTTCATATGCGGTTTGTAAAATTATTGGCGCTTGTACAGCCCACTGTCCTCCTCCACTAGGAACAAAAACGTTTACAATTCCAGAACTAATCATTGTATATATTGGATATGTAAATTCTGTTGAAATTGAAATAAAAAAATCGGAAAAAATATTAACCAATCCAGATGAAGTAATTATTCCCATGATTCCAAAATATAAAGGGAATTGAATTAATATTCCACCAACTCCTTTAATAGCAATATTTATTGAGGATAAAAAATTTTTTATACTAGAGTGAAAAAAAATTGCAATTCCTAAAAGAAATAAATTAATGAAATTAGGATTGATAAAATCAAAGGAGGAGCTAGAAATAATTTTAAATATAGATAATAAAATAAGGGCTCCTCCAATTGTCATTCCAAAAAAATTAGATTTATCAATTTTTTCAGCAAATGTTTTGCTTAGTTTTTTTGACGAGTTTTGATCTATAGTACTAATTTGAAGTTTTAATATTTTATCCTTTTTAATTTTTTTACCTAAAATAAAAAAAATAAAAGGCACTAAGATTAATAGACAAATACTCACAAAAAAGTTCATACTAGAAAATACAGTCTGACTAAAATTAATATTTTCAGGAAGTACTGAAATTAGATTTTCATTTGAAATTATTTCATTAAAATGATTTTTTTCAGCAATTTTCAATGGAGCAGAACCTGAAAGACCACCATGCCACACCATTAATCCACAATACCCCGCTGCACCGATTAGGGGGTAATTAATTTTTTTATTTTCTTTGGAAAATTTTTCACCAACTTTTCTTGCTAATATAGCACCAAAAATTAAGCCTAAACCCCAATTGAAAAAACTGACTATTATTGAAAAAAAAGAAACTATTGCAGCTGAGTTAGAAGTATTTTTACAAAATTTTGTTATGAAAGAAATACTTTTGGTTGCTAATTTAGTAAGAGCGACTGAGTGACCTAATACAAGCATAAGCATCATTTGTGTTGTAAATGCTAATAGTCCTGTGTTCCATAGTCCTGCTTCCCAACTTATAATAATATTATTGATTGATTCTGAACTTAAAAATAATGCAAGAAAAACGGTTAGTAAAGTTAAAATTATAGCAATTGTAAATGGAGATGGGAAAAAATAGCGGAAAATATTTTCAATGAATTTAATTAAAGACATTATTAAAAAGGATTATTTTCACCTTCTATATCATTGTTTGTTTCTTTATCAGACTTTTCTATTTTCCATGCATCGATATTATGAAAGTACCTATCATTAAATTTTTTTGAATATAAATTGAAGTAAACATCAACATGATCATTTACTTTAAATTTTTTTAGGATTTCAATTCTTTCCTCTCCAAAAAGTTGAAAGCAAATCTCTGAATTATATTGTGATCCGGTATTGATAATAAAATTTTGCTTTTTCCATGTTTTTCCATCTTTACTGGAAATAGTTTCAGTTTCAAAAATGGAAGTAATATTTCCTTTAATTATTAATGTATTCATATTATAAATTATTTTTATTTACTTCAAAAAGTGATTCATTTGAACTTTTTATATACCAATCAAATCCTAACCTTCCGATTAAATTAATTTTTTTTTGGTCTATTCTATTTTTTTCATCTAGTATTTTTTCACAAATGTGAATTAATAGTATTTCACAAATTATTAAGTTCCCAGATCCTCCACTATTTCCTAAGCTAATAATTTTATTTACTTTACATTCCATTTGAACAGGTGATTCTTTGACTCTGAAAGGCTTGATCAATTCTGATTGCAGGTGAGTCAATCCTGACTCACGAAATTCATCTACATCACTGTCATAATCTAAGCTGGATTTTACCATTTTTTTTGTCATATCTTCACTTACAACATTAATTACAACCTCTTTTACTTGATTTAAATTTCTTAAAGTATCTTTTTCGGTATTATTTCGAATTCTTCTTGCTGGAGAAAAAATTAAAATTGGTGGATTTCCACTAAAGACATTAAAAAAACTAAATGGACTTAAATTAGGAATATTTTTTATGTCAATTGTACTAGCTAGAGCAATAGGTCTAGGTCCTACAGAGCTAAGAAGGAATTCTTGTACAATTTTAGTTTCAGTTTTTTTAGGATCAATTTTTAGCATTATTAAACATATAAATAAGATTAATATATGTAAGTTATAAATTATTAATTAAAATAAACCATTTCTATTTTTTGTCCTCTATTTAAATAATTATAGATTTGTTGTTTATTAGAAATGCGGATATGGTGGAACTGGTAGACACGCTAGATTTAGGATCTAGTGCCGAAAGGCGTGTGGGTTCGACTCCCTCTATCCGCACTTTCTTTTTTAACCCTATTATTTTATTATGGAGTATCTAATGTTAATCATATTGTTGTTAATTTTATTAATTGCAATTTACTTTTATGTTCAATTACAAAAACCTAAATCTAGTGAAACCACTTCTCTTTTATTTGAAATGAATAAACAGTTAAGAGACGATATAGAGAAAATGAGAAAAAGTGTTGAGTCTTTTAGTGGAGAAAATAGAAAAGAAATACAAGAAAAATTAGATGGTATTCACAAGGGAATGGATGCATTTCAAAAGCACACTAAAGATAGTTTACAAAAGCAATTTACTGATACTACAACTATCATAACTAGAGTCTCAGAAAAATTGAAAGGATTAGAAATCACAAATAAACAAGTTTTAAGTTTTACAGAACAAATGAAAAGTTTAGAAAAAATTCTTCAAAACCCTAAACAAAGAGGCATTTTTGGAGAAATTCAACTTAGTAATTTACTAGCAAATGTACTTCCCCCTGATCATTATCAAATGCAATACTCATTTAAAAACGGAGACAAAGTAGATGCAGTGTTATTTTATAACAATTTCATTGTTCCTATAGATTCGAAATTTTCTTTAGAAAATTATAATAAAATGGTTGATGAAGATAATTCAACTTTAAAAAGAGATTTTGAAAATGAATTTAAAAAGGATATTAAAAATAGAATTAACGAAACAGCTAAATATATAAGACCAAACGAAAACACCACTGAGTATGCGTTTATGTTTATACCAGCTGATGGCTTGTATCAAAGTTTATTAAGCAATAAAGTTGGAACTTTAGAAGTGAATTCAACAAATTTAATTGAGTATGCTTTTAATAAAAAGGTAATGATAGTTTCTCCAATGTCACTTTTTCCATATTTACAAACTGCATTAAAAGCATTAAATGAATTGAAAATGGAAGCTAATATTGAAATTATAAAAAAGAATTTATTTAATTTAACTAATCATCTAAAGGCATATGAGGACTGTATTCAGAGACTTGGAAAGAATCTTGGTACTGTTGTGAATCAGTATAACGAGGCATCATCTGAGTTTAAAAAAATTGATAAAGACGTTATTAAAATAAGTTCCGGAGAAATGGAAATAGGTTTTGAACCTAATGTTTTAGAAAAACCAAAAAAAATATTTCAAGATGACTTATAAAATTTACACAAAATTAGGAGATAAAGGAAAGACTTCAATTATTGGGCAAAATAGAATTAATAAACATGATATAAGAGTTGAAGCATACGGCTCAATAGATGAGCTAAATAGTTATCTTGGCCTACTAAGATCTTATGATGAAATAAAAAAAATTAAATATTTATATAATTTTCTAATTGAATCACAAAATAAACTTTTTAACATTGGTTCATATCTTGCTCAAACCGAAGAGAAAAGAAAGAAAAATAAAGAATTTTTAATTTCAAAAAAAGAGATTCTAAATTTAGAAAATATAATTGATGAAATAGAAAATAAAATTCCAAGTATTACAAGATTTGTATTGCCTGGGGGAAATGTAATTAGTTCTCATTTTCAAATTGCAAGGGCAATATGTAGAAGATCGGAGAGAAGAATTACATTTTTTAATGAAAAGGAGAAATTGGATAACAATTTATTAATATATATAAATAGGTTATCAGATTTTTTATTTGTTGCTGCACGTTTTGTTCTATATAATTTTAATGAGAATGAACTTTTTTGGGAAAAGTAAATTAAATTAAAACGTTTGCATAAGTGATGAAAAAAAGTAAATTTGCAAAATAAACTAATATGTTATGTCGTACTGGACTTTAGAACTAGCTTCATATTTAAGTGACGCACCTTTTCCTGCCAATAAAGACGAGTTGATTGATTACGCAATAAGAACAGGAGCTCCAGCTGAGGTAATTGAAAATCTTCAGGCTCTCGAAGACGGGGGTATTGAGATATATGATAGTATCGAAGACATTTGGCCTGATTACCCTTCCGAAGAAGATTTTCTTTGGAATGAAGAAGAATATTAAGAATATTAATTTTTTATAGTATGTCTTTTTTTAATTCCATTATTAACCTTTTTGGAACAAAGTCATCTCGTGATTTTAAAAAACTAGCGCCCTTTGCTGAAAAAATTAATGAATATTTTAAGACATTAGAAAATCTTTCAAATGATGAACTTAGAGATAAAACTCAGTCCTTTAAAAAATTAATTAAAGAGTCAATTAAATCTGAAAATAATGATTTAATTAAATTACATAAAAAGATAAATTCTCAAGAATTTTTATTAAATCCAGATGATTTGGTTTATGAAGAAATTGAATCATTGAACAAAATAATATTAAAAAAAGTAGATGGTGTTCTTGATGGTATTAAGGAAGAGGCTTTTGCCGTAATTAAAGAAACAGCCAGGAGGTTTTTTTTAAGTGATTCAATAAAAGTTACTACTTCAAGTTTTGATAGAGAATTAGTGAAAGAAAGAGAATATATTGAGATTATTGAAGATACGTCAATTTGGAAAACAACATGGAAGTCTGGAGGTGTTTCTAAAAAATGGGACATGATTCACTATGATGTTCAATTAATGGGAGGTATTGTTTTACATGAGGGAAAAATTGCTGAAATGCAAACAGGAGAAGGAAAAACTTTAGTTGCTACATTACCTATTTACTTGAATGCTTTATCGTCTTTTGGAGTTCATGTTGTTACAGTAAATGATTATTTAGCTAAAAGAGATGCTGAATGGATGCGTCCTTTATTTGAATTTCATCAGTTAAGTGTTGATTGTATTGATAATCATACTCCTAATTCAGAGGCTAGAAGAAAAGCGTATCAAGCAGATATAACTTATGGTACTAATAGTGAATTTGGATTTGATTACTTGAGAGATAATATGGCTAGTTCAAAACAAGATTTAGTTCAAAAAAAACTAAATTTTGCAATTATTGATGAGGTAGATTCGGTTTTAATAGACGATGCAAGAACTCCTTTAATTATTTCTGGAGCTGTGAAACATCAAGGTAATGAGGCGTTCCAAAAATTAAAACCTCTTGTTGAAAAAATAGTTAAAGCGCAAAAAGATTTTGTTAGTAAAGAATTTTCAGATCTTAAAAATTTATTATCAAATAATCAAGACAAAGATGCGGGTGTTAAATTATTAAGAATATACAGAGGACTACCAAAAAATAAATCTTTAATTAATTTTTTGAGTGAAGACGGGATAAAAACATTACTCCAAAAAACAGAGAATAAATACTTACAAGATCAAGGAAAAGAAATGCACATTATCGATAATGATTTATTTTTTACAATAGATGAAAAAAATAATTCTACAGAATTAACTGATAAAGGAATTGATTTTTTATCAAATTTTTCCGAGGACAAAGATTTTTTTATTTTACCTGATATTGGTGCAGAAATCGCAAAACTTGAACTTTTGGATAATAAAGAAGAAACTAAAACCCAGAAGAATAAGTTAATTCAAGATTTTTCTATAAAGAGTGAGAGAATACATACTTTAAATCAATTATTAAAAGCATACACCTTATTTGAAAAGGATATTGAATATGTAATAATGGAAAATAAAGTAAAAATAGTTGATGAGCAAACTGGAAGAGTTATGGACGGTAGAAGATACTCTGATGGTCTTCATCAAGCAATTGAAGCAAAAGAAAATTGTAAGATAGAAGCAGCTACTCAAACATTAGCTTCTATAACTCTACAGAATTTTTTTAGGATGTATAACAAGTTATCAGGGATGACAGGTACAGCTTCAACAGAGTCTGGTGAATTTTGGGATATATACAAATTAGATGTTGTTGAAGTACCTACTAATAAACCCATATTAAGAAGTGATGAAAACGATCTTGTCTATAAAACTAATAAGGAAAAGTACAATGCAGTTGTTGAAAAAATCATTGATTTGAATAATCAAAATAGACCTGTTTTGGTAGGTACAACTTCTGTTGAGATTTCGGAGTTAATTAGTAGAGTTTTAAAAAAATCCAATATTAGACATAATGTTTTGAACGCTAAATTACATAAACAAGAAGCAGATATTGTTGCTGAAGCAGGAGAGTCTAAATCCGTTACTATTGCAACTAATATGGCTGGTAGAGGGACAGATATTAAATTAGCTAATGGTGTAAAGGAGAATGGAGGTCTTGCAATATTAGGAACTGAAAGACACGATTCAAGGAGAGTTGATAGACAACTTAGAGGACGTTCAGGTAGACAAGGAGATCCTGGTTCATCGCAGTTTTTTGTATCATTAGAAGATAATTTAATGCGACTTTTTGGCTCAGATAGAATAGCTAAATTAATGGATAGAATGGGGCATAAAGAAGGTGAGGTTATTCAACACGGAATGATTACAAAGTCTATTGAAAGGGCCCAAAAAAAAATTGAAGAAAATAATTTTGGTATTAGAAAAAGATTACTCGAATATGACGATGTTATGAATTTGCAAAGAAAACAAATTTATAGCAAAAGAAGGAATGCTTTGATAGGTGATAAATTATCTTTAGATATATATAATTCATTTGCTGAAACCTTATATGAATTATTAAATAATTATAATGATTCAAGAGATTATAAAAATTTTTCTAATGACTTTCTAAAAATATTTTCCTTAGAACTTAACCTTAACGAATCAGAATTTAAAACTGAATCTATCGAAATTTTAAATAGAAAAATGTATGAATATGTTTTTAATTGTTACAGATCCAAAATAAAACAAATTAAAGAAGATTCTTTCCCAGTTGTTAATTCTATATATTTAGATGAAAGTAATAATTACAAAAACATAATAATTCCTTTTTCTGACGGAGTAATGGGATTAAATGTGATTTCTAATTTAGAGGAATCACATAAAACAAATGGGGAAAGTATAATTAAAGATTTTGAAAGGTGTATTGTATTATCAATAATTGATAGATACTGGAAAGAACATTTAAGAGAGATGGATGATCTAAGACAATCTGTTCAAGGAGCGGTATATGAACAAAAAGACCCGTTACTTATATATAAATTTGAGTCACTTGATTTGTATAAAAAAATGCAAAATAAAATAGATTTAGATATAATATCTTTTTTATTTAAAGCACAATTACCTTCAAGGAATAAACAAAATATTTCAGAAGCTAAGCTACAAACACAATTTGGAAAAGCTGAGAGAGGTCAGGAACTAAAAATAAATAACTCACAAAAAAATAACTTTTCAAACCAAACAAATTCTTCAGGTAACAATGCTCCATTAAGTAGGAGGCAAAGGAGAATGCAAGAAAGAGGGAGAAGGCGCTAGATTATAAAAGTTTTTTTAGTGTTTCAAGTTTCATCTTTCTAGACCCTTTAATTAGTATTATACTATCTTTTAATTTCCTTCTTTTAAGAAAAGATTCCAATTTTTCTTTATTTTCAAATTTTTTATAATTGCAATCTATTTGGTTGAAAATCGACCCTACAAAAAAACAATTATTTAAATTATTTTCTTTAATTAAATCAATTATTTCGTTATGATATTGCTTTGTTTTTTTACCTAACTCAAGCATATCACCAATAATCAAAATTTTTTCTCTTTTACTTTTTATTTTTATAAAACTTTCTATAGAATATTTCATGCTAGTTGGGTTAGCATTATAAGCGTCAAGAATAATTTCATTTGAATTTGTTTTAATGTATTGTGATCTATTATTTTCAAATGAGTTTTTTTGTAAAACCTGGATTACAGTTTCCTTTTTTATATTAAAGAACTTGCCAACTGCAATAGAGGCAATAATATTATTTAAATTATACTCTCCAACAATTTTTGTATTTAATGTTTGGTTATCCCAATTTATTTTTAAAAAAGGTGAGGAGGATTTAAGTTTAATTTTTTCTTCTTTTTCACTGTAAAAAATAAATTTATTATACATTGAGAATAACTTATTCTCTTTATGTGTTTTATTTAAAATTTCATCATTACTATTTAAAAAAATTGTGCCATTATTTTTAACAAGATATGTCCAAAGTTCAGTTTTAGTTTTAATAATATTATCAACATTAATAAATTCATTTAAATGAGCTTCTCCAATATTAGTTATGAGACCAAAATTAGGTTGGCCAACCTCACAAAGTTCTGTAATATCACCTAGTTTACTTGCTCCAAATTCTAACACTGCTAATTCATGGGTTTCATCTATTGATAAAATAGAGAGAGGTAATCCAATATGGTTATTTAAGTTACCTGTAGTTTTTATTACATTATATTTTTCATTTAATATTTCATAAATTAAATTTTTTGTAGATGTCTTGCCATTTGTTCCTGTAATAGCTACGACAGGTATTTTCAATTCTTTTCTATGTTTAGTTGCTAATTTTTGAAGACATTTTAATGTATCATCGACCAAATAAAATTTTTTTTCATTTGCATTTTTTTTTTCGTCAGTGATAATTATTTTAGCCCCTTTTTTTAAAGCTTCTTGTGCAAATTCATTACCATTAAAATTAGGTCCTTTTAAACAAAAAAAAATACTTCCTTCCACAGATTTTCTAGT
>JAYYFR010000015.1:0-25379 GCA_036158635.1 Bacteroidota bacterium | reverse complement strand
TTACAGACCTAGTCATATTCATCTAAAATCATCATATTTAAATCAAAATGAAATAACTACACAAATATATTTTGAAGGAGATTCAAGCATCGAAACAGACCCATGGGCCTCTAATCCTAGTGCAGAAAATAGAATAGTGCAGGTTTTAGAAGATGAAGAAAATAATTTTCACACAACTTTTGATATTTATTTAAATGTTAAAGCGAACGAAATAGAGGAATCTAATTTAAATGAAAAAAAAATTTTTAAAAGTATTTTTCCCAACCCTGTTAATGAAGTATCAGTTATTTATTTAAATAATTTTAATAAATCAATTTCAATTGATATTTGTGATGTTAACGGAAAAATTATCAATCAAAAAAAAGTACAAAGTAATTCAATTTTGTTAAGGGAAATAACTAATAAAAAACTACCAAAAGGAATTTATATTTTAAGAATACTTAATGACAATAAACCAATAGAATCAAAAAGATTTATAGTAAATTAATAAAATGAAGAATTTAGCCTTTATATTTTTACTCTTTCCATTTTTAGTTACCAGTCAAAATTATATAAATGGTAAGGTATTTGGTGAAAATCTTCCATTGGCTGGAGCAAATATCCAATGGATTAATTCAAATATTGGAGTTACCACTGATTCAAATGGAGTATTTACCATTAAAAAAGAAAATATTTCTGAAAAAAAATTAGTTATTAGTTTTATAGGATTTATAAATGACACTATAGAAATTTCTAAATCAGTCAATAATATTGAAATTAATTTAAAATCCGAAAATAATTTAAATACTATAAATTTAACAGAAGAGGTTGAAGGGATATATATAGATAAACAAAAAGCAATTAAAACTGAAGTTATTACTCAAGAGGAATTAACAAAAGCCGCATGCTGTGATTTGGCAGGATGTTTTGAAACACAATTAAGTGTAGAGCCAAAAACAACAAATATAATTACAAATACAAAAGAAATTAGCATTCTTGGATTATCTGGTGTTTACAACCAATTACTTGTTGACGGCCTTCCGTTAATGAGTGGTTTAAATTATACATATGGTATCAGTGCTATTCCTGGAACACTTATTGATAATATTCATATTTCTCAAGGTTTAGCTTCTGTAATTCAGGGACATGAAGCTTTAACAGGACAAATAAATATTGAATTGAAGGAAGAAAGTGAAGATGAAAAACTATTCCTCAATTTGTATATGAACAGCTTCATGGCAAAACAAGCAAATATTGACTATAATTATAAAATTGGAAACTGGCGATCAATCACTTCATTTCATACAACTCAACCAGGAGTGAAAATTGATAAAAACAACGATAATTTTATAGATTTTCCATTAATTACTAAATACTCAATTTATAATAAATGGATTTATTCAAATCCTACAAATCCATTATTTTCAATAATTACATTAAGATATTTAAATGAAAAAAGAGTTGGTGGAGAAAAAAATTATAATGAAGAAATAAAAGGAAGTACATCCATTTATGGACAAATAATTAACTATTCACAACCTGAAATTCATCTAAAATCAACATATAAAATAAATGACAATAATAATTTAATACTTCAATCAGCAATTTCTAAACATAATCAAAATTCATTTTTTGGATCAACAGAATATTTAGCTGATCAGCTAATTTCTTATGTAAATATTTACTATAAATTAAATTGGAAGAGTCACGAGTTTAATTATGGATTAAATATTAAAAATCTAAAAATTAATGAGAAAATAAACTTAAATGATAATTATAATAGAACCTTTGGAGGAAAATATTCAAAAAAGGAAAATATTTCAGGCTTATTTACTGAAAATTCATTTAACTGGTTTGATAAAAGACTACAATTAATAAGTGGTTTAAGATATGATTTTCATAATATACATGGGGCGTATTTCACACCTAGATTTCTAGCAAAATATAATATTACTGAAAACACGACTTTAAGAACAAGCTTAGGAAAAGGATGGAGAACTATTAATTTATTTAGTGAAAACGTGAAATTATTTGGAACTAACAGAAATATTATAATTTCTAATAATATTAAACCCGAAGAGGCAATAAATTATGGCTTTAACTTACTTCATGCTATTTACCTAGAAAACAGTGAGTTACAATTTATTATTGATGGATATATAACTGATTTTTCAAATCAAGTTTATCCAAACTATAACTATAGTAGTGACGAAATATATTTAGATAATCTAATTGAAGCCAGTAAAAGTAAATCTTTACAAACAGAATTTGCAATTGAGTTATTTGAAAAAATTGGGGCAAAAATAGCATATAATTACTTAGATGTTTATAAAACCGAAAATGGTCATAAACACAGACTTCCATTTGTTTCAAAACATCATGTATTAGGAACTTTATCTATTAAACCACAATCTAAAAGTTGGCATTTTGATTGTAACTTACATTGGTTTGGAAAAAAGAAATTAATAAATACCTCTACAAATCCTAATCCTTATAACCGACCTAGTTGGTCTGAACCATATTCAATTATTAATCTTCAGTTAACAAAAAAAATTAAAAATTTAGACTTGTATTTAGGAGCCGAAAATATATTAAATTTTAAACAAGATAATCCTATCATTAGTTGGGAAGAACCATTTGGTGAATACTTTAATATTGCTAATGTATGGGGACCAACAAAAGGAAGAGAAATATATTTAGGAATGAGGTATAGCTTAAAATAGTTTAAATAATTTTTCTACACTACCATCATCGTATATATAAATTAATTTTTTTGATTTTGATTTAAAAGCTTCTCTTCCAAGAAAATCATAAATTTTAACAATTTTTCTTTCTGATTTGTTAACGTATTGTAAAGATGATGAATTACAATCAATTAAACCATTTATATCATACTTAGAGACAAAATTCCAAATTTCATTTGTTGCATCAATATCCATATTACCAAAAACACCAGGCCAGTCATGGTCTCCTCCAATAACTTTCAATTCTTGAACGGAAGAACAATTATCACCATTTAACCACCTCTTTCTCTCTACAGTACTCCCATCATAAGGAGAAATATCCTCAACATCAGTTATAACAGGATTAGGGTCAGTATTATTATAATTTGACCAAAAAGTTGTAATATTATCCGCAGACATATAAAGAGGCATGTCACCATAAGACAAACCTTCATAAGTTGAGTGAGGATTTTGATCAATAGTTCCAGGAATTAGCATCATAGCAGTTGGATGAACTGGTGAACATGTTCCCCAACCATAAATATCATTTCTGTAATAATCATCTAACATACTACCTGAAACTGCAGCAAATGCAGCAATTTTACTATTTAATCGACATCCCAGCTCGTAGGAAATAATGGCACCTTCAGAATAGCCACATGCATATACACGACTTTGATCAATGGTATACTCAAGACTCATGGCATCAATAATCGCTTCAACGAAAAAAATATCATCATGATCTGTTGGAGCTTTGTGTATCCATGAAGTTGTCCCACCTTCAGGGTCTATAGCTCCTTGGGGATAAACTGCAATGAAATTTGCTGTATCAGCAAGCGGCCTCATATCGTTAGCTTGAATAAAATCAGAAGCGTAACCACCTCCACCGTGGAAACTAAACAGAATTGGAAAATCAACATTCCCATCATAACTTTCAGGGATGTAAATTATGTATTCTCTTTCCTGACCATCAAAAAAAAGAGTTTCTGTTATTTGCTGTTGTGAAAAACAAATAGAAAATAAAAGTATAAAGGAAAAGAATAATTTATTCATAGTTATTTAGCTTATATGTTATAAATTTAAAAATTTTGATTTTATTTTTTCATCCGGGACCATACATTTATTTTTTTTTCCAAAAAAATTATACCTAGACTTAGCAACAAGAAAATAAAAAAAATCTCTTATTGGATAAGGAATAAAATAAAAAACGTAAAAGATTCTCCAGAAAGTAACCAATTGTTTTAATATTAATAAAACTGCAGAAGACCGATAGTTTATATTTTTATTATTTATTAATATTATAGAGTCATTTTTAATAATATCAATTGAATACTTTCTAATTATTTCTTTTCCCTCTTTACTTTGAATAGGAGCTAACCTAAATTTATCATTTAAGTCATTTTTTATAATAAATTGAATGGAACTCAAACATAAATTACAAACACCATCAAATAAAATAATCATTTTCTCATTCATAGAACTAACTAAATTTTGTACTGAATTGTTATATAACAATTTCGGTTAGGAGAAGGGATTATTCCTGGTCCAGGATATCCAGTCGCCCTATTTGTAAAATAATAATTATCTAAAATATTATTAATACCAAATTCAAACTTTATTTTATTAAACAAATATGAAAAAGATAAATCTAATACATCATACTTTGGTAAAATCCCTATTACACCACTTAAGTCACTTTCTATAGAGTTAGTAGCATCCGTAAACTGTTCTGACATATATGAGTACTGCAAGGTAGACTTAAAATTTTTATAGTCTAACTTAAGTCCAGTTTTTAAATTTTTTCTTGGAACAAATTCTACTTGATTACCTTCCACTCCATTTAGTTTTGACGAAATATAATCTGAATATATATTTGAAAAATTAAAAAAATAACTAATGTCAATTTTATTATTTTTTAAAATGAACTTTGTGAGATTAAAATTAACTAAAAGTTCCTGACCATACAGTATCGCATCACCAACATTACCTTTTTCATTTTTAACACTACTATCTGAAAAAGTTTTTTGAACAAATCCAATTCTGTCACTATAAAAAAGATAAAAAGAATTTATATCGTAAAAAATAAAATCTTTAAAGTTACCCCTAAAACCAAAATCCGCAGTATAGCCACTTTCATCACTAATATTTGGGTTTATAATAAAACTTGGATTAATAATATTAATATCTGAAAATGTCACAGCCCTGTAGTTTCTAGAATAGTTTGTGTAAAACTCAGACCAATTAGAGAATTTATAACTGTACCCTAAACCATATAAAAAAAAGCTTCTTTTTCTTATATTATTTGTTTCAATTAAAGTATTTAATATAACGTTTCCTGCTGCATCAGTATTAATATTTCTATAAAAACCATCCGAAGAGGTTTTAATATATTCAAATCGAAAACCTGGAATTAAAGACATTTTACTGTTTAAATAAAAAATATTTTCGTTAAAAATTGAATAATTTAAATTTGGATTAGAATAATTTGATTGATTTTCATAGTTAGGGAAAATATCATATTGAAAATCAAAATTAGCATCAAAGCCATCAGAACCGGGCCCTTGCTTCGTTGAATTAGAACCACTATAAAATTTAGCTCCTAATAAATAAACAACCTTTTTATTAAATAAATTTGTTTTATGTAATAATTTAGATTCAACTCCCACGTTATTAAAATTTGATTTTATTAAATCCCTTTCTTCAAAAGAATCAATTTGATCAACTCTGTTAGATCTAAAACCAATAGCATATCTATGAGCATCTAATATAAAACTACTAAATGAAAAATTAGTTTTATTAGAGATGTCATAGGATGCCTGAAGATTGTATAATAGCCAGTTTACTTCAAACCAATTTCTTTCCCTATTACTTTGAAAAATATCATCGTAAAACATAATATCCGTCAGCCCACCTGGTTGTTTTGCTAAATAATTTAAATATGTTACTTCAATAGAGATATTTAAATTTTTCAAAACATCATAACTTAAATAAGAATATAAATTATAAGAATCAAAGTTTGAATTCGGTCTAAAGCCATTACCTTCTTTATAATTAAAAAAGGTATAATAACCTATTTTTTCTAAAGTTCCAGAAAAACTTGTGAAGTTTGAGTAAAAATTATTAGATCCAGTAGTATTTCTAGTTACAATTTCTAAATTTTTATTTTTATTTGGTTTTTTTATATTAAAATTTACAAGTCCACCAAATTGAGTACCATATTGAAGAGAACCTGCTCCTCTAATAAGTTGAATATTTTCAAGACATTCAAAAGGAGGAGAATAATAAGTTTCGGGATACCCAAGAGGATCAGCACTAATTTCGTAATTGTTTTGTCGGACATTAAAATTTGAGCTTCTCCTTGGATCTAACCCTCTACCACCTATATTTAATTGTAAACCAGCATCATCAGTTTGATAAATATTAATACTAGTTGATTGATTATACATTTGTCTAGCGTTATTGAAAGAAGTACCGGATCTATTTTCTGTAAGTATTAATTCGCTCTTTTTTCCAGAATAGATTGAATTTAATTCAATATCATCTAAAACATCTGTTTCAAAAACACTGCCTTTATTGTCATAAATTACAACTTCATCTAATTTTGTATTAGTTTTTGAGAGAAAAAGATTTAAATTAATAATATTTTCACCCTGAAAAATAACGGTTCTAATTAAGGGCATAAAACCTTCTTTAACAAAATTTAACTTTAATGTATCTTCATAAGTATTGAAAAAATAATACCCTAAAGAGTCTGAGATAGATATAAAGTTATTCTTGTCATCAAATATCTTTACATCTTTTAAAGTAGTTTGTGAACTATTATCCATGACAAATCCATTAATTGAATTTTGAGATTTAATGCCTTGACACAAAATAAATAAAGAAAAAAATATTTTAAAAACCTTTAATTTCATCATTTAGAGGTAAAATCCATTTTTTATTCCGAAAAGATTTTTTTTCGGAATACAAATTAACAGAATTATTAATAAACCTTTGACTTTTTCTTCCATTCAATGAAACATAACTATCAACATAAACATGAACATCATCACCGTATCCAAACCATTTAAATTCATTTCCTAAAAAATGAGCATACTCTAAAATCATATCAGGCTGAAAACTCATTTGTTTTACTTGAAAATCAGTTAAATAATGACTATTAATAACAGTAATTGACTTATTATCATTTGGATTTACAATTCTAAAACTAGTTTCAGCTGTTTTCTCGATCAACATAACTCTCCAAGAAAATCTGTAACCTTGTTCAGTCCATAATAATTCACCAGGGTAAAAAATATACCTAAAAGGGACTAATATTTGAACTAAAAAAAAACAACAAATCAGTGGGACAATAACTTTTTCTTTCTTGACCGAGTAAATGTCAATTTTTTTTAATTTAAATGATAAACCAATTATTTTATATAGAATACCTTTGAAATGATAAATTATTTTGTTGTGAAAATTAGGTGAAAAAAATATTAATGCACTAATTATCATTATATAAGGAAACATACCTATAGGGAATAAAATTTTAGTTAAAAGATGAAAAGCAATAACAAGAAAAAAAGCAAAAATTCTTGTTTTAGAATATAAAAGAAGAAATGGAATAAATAAATCATAAAACATTCCAGACCAACTCATAAAATAATGAACCCAATTTTTTTGAAACAAATCACCTAAAAGTGGCAAATCATAATTAGAGTTTAACCAAATTTTTAAAGGCATGGCATTAATTAACCAATCTGAGTTTATTTTAGCAATAGCAGCATATATATATACTATACTAATTAATAATTTAATACAATCAACACTCCATTTTGGAATTTTTTTATAGGATTTTTTTTCTATTAAATTATCGACTGAAAAGCTTGCGTTTGCAGGTAAAAATATCATCAAAAAAGATAATATAGAAACAAAGTAATAATGATTTAAATAAGTAGTTTTATCCATCAATTCGATGTAAGTAAAACTTAAAAAAAAGACAATAATTGAAAATCTATATTTAAAACCTAAGGCAATAAAAAAAGATGATAAGAGACAAATAAAGAAAATAAAATAAGTAAAATCACCTAATGGTTTTACCCATTCAAAAGCATAATATGAGAAATGAAAAGTTGGTTCAAGGTAAAGTTCTTCTATCCAACCTTTAGACCAAAATCTAATAATACTTACGGACATCAACAGTCCAAAAAAGAATCTAAAAACTGCTAACGGTGAAGAAGAAGTTTGTTTTTGAATATATAGTTTGGGATTGAAAATCATAATTTAATCTCCGTCTGCATCAACGTAATCTACAGAAACTCCTAAAGCTTGTAACATGTCAACCTTGAAATAAACAACTAATAATTGAATCGCATCATAAGTGAGTAGCATATCAGTATTGTTAAATTCAATTTGAGTTACAAAATTTTCATCTAACAAACTGAGTTGATTAAATGCATTTTCAAATTGAGTTTCTATTACTGATGAAATATTATTTTCTCCTGGATATAAATAATTAAGGTAAGATTTTAAACTTAATCCTGAAATATTACTTGAAAAATTTAAATTTGAGTTAAAAGAATTACCTAAATAAAAATTTTTAGATGCATTTAAAGCCTGAGTTACTAGTTCCTTAGAAACGTCTTGTTTATAATATGCTTCAACAGTATGAGGTAAAGGATCTGATGAAAAAATACCGGCAGGTATACCAATTTTATTAGCCCTTAGTCCTTTTTCAAAATAATATATAAAATCATTAGTCATTTTATTAACTGAAGATGTTGCAGTATTTGATGATAGGTTAATAAATTCATCTCTATAAGAATCCCAATCATCTATAATTAAATTAGTATTAGATATCATATTATTAACTAAATCTGATAAGTATTGGGAGTATGAAGAATTAGAAATATAGATATTAATAATGCCGTCTTTGCTTTCTGCTAAACCATGAAGCATATAGTCAATAGCAGGAAATCCTCTAGAATCAAAGTTATTATTATTGTCAAGATCATAATTACCAGATTCAATATTTTGACCAATTAAATAAGGGTCAGTTGGATATATATTCATTTTGCCTTTATAATTAATTACCTCGGCTAAACCAATATCAAACATTTCAACGTGTTGCCAATATTTATATGAAGTAAGCCAAGCATCAGATGCAAAATCTAAAGTAGAGATACTTGGGTTAGAAATAAAAGAGTTAATCGCAGTGTTTAATTCATTGAGAGTATTGTTAAATTCATCATAGGCAGGTATAATAATATTATCAGCCCAATTAATTAACATCTCTGATCTATCAAAACCATCTATGTTTTGATGGTCTTGATTATCTTCATCTGGGTCACAAGATGACAACAGTAAAAAAAACACAATTAAAAAATAATAATTTCTCATTTCAATATTTAATCTAATTTTTATAAAAAGTTAACCAGCCTAACAAAGAATTTATCAATCCCTTTATATACTCTTTATCAAGCTGGCTTAACTTAAAATTTTTATTAAAGTCCTGAAGCAGCTTCAATCATAGTTACCATTGAATTTAAATCATCAGCTGATATATCCCAAAAACCATTTCCAGCCATCATTTGGTCCAACATAGAGTTAACTTCTGAATTAGAAAAGTAACTAGTAAATTGAAGGCTCATTACAAAACCATATCCCTCAGACAAACCATGAAAAGTATCTTCTCTTGGAGCACCTGATTCAATTGTAATTGCAGCACCAGATAGATAATCAATTGATTTTTGAGCAATGATTTTATCCATGTGTTCTCTAATAATGTTAGCTTGAGCATCTCTAAGGTCATAATCACCTGCAACAATAGCAGCTCTACCTAACTTAAAAGCATCATAAATAACATTTGCTATTCCAGGATGAGAACCTTCATTTAATTTTTTTAGGTATTTATTAACTAAAACGCCATGTCCTTCAGCTGGGCCATTTGCATTATTGTCAGAACCTCCAACATGCTCATTATTATAGCCATATAAATATCCATATCCTTCATCCCAGTAATGTTCCATATCTGTGTATTCACCAGCCATTAATCCACCTGTGTTGTTTGTGGTTCCATCACCATCTAATTTAGAAGGAGTTAAATAGTTATTAGTCATTTGATCAACAACCATCGCACCCATTAATCCTTTGATAAAGGCCTGATCAATCTCTAAACCTTTTCCATCAACTTGATAAGTTGATCCTGTGCTAGTAGTAATTTGACCAGCCACACCAACAGAAGCAGAGCTAGTCCAATTTGGATATACTTGATCAACGAGGACTGTAAACATGTCTTCAAACTGAGATTTAACAGTGGAAGAGGCAGTTGGGGAAGCAGCAGTTTTTCCACCAACATTTTTTCCACATGTATAAGCAATATCGAAACCTGTTCCATCATTAAACATCGCTAAAAATTCACTAACAGAGGCGCCGTCTGCTGTATTCATAACATCATAAATGTCTTTTGCCATTTGTAATCTACAAGTTTGTCCAGAAAAAGATACAGTTGAAAGTCCATCTCTATCAAAAGTATACGTAGCAGGAGCAACAACTGTGTCATGATCATGATCGTGATCATCATCATCATTATCACATGAGTTAAAAACAAAAGGTGAAATAAGTAAAAGGGTAAAGTAAAATATATTTTTCATTTTAATAATATTTAATTGTTTATTTAGAATGATTCAAAATTATAAAAATATTATTTAGAATCAATATAAATAAATAAAAAAATTAAAATTAATTATTAAAAATATTATTTTACTTTAAAAACCTTCTCAACAGAGCCATCATTATAAATAATAAATTGTGGGTTGTTATAAGATAATTCTTTGGAGTTTCTACCCAAAATATCTGTAATCAAAATAATCTTCTTTGAGGAATTAATCTCAATAGTAGAACTGTTACAACCAGAATTCCAATAAGGATTCCATTGACTACCTAACCAATAATCATCTGAGGGATCATTTCCAACCCAAACACCATCACAATCAGATTGATTTATATAGCTAGGTTGATTAGTAACAATATCATAACAGTACGGGACTTGACAATCCCCACAATCATCAATTAAACCACACGTTCCATTATCTATAGTAGCATTTATATCATAATTACAAGCATTCTCATCAGTGCATCCATAGACATCGACTGGCTCCCCTACACCATCGCAAGAACAAGGACAAATATCATAAATTAATAACCCACCAAAATCAGTCATTGGAGAGCCGTTCCAACTACATGATTCATATTCAGAATAATTATAACTATCAAATAAGAAATCAATTAAAGATGGACAATCATTAATGAAAAAAGCACCAAAATTTTCCTCAATTACAGCATCATTATCAACTAAATCATCACAAGGAGAGTCTAATTCATCACATATACCATCACCATCTTCATCATTTATACAATTCCCATCACAATCATAGTATTCTTCTGCATAAATACAAGAACCATCATCAAAAACAGAAGCATCATTATAATTACAAGCTAATTCATCAATACATCCAGCAAAAAAACCACATAATTCTCCAAAATAATAACTTGAATTAGAGGAATATGTAGCAAAATCTGAAATACTTTCACTTGTTAACCATTCATTTGAATTTCCTCCTGTACCAATCCATGATAAACTCCATGTTAAATTACCATCAACCTCAACGGAAATACACTCATTTTCTAGTTCAGTTGGAAAACATGATGAAATTTCTCCCGAACCATCAGAAAGTGTAGCAGAATACAGTTCCTCAACAGGGTATACAGAAACACTGAAAGTAGATTTTCCTAATGATGTATAATTTAAAGTCATTAAGGTTTCATTATCTGAACAACCTCCATTATCAGAAGAGTAAAAAGCAAAAGCACCTGGGCTAATTCCTGTTGAAAATGAATTAATAACTTCATTATTTTCATCAAAAACATAAACTTCTCCGTAAGAGAAAAAATCAGTAGAACTAGCATAAAATAAATTATCAGAGCTTTCAATAATTTCGTAAAAGTTTAAATTCATACCCTCTTCTACACCAACTGTTTCCATATTAACATAATCATATTTATGAACAGTACTTCCCTGTGATACTTGATAATTAAGAAAATCACCTCTTAAAGCCGAAGTACCACATCCAGTAGAAAGATCAGCCAAGTCTTCAGTTACAACTTCATTATTAATTAAATTTATTCTTGAAACAGAACTTCCTGACCAATTTTTATTATTTACAGTTAATAAGTAATCCCCCTTGAGAACCATATTATCTGGATTTGTTCCATTTTCACCTAAATCAAACTCATTTGTATAAGTAAGATTGTTAGCATCAACAACACCTACTAAACCTTTTTCATTATTCCACTCAAATCCATTGTTAATTGCAACAAAAACTTGATCATCTTTAGAAACTAAATTTTGAGTTGACCAAGCAGGTCCATTTTCAGTATCAAATTGAGTAACAAAAGAAAAATCATCTTTATTGTATACAAGAAGGTAAGAATCAAAAACAACTGGAGACCATGTATCGTAGTCATAATCTCCTCTCGAAATGAATAAATTATTGTTATGAATTAATAAGTTTCTAGCACCTTGAACTTCAATTTCATTTATTAATTCAAAAGAACCAATTTGATATTTTAAAATTTTATTGTCAGCAGCTACATATAAAATATCGCCATCAACTATCATATCAGATGCAAATCTTACCCCATCAATAACTACAACTTCTTCATAAATTTCAGTTGAAGGAAAGTAAACACCAATTGAAACTGGCTCAACGATTTCTTGATTGGTAAAGTCATAATAACCCTCATTAAGTATGATTAAGTTATCACTAGTTTGCGAAGTAATAAATAATGTTGAAATAAAAAATGTAAGTAAAGTTTTTTTCATGGTTTAAAATATTTTGGTCAAACATATAAATTTTATGAATGAAAAAAATAATTAAACTTGTTTTAGTAAAAAATGTATAACTTTTAAAGACATATTTTATACAATAGTTATGCAATAAATTGATTATTTATACTTTTTTTAATGAATTGATATAAAAAAATAAGACAATTGACAGCATCAAAAAATTGTATATAAAGTCTTCAATAGGAATATTTAAAAATCTAATTCCAAGATTATATAAATCATTATACCAAACTACTGGATCAGAAGTAAAACTGCCGGTTAAAAAGCCATTAATCAAAACAAAAGGAATAAAAGTAACCAGATAAGCACGATAAATCTTAAATAGAGTGGAAGGCTCTAACAAGTATAAGAAATAGGTAAAAAAAGAAGCCAGTGAAAAACAAATAGCGGTGTAAGTTTTATCATGAAAAATAAAGGACAAAACTAATAGAAGAACTGATTTAATAAACAAAAAATTGGTAATGTAGTCATGCTTTTTTGAAACAGGGAAAAAATAATTTAATACTTCATAAATAAATACACATGCGAATGGAACAATTATAAAAAACAACCATTCTTCTAAAGGCAAAAATAAAAATGGAGGTATTTCTAGAATAAACTTATGATTAAAGCCCCAAATCCCTTTAGATGTAAAAATTATATCCCATGGAATAAATAAACACATCATAAAAAAAATACCTTTAAATAAACTTTTCCATTTAGTGTAGTATTTAATTCTTCTCTCAAAACTTTGTAAAAGAGGGTACGAAAGAGTAAATAACAAAAGAATTAAATAAAAAAAATTGTTTTCTAAAAAATCCATATACTAAACAACTATACTATTTAAATATGTAAAAAATATTAATTGGGTTAAAAATAAAGAAATGGCAATTCTTTTTGAAATTTCATATTTTTTTAATGAAATAATTATTTGCATAACAAAAGCTACTAAAAACCACATCAGATAATTACTAAAAGGAACATAACCTAAGCCCCAAGACCACCAATCAAAATTAATTGCAACGGGTTCAATTAATAAATCTAACAAAACCATTAACAAAGATGAAAGTAAAACTTGTATTACATTATTTTTTAAAAAGTAATTCACAATTCCTCTAGAAGCATATACTAAAACAAACCAATTCAAACCTATTACTAAAGGAACTTTAAATATCTTGAGACCCAAACCATCACCATATACATAATCACCAAATAAAAAACCACTATAAACTCCTAACACCTCAATAAAAAAGCCTAATAAAAATATTAGAGCTGTTAATTGAAAAAACTTTTTGGTGTAATTTTTAGAAATAAAAATTAAAATAAATGTAAATAATAAGTGATAAGGAGTAAGGAATAAAAAAATGTCTTGAGATGACTGAAATGATAAACCTAACATTCCAATAATATGAAATATCACCAATAAACTAACTACTATGTTTTGTTTTAATAATTTCATTTAGTTAACAATTTCATCTATTATTTTAGCAGAATTTAAGGCAAGTGGTATCCCTCCCCCAGGATGAACACTACCACCACAAAAATATAGATCTTTTATTTTACTTGAAAAATTAGCATGTCTAAAAAAAGCAGAAGATTTTGAATTAGATGAATTCCCATATAAAGATCCTAAATATGAACCTGTTTTATTTTCAATTCTAATAGGGTCTAAATATTCTTCAAAGACTATTAATTTTTCTAAATCAACTTCAAAATGATTGTTTATTTTATGAATTATATTTTTTCGAGCGATAGAAATTAAAGATTTCCAGTCTTGATTTTGATTGTGAGGGACATTAATCATTACAAACCAATTTTCATGTCCTTTAGGAGAATCATCAGCTTTATACTTAGATGTAATGTTAATATAAACTGTTGGGTCATCTGGGACTGTTTTTTCGTTAAAGATTTGATTAAATTCATTTTTGTAATCAGAAGAAAACAAAATATTATGAAGGTCTAAAGATTTAAACAATTTTGAAATACCCCAATAAAAAATCAAAGCTGAAGATGATCTCTCTTGTTTTAAAATTCGAATCGGTTTTTTCTTCACATCAAGTAAATTCTTATAAACAAAATGAATATCAACATTAGAAATCACTAAATCAGAATTATACGATTTACCATTTACCTCAACTCCTGTTACTTTATTATTTTTTAAATTTATTTTATCTACTTTACTATTGAGATGAAATTTTACATTTCTTTCTAAACAGATTTTGTATAAAACATCAACAATTGACCTCATACCCTTTTTAGGAAAAAAAGCTCCTTGATTAAATTCTAAATGAGAAATAATATTTAAAATACCTGGAGCCTTGTAGGGATTAGACCCGTTGTATGTTGCAAATCTGTTAAAGAGTTGAGTTAGTTTCTTATTTTTTAAACTATTTTCATTGACTTTATTCATAGTGGTGAAAATGTTTAAAAATGGAATTTTCAAAAAGGATAAGAAAGTTTTAAATGATAAATAAGTTGATAATTTGTGTAATGACTTTTCAATAAAAATAGATTTAGTAGAATTATATATAAATTTATTTTTCTTGAAAAAGGATTTTAATTTTTTAGGATCAATTCCTGTCTTTTTACTGGCTTCAAAAACAAATCTATCAATATCAGAATAACCATGAATTATGGTTTTATCATTAAAAAAGTACCTACAGCTTTCTTTTAATTTTAAATAGTTAAAATAATTTTGTGGATTGTTTTCAGATAACCTAATAAGATCATCCATAAGCTCAGGCATTGTAAATAATGAGGGACCGGCATCAAATCTAAAACCATTTCCCTTAATTTCAGCAATCTTACCTCCTATATAATTATTAGATTCAAAAACATGAACTTTATAACCTTTTATAGAAAATCTAAGAGCTGAGGCAAGGCCAGCAACTCCTGAACCAATAACAATAACTGTAGACATATTAAAAATTATATTAAATAATCATATTTAATTCTCAAAACTTTAATAAACATTTAACATTAATTTAACATTAAGTTAACTATGTAGTAATAATACAAAGTTAAATTTGAATAAATTATATAATATGCAAAAAATACAATCAAAAAAAATAGACATAAGTAATTTCATTTATATCATTATAATGATAGTTGCTTTTGTGTCTGGAGTTGCTTAGATTTTTTAATTTTTTTTAATTTTTTTTATTAAATTAAATATAAGACTAAAAATAATTAATATAATGAAAAAAATTTTTTCTCGTTTCAGTTACCCAGTAGAACTCTATATACAAAAATCTGAAAGATCTTTTTTAGCTTTTATTATACTTTGTTTTCTTTTAGCAATGTTCTCCGCACCATATCCTAACTTAGCAATGTGGGTGGGATTTTTATTTGCGGCATATGCAGCAGTAGCAAATGATAGTATTCAGACTATAGGTACATTTATAGCATCTAATCAGGATAAAAAGTGGTGGATTCTTTGGTTATTTTTAGGAGGAATTTTTGTTACCACAATTACTTACAGCTGGCTTAATTTTAATGGAGATGTAAGTAACGGGAGACTTCTTAGCAAAGGTTTTGAAAAAGCCCCAACTTCTTTTCATTTTTTACAGGTTGCCGCGCCGGTATTCCTACTTATTCTTACTAGACTAAGAATGCCTGTCTCAACAACTTTTATATTACTTACATCATTTGCTGCAAATCCTAAAGCTGTGGGTGGCGTATTAGCAAAAAGTATGTCAGGTTATATTCTAGCGTTTTTTATTGGATTTTTAGTATTCATTTCAATTGCTAAAATTGCTAAAAAATATTTCACTGGTAAAGCAAGATTTAGCTGGACTATCGCTCAATGGATAACTAGCGGAACACTTTGGTCTGTGTGGTTAATGCAGGATGCAGCTAACATTGCTGTTTATTTACCTAGAAATATGAACTTTAGTACTTTTTTTGGCTTTATAAGTATTGTTTTTTTTGGTCTTGGCATGCTATTATATTATAAAGGTGGAAGAATACAAAAAATTGTTACAGAAAAATCGGTTGTAACTGATGTAAGATTTGCCACAATTATCGATTTTATTTACTGTATTTTATTATTTTACTTCAAACTATATAGTGATGTGCCCATGAGTACAACATGGGTTTTTATCGGTCTTTTAGGAGGAAGAGAACTAGGAATGACTTTAAGAAAAAGTGGTTCAAACAGTTTTAAAAAAACAATATTATTAATTATTAAAGACTTTTCCTTTGCAATGATTGGCTTAATAGTATCAATTGCAATTGCAATTGGAGTAAATGATCAATTATCATTCGCCTCAATGATTGAAAAATTACCAACATCATTTAGTGAAGGAATAACTCAATTTTTCATTAAACTAGGCCTTAAATAATTAATGTATAATTAACATATAGCACACAAATAAATAACATTTTTATTTTTATTTTGTTATATATGGATTTTGCTAAACTATTAATTGTCGACGATGAAACCGATATTACTGAATTCTTACAATATAATCTTGAAAAAAGTAATTTTATCACAGAAATAGCAAATGACGGTCTTCAAGCCATCGAGCTTTACAAATCATTTAAGCCTAATATCATTTTATTAGATATTATGATGCCCGAATTAAATGGAGTAGAAATTTGTGAAAAAATTAGAAACCATTATAAAGATCAGGATGTAATAATTATTTTTTTATCAGCTAGAAGTGAAGAATATACTCAAATTGCATGTTATGATGCAGGAGGTGATGATTATGTTAAAAAACCAATAAAACCTAGATTATTAATTAAAAAAATAGAATCATACACAAAAAGAAAAAAAATAAATCTAGATGGTGTAATTAAAAATGGAATATCTATTAATGAAGCTAAACATTTAATCTTTCTAAATGATAAAGAAATTAATTTAACTAACACACAGTTTAAAATTCTAAATTATTTATATACAAATAATAATATAGTATTTAGTAGAGATAAAATAATTAAAAAAGTTTGGGGTCAAAATTACTTTGTGTCACCAAGAAATGTTGATGTGCAAATAAGAAAAATCAGAGAACAAATTGGTGATGAAAAAATAGTTACAATTAAAGGAGTTGGGTATAAATTTAAAGTTTAATAGTTTTTTAGCCTTCTAATTATTCAATTTATAAGATAATTTAAAACTAAAAGTTCTACCCGAAAGGAAACTACTATAAATTTGATCCTCTATACCATAGGATTTAGCATAAAATTCTCTTTTTTGATTTAATAAATTTTTTGATAACAAAGAAAGCTTAAGACTTTTATCATTATTTAAATAAGTTGAAAAATTTAAATTAATGCTATGAAAAGGAGAAGAATAAATATTTGGCCTTCTATTTATACCAACAATGGAAAGCTTTTCTCCTTCAACATTATAAAACAAACCTACATCAAACTTGTCCTTAATATATGATAAACTTAAATTTAAAATAAATGGAGCCTGACCTTGCATTTGCCTTATAGAGGAAAATTCTTCTCCATCACGAAGAGAATTTAAAACTGACGATTCTTCATCACCAGTAATTTCAACTTCTGAGTATATTAATGAATTATTCATATTTACAAACAAACCATCAAAAATAAAATCCAATGCTTTCCTGATCTCAAACTCTAAACCAAAAACTTTACCATATGGTGTATTAATTGGTTGCACGTTATCATCATCAGAAGAGTACCTAGTAAGCTCAATTGGATTTTTCATTTTTTTATAAAATGCACTCAAACTTATGATTTGGTTCTTTTCAAAAAAACGATCAATCCTAGTATCAAAATTTGTAATATCAGTAACTTCTAAATCAAGATTACCATTAAATGTAATTCCTGATAAGACGTCTAAAATTTGGGCACCAGACTTCTCTTTAAATGAAGGTCTAGCAGTTGTTAGTGAATAAGATGATCTAATTTTTGTTTTCTCATCAAGGTTATAAATGAAAGTTAGTGATGGAAAAAAACCAAGATCCGATAACACTTTATCATTATCATATATACCTTCCCCTGTGGTTTCATTAGAAGTCTGACTCTGTCCAGTATAATATTGTGTATAATTTTCTAACCTTGCCCCAGCAATTAACTTAAATAAAGTAGAAAATTCTATCTCCTCTAAAAAATATGTAGCTATATTAGTTTGTGAGCCCTGAAATGAATTACTAGGTTGAAATTCACCAGAAGCATAAAACCCTGTTTGACCATCATATAACAAATTAGTTAAAATTTCATTTGGATTACCGGTGAAATCAGAGGAAGAAAGTGAAACTGGTTGTAATAAGTATCTCAATATTTGAAAATCTCTATTTTTATAGCTAAACAATGAACCCATAATTAATTTAGCATTTAAAGAATTAATTTTATGAGAATAAGAAATATCATACTTAGAAATTAAATTAAATTCATCTAAATCCCTCCACATTCTAGAGGGAACACCAGCATTACTAGCATCAATCATATAATTTGAGTAATCAGGTTTAATTTCATCTAAAGGTACAACCCCATCTATATCAATCATTTCATATGCAGTCTCTCTAACATCTTTATCAGCTATTTTTGAAAAAGTGGGAGAAATTGACCAATTTAAATTTAGATGTTTATTTAACAAATGTTTTCCTTCAATAAAAAAATTTAATATAGATTTTTCAGAGTAATCTATACTTTCTTTTTTTAAATAATTAGCATTACTTTCAATATTTCTTTGGTAAAAAAAACCAGATTGTTGAATAGTATTTCTAATTGCTAATATATTTAACTTATAATTTGAATTATCTGTATCAAAAACTAATCCACTAATTGCACTTAATAATACACTATTTTTACCAACATTCCCATACTGCTCCCTTGTTAAGTCTAAATCTAATATCGAAGAATCAGGATTTTCTTCGAGTGAATTTTGAGTATAATCTTCAGTAAAAGAATTACTATTTTTAAAAGTAACTCCTGAGTAATATCCAATTTTTTTTCCTGAATCAAATTTTTTGTAATTACTTCCAAAAAAACTAAATGATAAATTAGGAATTGGCTTTGAATTAATGACTCCCATATTTGAATTAAAAGATCTAGTATTATTCATTATAGTTTCATAATTTGAATCACCCGGTGAATAAATTTGTATACCATAAGGAATGTTAGCTCCAGAAAAAGGATTACTTAGTGGTAAATTCCTAGTACCATCATCGAAACCTATAAAATCAAATTTTCCACCTTCATGAGTTAAATAATCATCATTCATTGTAGCCGAATTAAATCCAAATGAAAAAGAAAAATTTAAGGTTTTTTTATCAGGAATAGATTTTGTTGTAATGTTTACTAAACCACCTGAAAAATCAGCAGGAAAGTTAGGAGTAAAAGATTTAAAAACAACAATATTATCAATAACAGAAGTAGGAAAAATATCCATTTGTACTGTATTTTTATCAGGATCTAAATTTGGAATATCTAAACCATTTAAAACTGTTTTACTATACCTATCACCCAATCCTCTAACAAAAACATATTTACCATCTTGAATTGAAACTCCGGATACTCTCTTAATTGCACTAGCAACATTACCATCTCCAGACTTACTTATAGATTGAGAAGAAACAGCGTCGAGAGAATTTATAGACTTATTTTTTAATGTAATTAAAGATGTTTCGTTATTTAAATTTTGTTTAGTTTTTACTGTTACATCATCTAAGAATAATGAAGATTCACTCAAAAAAATATCATCAAGAACGAAACTTTTATTAACAAAAATTTTTTCTGTTTTAAAATTAGAATAACCAATAAATGAAATCTCAAAAACATAATTACCTTGGGTTAAATTAAAATTAAACTCACCTTCCACATTTGTAGTTGTCCCTTTAACAATTTCTTGATTTGAATAAACTACCACATTAGCACCAATTATACTTTCTTTAGAATTTGAATCATAAACTACACCACTAATTCTATTTTGTGAAAATGAAATAAAATTAAATAGATAAAAAAATATAAATAAGTACTTCATAAATTTTTTATTTGTCCTAACAAATTAAGTTAAAAATAAATTGCCGTATGTTAAATGAATGTTAAATAAAAACGATCCTCAGGACTATAATATAGTCCTGAGGATCGCTCTAACTTAAAAAAAAATTATTATTAATTATTATAACAAGTCCATCCATTGAACTGAGAGGCATCAAAACCTACACCTTGACTAGATGTAATTGAAGCATCCCACATAAATGATGCAGCAATATCATTTTCTGATTTATCTAAACAAATTGATTCTACAGAAACGTTACATGAATCTGCTAAGTGAGAAACATTAAATTGCAAGTTTGAAAAACTTAATTGCCCATCCATCGCATTTTGAGCAACTCCATCATTATCTAATTCAAAGTCTGAATCACATGAGAAATTTTCAAAATATAAGCCAGAAAAAGTACCCATTGCATTGGATCTAAAGTCAGCATACTCACCCCCATCTGGGTTATAACCAATAAACATACCAGAATTCATAGTAAACCCAGCTTCCATAGAACCCTCTGGACCATCTATTTCTAGAGCATGATCTGATTCAATATCAGCAATTGACATAATATTTGAAATGGTACCTGAATATGCTTGATCAACATCAAATGCATCATCACCTTGAGCCCAAACTAATAAGTCAGATGCATCAACAGAACCTCCAAACCACTCAATACCATCATCTACATTACCAACAACTTCCACGTGGTGAATAGTAGTTCCAGAACCTACACCTCCTAACGTAAGACCATTAATTTCATTTCCTTCACCCAATAAAGTTCCCCCATGTCTAATTTGGCAATATGTAAATACACCTGAATTATCAGAGTTATTAAAACCTCCATATAAACCATTGGAGTCAGATGCGGGAATTCCCTCAATTTGAACTTCATAGTTATCAGCAGAAATCTCAGCATTACCAAGGATAATAATTCCACCCCATTGACCCTTTACTGATTCATTTAGGTTGGCAAAACCAGGGTAAGAAGAATGATCTCGTGTTATTTGATCAGCTGTTGTTGTAAAAATAATAGGTTCAGAAGACGTGCCTTCAGCCATAATCATTCCACCTCTAGCTACAATCAATGCACACGCATTAGCTTCTTGTCCGGGGTATGCTTTCACAACTGTACCTGCTTGAATAGTTAGTGTTACTCCATTTGGAACAACAACTCTACCAGTCAATATATAAGTATTATCTTTTGTCCATGTAACAGACTCAGTAATTTCACCTCCAGGATAAACAAGTTGCACAGCATCCGAACCATATTCACAAGAACCGTCGTCTTCAGTGGCATCAGCATCATAATTTATTGCATTTTGATCAGTACAACCCATAACAGATTGATTGTGGTCATGATCGTCGTCACCACTACATGATGAAAGAAAGCCTAGTACTAATATAAAAGGCAAAAAATATTTAGATAGATGTTTCATTTTTTTATAATTTAAAGATTAAATATTATTATATTAATTAATATATGTTTGCTATTAATTATGTGATAAAATTAATTTAGTACTATTAAATAAAAGTGAAACAAATATTAAATATTTGTTAAAATTTTGGACAAATTCATTAACATAAAATTAACATTATGAAAAAAATATTATTTCTATTCTTAATTATTTCTATGAGCTGCAGTGTTTATCAACTAGAAAAAGTGGATATTACTGGTTTTTCTTATGATGGAAAAAGTGTTTACTTAAATGGTGAAGAAATTGCAAAACTATCTGGAATGGAAATGGCTTATGATAATAAATCTTTAGTAAGAGAAGCTACCTTTGTTTTACTTAGCCCAAAATATAATCAGTATGCCATTGAAATTATCAAAATTGTTCGACAAGAAAATAAAATTAATTCAAAAAATATAAAATTTGAAGTGGAAGTTGAATTAAAGCATGATTATTCAACAGGATTTCCAACTGATTTACAATAAAAAAATAAAAGTGAATTTAATATTAAATCATTGTTAAATATGAAAATCAATTTTTTTTTAATTTTATTGACACCCCTATTTTGCTTTACTCAAATAGATATTTCCAAAATATCAAAAAAATTGAACCCTAACTCTAAAACATCTCAAAAAGAAATATCAAAAGGTTTGACAGAAGCATTAATTCAAGGATGTAATTATGCAGTTAATGAAGCATCAAAAGAAAATGGATTTAATAAAAACGAATTAATTAGAATTCCATTTCCAAAAGAAGCTAAAAAAATAAAAAAAACATTAGCTGATATTGGCTTTAAAAAATCCATTCAAGAATTCGAAATAAAAATGAACGAAGCAGCTGAGAATGCTTCCAAAGAAGCACTAAATATTTTAATCACTGAGGTGAAAAAAATAAAATTTTATGATGCAAAAGAGATATTAAAGGGGGAAGACAATGCCGCAACTAAATATTTAGAGAGAAAAAGTTATGACTCCTTGTTTTCTAAATTTACCCCTATCGTAAAAAAATCAATGGCTAAAGTTCAAGTATATAAATATTGGAACCCACTAATTAAAAAATATAATTCAATACCATTATCCAAAAAAATAAATCCAGATTTAGATGAGTATATAACATCTAAAACCATTCAGGGTTTATTTAAATTGATTGAAATTGAGGAAAAAGAAATTAGAACAAACCCAAAAAAAAGAATTTCTGAAATATTAAAAAAAGTATTTAAATAACTTAAGTTTCACAGACTCTTTCTGAAAAAAAAATACAAAACAAAACCAGTAACAACAGCATACACCCCTTTTAAATAACCCAATTGATCATGTGTAGGTATTAGTGAAGATTCCTGTAACCAGGAAAAAACAGCAAACATAATTCCAAAAGCAGATATAAATAGCCAAATTTCTTTTTTCATATAACTTAATTTAAAGCTTCTTTGTAGGTTGATAGACATCTTTCTCTAGCAAACTTATGATCAACTATTCTAGAAGGGTATGTTTCTTCGTCTAAATCAGTAATCCATTTTTTTGTATAAATAAGATTAGAATCAAATTTTTTTAATTGTTCAATAGGGTTAAATATCCTAAAATATGGAGCTGAATCACAACCAGTTCCAGCAGCCCACTGCCAATTACCATTATTAGATGATAATTCAAAATCTAACAGTTTTTTTGCAAAATATCTTTCTCCCCATCTCCAATCAATTAATAAATGCTTGACTAGAAAACTAGCTGTAACCATTCTGACCCTGTTATGCATATAACCAGTTTCATTTAACTGACGCATACCCGCATCAACTAAAGGATATCCTGTTGTTCCATTACACCATGCCTCAAACTCTTTTGGATCGTTACGCCATTTTATTTTGTCATATTTTAATTTGAATGATGTATCAACTACGTGAGGGAAGTGAAATAAAATTTGCATAAAAAACTCTCTCCATATAAGTTCCGACAAAAAAACAGAGTTAGTTTTCAATGCAAAATTAACACATTCTCTGACTGAAATAGAACCAAATCTCAAGTGAGGGCTTAAATATGAAGTAAAATCTTTGTGAGGATAATCTCTAAAAGATTCATAATTAGATAAAAATTCAAAATTAAATGGTCTAACAGAAATACTTGATTGAGTAAAACCTAGATCATTTAAGGATGGAAAAGAAGATGTTTTCTTTAAGAAATTATTAAAATTTATTTGATTGTTAATTTCAAAACCTTCTTTTTTATTTATTTGTTCAAGGTTATATAACCACTTATTTTTATATGGGGTGTAAACGGTATAAGGTTTGTTATCATTTTTTAAAACATCATGTTCTTCAAAAACAACTTGATCCTTGTATGTTTTTACATTAATATTTTTTTCTAATAATATCTTTTTTATTTCATTGTCTCTTTTGATTGAGTATGGTTCATAATCTTTATTCCAATAGACTTCACCAATATCATATTCAGAAATTATTTTACGCCATATATCTATAGGTTTTCCATGATAACAAAAAACTGCAGAATCATGATTATTTAATTTTTTGTTAATAGATTTTAATAAAGAATGAATAAAAGACAACCTAGAATCGTTTGGCTCAAGTTCATTTAAAATATCAGAGTCAAAAATAAATATAGGCTTAACGTTATTTAACTTCAGTGCCTGGATTAATGCAGTGTTATCAATTAACCTTAAATCACGACGAAACCAAAAAATATTTACTTTCATATTATTTTATTAATAAAACATATTTAATAAATATTTACCTAATAATAAAAAATAATTACTTGTTTATGACACCAAGTTTTTTAAGATAATCCTCATAGACTTGCTGATCTATGTTTTTTTGATTCCATATTCCATTTACTAATAATGCCAATTTTGCATCAATATCATCTTGAATATTAACACGGAATTTATAATATGAATTATAATCAGTTGCTGTGTGAGAATTCCACTTATTTAAAAAACATGAAATTGGATTAAACCAATAAGTTGATTCAATAAATTCATTTTTTAATTTATTTTTTTCTTCAATTTCAACAATAACGTTCTTGTTCATATCATTCGCTATAGAACAAATAGTTTGCCTCAGTGCATTATAATTTGCATCATTTAAGCTTCCGTTGTTTGCTTTAACTTGCATACCGTAAAGGCTTTCGTCGACATTGGGATATATAACATTCAATTTTTTGTAAATATTTTCAGCAGGCAAACTAACCATTTCATAAAAATCATTTCTATTAGCATCTAAAAAATCAGTCATATAGTTAGTCGGATGTTTTAAGGATGCATACTGATGTACTCCCCCAGGAAGAACAACACAAAACAATAACCAAATACTTATCATTTTAAATGCTATAGAACTTGTGCTATTACTGTAAATTATAATAAAGTAAAAAATTATAGAAAATAATACAATA